>CAKZHN010000499.1 GCA_936924235.1 uncultured Rhodoplanes sp. | reverse complement strand
TGCTCATCTGCGCCTTGGCCCGCATCGACCTGAACAGGATGGGAAGCATTCCATGTCGCCCGCACAACGCCGTTTGCAGAAGATCGCTGCCAGCGCAGGAGCTGCCATCGCCCTGCTCCTGCTCGTTCTCTTGTCATTCAGCGACAACGCGACCGCACAAAGGAGGGCCGCACAGAGCGGCCGCTCACCGGCTTGCTTCGATACGTGTTCGTCCCAATGCAATGCCACAGGAAACAGCGGCGCGACCTGCTCGCGAACCTGCTACGCCCAATGCAGCGGCGTGCAGGGCAACACTGACAATCGATTTTGAGTCCGTGACGGCGCGACACACGCCGTAACAGCCGGCGCCGGCCCTATTCCGCCGCGGTGGCCATCATCGCGGATTTGAGGAACGCCGGATCGAACACCCGGTCCGCCATCACCTGGCAACGCTTGATCAGCCGGTGCTCGTCGGCGGTGTAGTCGGGGATGGCATTGTGCAGCGTGCCGATGTGGTCCCAAACCAGCACGTCGCCCTCGGTCCAGACGTGGGCGTACTGGTACTTCGGCTGAAGCTGGTGCGCGAACAGCTGGTCCAACACGGCGTCGCTTTCGTCCTCGGGCAGCTCGTTGATGCGGATCGTGTAGCCCGGATTGGCGTAGAGCACCTTGCGCCCGCTGATCGGATGCGTGAGGAACACCGGGTGCACCGAGGGCGGGCGGTTGGCGCGCTGCTCGGGCGTGAGCGCGGGGCGCGTGCTGCCCGGGCGGCGGCGCATCTCCTCCCAGAACTTGTTGAAATCGTGCGTGGCGGTCGCGTTCTCCAGACGCGACTTCGTTGCGGGCGAGAGGTCGTCATAGGCCGCGTGCATGTCGGCGAAAACGGTGTTGCCGAGCGGCTTGCCGCCGCGCCGAGGGACCTCGATGGCGAACAGCACATTGATGAAGCCGATCAGCGCGTTGTACGACATGTCGGTGTGCCAGTCCTGGCCGGCATCCGCGAGGCCGATGGCCTTGCCGTTCTCGACGATGTTCGACAGCAGCATCACCTCGGGCACGCCGGGCTCGCAGTAGGTGCCGGTCGGCGAGCCCTGCAGGCTTCCGAAGCGCTCGGAGAACGCCTTCAGCGACAGTGCGTCGAGCTGCTGCTTCGGAAAATGCAGCACGCCGTGCGCGCCGAGCGCCTGGAGGACACCGGCGAAATCGGCGCGGTCGAGCGGCTTTGCGAGGTCGACGCCCTCGACCCTTGCGCCAAGCGTTCCCTGGTTCGGTGTGATCTTCATCGCCGGTCGCCCCGCCTCCGAATCCCGGACTTGCCGGTTGGCGCAAATATCGGGCAGGCTTGGCGCGATGAGAAGCCCGCAATCCGGAGACAGCTTGTTTCAATTCGCGAAACGCAAGCCATGAGCACCATCCAGGCCGATACGCCGCAAGCCACGCCGGTCGCTGCCAACGTCGCGGTGCGACAGCCGCCGGCGGCCGACCCGCGCTTCGCGCGCTATCTCGCGCTCGACGATTTCGAGGCCGCGGCGCGGCGGCATCTGCCGCGCATGCTCTACGGTTTCATCTCCGGCGGCGCTGAGACCAACGCGGCGCGAGACGGCAATCGCGACAGCTTCCAGGATTACGCCTTCGTCCCGCGGATGCTCGTCGACGTCTCGGGAAGGAGCCACGGCAAGATGCTGTTCGGCCGCGCCTACGCGGCGCCGTTCGGCATCGCACCGATGGGCGCGGCCGGGATATGCGCCTACCGCAGCGATCTGGTGTTCGCCCAGGCCGCGGCCGCCGCGAACGTGCCGATGATTCTCAGCGCCGCGTCGCTCATTCGGCTCGAAGAGGTGCGCGCCGCAGGCCCCACGGCGTGGTACCAGGCCTATCTGATGGGCGATACCTCGCGCATCGAGCCGCTGGTCGATCGCGTTGCGGCGGCGGGCTACGAAGTGTTCGTCCTGACCGTCGACGTGCCGGTCTCGGCGAATCGCGAGAACAACGTCCGCGCGGGCTTCAGCATTCCGATCAAGCCCAGCGCCAAGCTCGCTTGGGATGTCATGACCCATCCGGGCTGGTCGCTCGGCACCTTCGCACGCACCGTCGTGCAGCACGGCATGCCGCATTTCGAGAACATGGACGCTTTCCGCGGCCCACCCGTGATCTCGCGTAACTTGGAGCGTGCGCTCGGCGGACGCGACCGGCTCACCTGGGAGCACGTGCGGCTCATCCGCCGGCGCTGGAAGGGCCGCCTGGTCATCAAGGGCATCCTCTCGGCCGCAGACGCGCGCGCCGCGAAGGAGTGCGGCGTCGACGGCATCATGGTGTCGAACCACGGCGGCCGCCAGCTCGACGGCGCGGTGGCGCCGCTGCGCGTGCTGCCGCAGGTCGCGGAGGCCGCACGCGGCATGACGGTGATCCTCGACGGCGGCGTGCGCCGCGGCACCGACGTGCTCAAGGCGCTGGCGCTCGGCGCGGACTTCGTGTTCCTCGGCCGGCCGTTCCTTTATGCGGCGTCGGTCGGCGGCGAGGCCGGCGTCCGGCACGCCATCGAGCTGTTGAGCAGCGAGGTCGGCCGCGACATGGCGCTCATGGGCGTGAGCGACCTCTCCGAGGTGCGGCCGGAGCTGCTGACGCGGACGCGGGGTTAGAATCGCGAAGGCTCCGGCGCGCTGCCTGCTTGCGTGGAAGCACACCCGCGCAACACGCACCGCCGTCACCCGCGGGCTTGACCCGCGGGTCCATGACCAACGTTCGACAGCGGAAATCTTACGTAAGACTGCCTTAGCCGCACCCGCTTATGGATCGCCGGGTCAAGCCCGGCGATGACACCGCCGTTGTGGGTCGCGACGCAAAACAACTGGAAGAGACTCCAGGAACTGGACACCCAACTTCAATATTGCCCCTCAAGCGGCAAGCCGAAGACGAACTGGCCGTACATCGACATCACGGCGTCGAAGTTAAGGCTGATGTGGTGATTGACCGCGGCCACGTCGCGCCAGGCGCGCTGCAGCGGATGACCGTGTTGCAAGCACCGGCCGCCGGCCGCGTCGAAGATCAGGTCGACCGCGGTCTTGGCCTCTTGCGCGATGAACGACTGGGTGCGCCGGCCGAGCAGCCGCATGTCCATCGATTGCTTGCCGTCCTGCCTGACCTGGCGTTCTGCCGAGTCGACCGCGTGCTGCGCCAGCAGCCGGCAGGCGTCGATGCGCGACGCTGCTTCGCCGACGCGCTTCTGGATGGTCTGGAAGTCGGCGATCCGCTTGCCGCCGAGCACCACGGCGCCATGCGTCTGGCGCACCTTGTTCTCGTCGATGAAGCGCTCGAGCGCCCCGGCCGCCGCCGCGACCGCGGGCATCGCCAGGGCAAACGGCACCTCGGTCAGGAGCGATTCGCGATAGAGCGGGTTCTTGTTCGCCTCGGCGCCCGGCGCGGTGCTGCCGACCGCGTCGGAAAAGCGCAGAACCCGATGGGCCGGAACAAACACATCATCGACGAGGACATCGTAGCTGCCCGTTCCGGCAAGGCCCACGGGACGCCAGCTTTGCCAATCGATCTTGTAGTCGGCCTTCGGCACCAGCGTGAACGCGGGCACCGGCTTGCCTTCGGGACCGATCGGGAGCATCGCGCCGCAGAGATTCCATGCGGCCCCGGGCGAGCCCGATGAAAACGGGAAGCGTCCCGACAGCCGATAGCCGCCGTCGACCACTGTGGCCTTGCCGATCGGTGCATAGGAGCCGGAGATGAAGGCATCCGGGTCCTGCGCCCACATCTCGTCCTGCGCCTCCCGCGGAAACAATCCGCCGAGCCAGCTGTGCGCCATGTAGAGACCGCACACCCAGGCCGACGATGCGCAGACCTTGCCGATCGCGAAGCTCGTTTCGAGCATCGCCGAGAAACCCATCTCGTATCCGCCATAGGCCGCCGGCAGCAGAGTCTTGTGCAGGCCCGTCTGGCGAAACAGCGCGACAGCCTCGTCCGACACCCGGCAGTCGGCCTCGCATTGCGCCGCCCGGTCGGCAAAACCGGCCACCAGGGCATGTCCACGCGCGATGAGGTCCTCGTAAGCAGGGGCTTTGGCGGAGTGGCCCGAAACGGTCGCAAGGCTCATGACTCGTGTTCCTCGATTGCGCAGCACACTATAAACCGTGCCGCGCCGACCGGAAACGAAGCCGCTGCTGCGACTATTCCGCCTTGAGCCCGAGCTTCTTGATCACCGGCGCCCAACGGACCGTCTCGCTCTTGATGAAGTCGCGCGCCTCCTCCGGCGTCGAGGCCGCGAGCTCGATCGACGACAAGCGGTCGCTGAGATTGGGGATCGCAAAGATCCGGTGCAGTTCGGCGTTGAGCTTGTCGACGATCGGACGCGGCGTCTTGGCAGGCGCCAGCAGCGCGTACCATTCGGATGCGACCAGATCGACGCCCTGCTCCTTGAACGTCGGCACGTTGGGGAGCGCCGGATAGCGCTGCTCGGCCGCAACGCCGAGCGCGCGCATCAGCCCGGCCTGATACTGCGGCAAGCACTGCACCACAGTCGCGAACGTCATCGGAATCTGTCCGGCAAGCACATCGTTCATCGACGGTGTGCCGCCGCGATAGACCACGTGGGTCATCTCGATGCCGGCCTGCAGCTTCAGCATCTCGGCCACGAGGTGCGTCATGCTGCCGGGCCCCGCCGAGCCGAAGCTGATGCTGCCGGGCTTCGCCTTCGCGGCCGCGATCAGCTCCTTGATGTTCGTCGGCTCGAACTTCGGGTTCGTGTAGGGCACGATCGGAATCCGCGTCAGCATGCTGACGAACTCGAAGTCGTTCAGTCCGTCGTAGGGCATCTTGTCCTGCAGCGACGGATTGGTGGCGTGGTTGCTGACGACGATGACCAGCGTATGGCCGTCGGGATCGGATTTGGCCGCGGCCTGGGTGCCGATCATGGTCGCGGCGCCCGGCCGCGACTCGACCACGACGCTCTGGCCCCAGCGCTCGGTCATCTTCTGGCCGATGACGCGGGCAATGATGTCGGTCGAGCCGCCCGGCGCGAACGGCACGATGATCCGGATCGGCTTGTCCGGATATTTGTCGGCGGCGGTTTGCGCCGCGGCATTTGACGACAAACCGGCCGCGCACAGCGCAACCCAAAGCAACGCACAGAGCTTGTGCCTCACGTGTTCCTCCCGGACTGCGCTTCGTTCTATTGTTTTGCTATTGTTTCCAGGCCCGCAGTTTGGTCCGGGATTTCGAGCCCGCCAATCCGCGAACTGGCAAATTGACTGTTTCGATTCCGGAAACCGAGGCGACAACGTGGACCGGCTGCGCTGCATCGAGGTGTTCGTCGAGGTCGCGCGCGACGGCAGCTTCACGGGCGCGGCGCGGCGGCTCGGCATGTCGAAGGCCGCGACCACCAAGCACGTGGCCTGGCTCGAGCAGTCGCTCGGCGCCAAGCTCCTCAACCGCACCACCAAGCATGTCGGCCTGACCGAAGCCGGCGTGCATGCGCTGGCGCAGGCCCAGCTCCTGATCGACGGCTACGAGGCGATCGGCGCGGACGCCCGCGAGCTCACCGAAAAGCCACGCGGGGTCGTGCGCGTCGGCACGCCGCCGTCGTTCGGCACGCATCATCTGCTGCCGCTGGTGACGCGCTTTGCCGAGCGCTATCCGGACATCCGCGTCACGCTGATGCTCGACGACGGCAGCGCCAACCTGATCACGCAGGGCCTCGACCTGTCGCTCCGCATCGGGCCCGCGCCGGAGGACGGCGGTCACATCTCGGTGCCGCTCACCAAGGCGCCGCAGGTGCTGGTGGCCTCGAAGGCCTATCTCAAGCAGCACGGCACGCCGAAAACGCCGGCCGATCTCGCCGGCCACAATTGTCTCGTGCACGCGCTGAAGTCGCCGACCAGCATCTGGCGCTTCTCGCACAAGGCCGGCGAGGTGTCGGTGCGCGTGAAGGGCAGCGTCGCGTCGAACTTCGGCGAGGCGCTGAAGCAGGCGGCGCTGCTCGGCCACGGCATCGCGATGCACCCGTACTACATGGTGTCGGACGATTTGAAGGCGAAGCGCCTGATCGCTGTGCTGCCAGGCTACGAGCCGCTCGAGCTCGACATCTACGTGGTCTATCCGACCCGCGAGCATCTGCCGGAGCGGACGCGGCGGTTTCTCGAATTTCTCAAGCGCTGGGCCAGGACGCCGCCCGACTGGGCGAAGGCTGGCCGCGCGGCTTACAGCGCAACTTAGCGATCTCGCGTCAGCGGCCGAGCGTCTCCGGCTCGGCCGGTTCGGCGTCCGTCGAAGTCTCGTGCGAGGGATCGATCTCGGAGGGCGGCGCTTCCATGACCGGCGGGCGCATCTCGTCGCGCGCGGCCTGTACGGCCCGGACGATGCCCTGATAACCGGTGCAACGGCAGAGGTTCGACGACAGCACGTCGATCAGCTCCTCGTCGCTGATATGCGGGTTCTTCTCCAGCGCGCTGACGGTGAGCATCAGGAAGCCCGGCGTGCAGAAGCCGCATTGCAGGCCATGATGCGCCATGAAGGCGCGCTGCAGCGGATGCAGCACGCCGTTCCTGGCGAGGCCCTCGACGGTGCGGATCGGCTTGCCCTGCGCCTGAACCGCGAACATCAGGCAGGAGCGAACCGCCTCGCCGTTCACGATCACCGTACAGGCGCCGCAGAAGCCGTGCTCGCAGCCGATGTGCGTGCCGGTCAGGCCGCAGTCGTCGCGGATGGTGTCGACCAGCGTCTTGCGCGGCTCGACATGCACCGCGTGGTCGCGGCCGTTGACGCTCAGCGTGAGGTCGAGCTTCTCGTTCAAGCGCGCACCGTCACTTCGGCAAAAACGCGCCGAACTTGCCGCGCACCAGCTCCTCGACCTCATTGCTGGCGCGGACCACGATCGGGAAGGTGTCGCGGCGGGTGAACGGCTTGCAGGCGTCGATCACCACGCGGGCGTTGCGCGGATCGGTCTCCGAATAGGCCATCGGATCGAGCGCCGAAGACCAGCAGCCGCGCAGGATCTCCATGCCTTCGCGCGGATCGCAGCGCGTGCACATCGCCCAGATCACCTTGTCCATGTTGGCGGGATCGATGTCCTCGTCCACCACCACGACGAAGCGGTTCACATAGGCGCCGGCGTGGCACTGCGAGGCAATCAGCCCGGCCTGCTTGGCGTGGCCGGCATACATCTGCTTGATCGAGACCGTGAGCCACAGCCGGCTGCCGCCGGCCGCGTGCGACCACACGCCCCGCACCTCCGGCACGCCGGCCGCTTCGAGCTGGTTCCACACCGCTCCCGAGCGGTACGAGCCGCGATAGAACGAGTCGTCGTCGGGCGGAATGCCGGGGATCGCGCCGAGCAGAATCGGATCGTCGCGATACATCATGGTCTCGATGCGGATCCGGGGCTCCTTCTTCAGACCGCCGGCGTAGTAGCCGGTCCACTCGCCGAGCGGACCCTCGTCGATCTTGTCGTTGGGATGGATGAAGCCCTCGAACGCGATCTCGGCATGCGCCGGGATCGGCAGGCCAGTCTTCGGTCCCTTGATCACCTGCACGGGCTCGCCGAGCAGGCCGCCCGCCGCATCGTATTCGTTCTTGCCGTGCGGGATTTCCAGCCCCGCGATCATGAACAGCGCCGGGTGCATGCCGCACACCACCGCCACGGGGCACGGCTGGCCGCGCTCGTGATACTTCTTCTGGATCATGTCGCCGTGCTTGCCCTTGGAGCACATCACGGTGGCGACGTTCTTGTCGTGGGCCTGCACCCGGTAGGCGCCGTAGTTGATCCAGCCGGTATCCGGATCGCGCATGATCACCATGTCGCCGGTGCCGATGTAGTAGCCGCCGTCGTGCTCGTGCCAGCGCGGCACCGGGATCTTGAACAGGTCGATGTCGTCGCCGGTCTTGACGTTCTCCAGCAGCGCGCCGCTCGCGACCTCCACGGGCGGGATGGTCTTGGCCTCTTTCATGTACTTGCGCCAATGCCGCACCAGCTCGATCTCGGTGCAATCGGCGGGATTGCCCATCGTCATGTTGATGCGGCGGATCGACGTGAGCAGGTTCGCGAGGATGCGATGGCCCTTGGGATAGCCTGGGATGTCGTCGAACAGCACCAGCGGGTTGCCGATCTTGCGCTGGAAGATGTCGACGATGCCGCCGATCTCGCGCTCGCGCTCGGCGCCGCTGATATGCGTCACCTCGCCGGCCGCCTCCATCTCGGCGAGCCAGGCGCGCAGGTCCTGCTTCGGAGCGTTGGATTTGGCGGCGGCGGTGCGCGGATCGACGTTGGTGTTCATGGCGATGGTCCAGTCCCAGGGAAACCGGGAGTATAGACCATCGCGCTGCGGCAACGCTAACGGATCGCGAAACGCCGCGTCGCGATCTTGCGGCGGCCGTTCCACACTTCGGCACGCCAGGTGCCATTGATGATCTGTTCTTCTGACCGGAACTCGAGCGTCTTCGAGACCTCCTGGCCGAGCTTCGCCGTGGCGTCCTCGGTGATCTCGCGCGAGAACTTGCCGGTCTTGGCGTCCTTGATACCCGGCCGCGGCGTCCGCCACACGAAACGCATCGCCACCTCGGCGCCCTCCGGCTGGCCGACCGGGCGGACCGCCATGGTGAACGTGGTGCCGACCTTCACGTCGGTCCGCAGCAGGGTGCGGTTGAAAAACTTCTCGCGGAACTTGCCGCGCTTCACGGCTTCGCCGCCCGAGAAGCTCGACGAGACGATCTCGACATAGTCGATATGCGGCGCGGGCTTCTCTTTCCCTTGGGCCTGCGATTGCGCCCGCGCCGGGCCGGCCAGCGCGACAACCGCCGCGCAGATCATGGCTGCGCGGAAAAATCCCTTGGACCTCATGACGTGCTCCTCCCCAACCGGCCTCGTAACCTTACGCATTTTCTGCGGCGAACCGCTTCACACTTCGCCGGAAAATGCTTCAGCGCTTGCCGTCGATGATTGCCTTCAAGCGCTGCGGTGTCACCGGCAATTCAGTGATCGCCCCCGGAATTCCAATGGCGTCGTCGATCGCCGACGCGATCGCGGCGCCGACCCCGTTCACGCCGCTTTCGCCGGCGCCCTTGATGCCTAACGGATTGAGCGGCGTCGGGTAATCCTCCGTGAGGATGATCTCGATGTCCGGCACCTCCTTCACGGTCGGCAGCAGGTAATCGCCGAACGTCGATGAGAGCGGGTCGCCGCGCTGGTTGTAGGTGAACTCCTCCATCAGCGCGCCGCCCAAGCCTTGGGCAAAGCCGCCAGCGATCTGACCCTTCACCAGCATGGGGTTGAGCGCGCGGCCGATCTCGTAGCTCACCAGATAACGCAGCACCTTCACGCCGCCGGTGTCGGGATCGACCTTCACCACGGCGACATGATTGCCGTAGGGATAGACCTGATGGTCGGTATAGAACCACCCGTCGGACGACAGCCCCGGCTCGCGATTGCCGCGAAGCTTGGAACTCGGCCCGAGAGCTGCCGCGATCTGGCCGAGCGAGACGGACGGGCCGCTTTTGCGGCCGGCGATCACCACCTCGCCGTTGACGATGTCGAGCGTGTCGGCCGGCGACTGCAGCAACTCCGCCGCCATATCGAGCGCCTTCTCGCGCACGTTCAGCGCGGCAACGCGCGTCGCCGACGCCGTCATCACCGTGGCGCGCGAGGCATGCGCACCGATGCCGTGCTCGATGCGATTGGTCTGGCCGTGGATGACACGCATCTTCCTGTAGTCGGTGCCGAGAAACTCGGCCGCGACCTGCGCCATCACGGTCTCGAAGCCCTGGCCGATCGAAGCGCCGCCGGTGATCACCTCGACATGGCCCGACGTGTCGACCTGGATGCGCACGCCGTCAGCCGGACCAAGACCTGACTTCTCGACGAACATGGCGAGGCCGATGCCGACCATCTCGCCCTTGGCGCGGCGCGCGGCCAGCTCCTCATTGATCTTTTTCCACTCGATGTATTCGAGCGTGGTGTCGAGCAGCTTGTGATAGTCGCCGCAGTCGAAATGAATCTCCTCGCCGAGCGCTTCGAGCGGCCGCTCGAACGGCATCTCGTCGACCGTGACGGCATTCCTGCGCCGCACGTGGATCGGATCGAGCTTGAGCTGGTGCGCGATGGCATCGACCAGCCGCTCACGCACGAAAGTGGTCTCGAAGCGGCCCGGCGCCCGATAGGTCGCGGCCGGCGTCTTGTTGGTGAGCCGGAAGCGGCATTTCGCCCGGTATGCGCCCGGTATGCGATAGGGCCCGGGCAGGATCCCGCAGGTCATCATCGCGACGCGGGTCGCATGCGTGCGCACATAGGCGCCGTTGTCGTGGAAAATCTCGTCGTCGATGGCGAGAATCTCGCCGTCGTCGGTCACAGCGGCGCGAATGTGATGGTGCTGGTTTCGCGAATGATTGGCGGCGATCAGATGCTCACGCCGGTCCTCGATCCACTTCACCGGCCGTTCGAAGCGCATCGCTGCGACACAGACCAGGATGTCCTCGGGATAGATCTCACCGCGGATGCCGAAGCCACCGCCGACATGGGACTCGAAGCATTGCACCGAGGACGGCGGACGGTTGAGCATCCGCGAGATCAGCTCCTTGTTCCGATGCGGCACTTTCGCCGCGCCATGCAGCTCGACAATGTCGTGCGCGGCGTCGTAGCGGCCGATGGCGCCCCGCGTCTCCAGCGGCACGCCCGAATGCCGGCCGCTCGTCAGCTTCAATTCGACGATATGCGCCGCAGTCTTGAACACCGCTTCGACGTCGCCATAGCCCTGGTGCAGGATCGCCGCCTCGGTGTCGCGGGCAAACGAGAACTCGCCGGGATCGCCGCGCGCGTCGAGCACCGGCGGAAGCTCCTCGACCTCCATGGTGACCAAGTCGGCGGCGTCTTCGGCCACGTAAGGGTCGTCGGCGAACACCACCGCCACCGGCTCACCGACATAACGCACCTTGTGCTGCGCCAGCACCGGTTGGCGATAAGGCGCGAGCTTCTCGATGGGACCTTCACGGAAATCGATCGGTGGCACGTCGGCGATGTCGTCCGCGGTCCACACCGCATAGACGCCCGGCACGTCTCGCGCCGCGTCGGTGTAGACCGACTTGACGTTGGCGTGTGCGTGGTTCGAGCGCACCACCCGCATGTGAAGCTGGCGGGCGAAGTTGATGTCGCCGGCAAAGCGCGCGCGACCGGTGACCAGCGGTGGGTCTTCAACACGTTCGACCGGCTTCCCGATCCACACCGAGGGGCGCGTGGCGTCGTTCATGCGTCCTGCCCCGCGGGATTCGCGTTCTGCAGCGCGCGGGTCACCATGGTGCGCACGATGCCGAGCCGGTATTCGGCGCTGACGGTATCGTCCTCGAGCGGATCCATCGCCTTGGCGGCGGCATGGCCCGCGGCCTGGAAGGCGCCCAGGTTCGGCGGCCGGCCGATCAGCGTGCGCTCGGCTTCAGTGACGCGGCGCGGCGCGGCTTCGGCGCCGCCGACCGCGATCCGCATGTCGCTCATGATGCCGCCCTTGAGCCGGTAGGTCGCGACCGCCATGGCGATGCCGTAGTCGCCGCCGCGGCGGCTGAACTCGGCGAAGCCCGCGTAGGTGTCCTTGGACAGGATCGGCAGCCGCACCTCGGTGAGCAGCTCGTCCTCGCGCATCGCCGTGGTCATGATGCTCTTGAAGAAGTCGCGCGCCGCGACGAGGCGTGCGCCGCCCTTCCGGCTTTCGCACAGCATCTCGGCGTCGAGCGCGGCCGCGACCGTGCACCACTCGGAAGCCGGGTCGGCGTGCGCGATGCTGCCGCAGAAGGTGCCGCGGGTGCGGATCGGCTGATGCGCGATGTGCTTGACCACTTCGGCCAGCAGCCGGCCGAGCGGGCCGTCGTCGATCGGCTTCTCGAACGCGGAGTGCCGCGTGCCCGCGCCGATGTGCAGCTTGCCGTCCTTGATCTCCAGGTAGTTCAGCTCGCTGACGCCGTTGATGTCGACGAGATGTTTGGGTTTCGCCAGCCGGAACGCCATGGTCGGCACGAGGCTCTGGCCGCCGGCGATGACGCGGCCGTCGTCATCGGCAAATTCGGCGAGCAGCGCGAGGGTTTCGTCGACGGTCTTGGGGGCGTGATACTGGAACGGGGCGGGCTTCATAATAAAGACTGTCGATCCCCGTTGGGCGCCTCATCGCAAGACGTCGCGGGAGCATAGGGCGGCGCATCGACCGCTTCAATGCTTTGAACACGCAGGCATTTGAACGCATGAGCATTTTCCGGCATGCGCCACGGATGCATACCGGTCCCTGAGCCGGTCCGCTGGCCGGAATAGCCCGCCAAGGCTATAAGCGGCGGCCTTCACCGCCAAGCTCTCAACCACCATGCCGCAATCCATCGGACAGCCGCTCCGCCGCAAGGAAGACCTGCGCCTGCTCACCGGCGCGGGGCGCTACAGCGACGACGTCAAGCTCGACGGCCAGGCCTATGCGGCCGTGCTGCGCTCGCCGCATCCCCATGCGCGGATCCGCTCGATCAGGGCCGAGGCGGCGCGCGCGATGCCCGGCGTGCTCGCGGTGCTGACCGGCGCCGATGCCGAGGCCGATGGGCTCAAGGACATTCCGCACACTCCGATACCGATGAAGCCGCCGGCGGACATTCTGCTGATCAACCGCGACGGCACGCCGCACGGCTACGCGCCACAGCACCTGCTGCCCACCGACCGGGTGCGTTACGTCGGCCAGCAGGTCGCCATGGTGGTGGCCGAGACCGTGGCGCAAGCCAAGGACGCCGTCGAACAGATCGAGGTCGACTACGAGACGCTGCCGCCGGTCATCGCCGGCCGCGAGGCGGTCGAGGCTCACGCGCCGCGGCTCTATGACCAGGTCGCCAACGTCTGCGTCGATGCCGATGTCGGCGATGTCGCGGCCACCAAAGCGGCGTTCGAGAAGGCCGCGCATGTCGCACGCTTCACCACCGACGTGCAGCGCGTCACCGGCGTGCCGCTCGATGCGCGCGCTGCGGTCGGCGTCTACGATCCGGCGACGAAGAAATACACGCTGCATGCGGGCTCCGGCGGCGTGGTGCGGCAGAAGGCCGAGCTTGCCGGAGTCCTCGGCGTGCCGCCCAGCGACGTGCGCGTCGAATGCGGCGACGTCGGCGGCAACTACGGGACGCGCAACGCCTTCTATCCGGAGTTCGCGCTGGTGGTGTGGGCGGCGAAGCGCCTCGGCCGCCCGGTGAAATGGACCTGCGAGCGGAGCGAAGCCTTCGCCAGCGACTATCAGGGCCGCGACCAGGCGATCACGCTGGAGCTGGCGCTCGATAACAAAGGCAAATTCCTCGCGGTGCGCGGCGAGGTGATCTGTAACGTCGGCGCGCACAGCGTGATGTTCGTGCCGCTGGTGAAATGCAGCGAGTTGCTCACCTCGGTCTATCGCGTGCCGACCGCGCATATTCGTTCGCGCGCGGCGCTCACCAACACGGTGCCGACCAGCCCCTATCGCAGCGCCGGCCGGCCCGAGGCGATGTTCGCGGTCGAGCGCGTCATTGACGTCGCGGCGCGGCAACTCGGCTATGACCGCGTGACGCTCCGTCGGCGCAATCTCATTCCGCCGTCGGCGCAGCCCTATCCCAATCCGCTCGGCATGACCTACGACTCCGGCGACTACGCCAAGATCATGGACCGCACGCTGCAGCTCGCCGACTGGAAGGGCTTTTCGGCGCGCAAGCGCGTCAGCAAGCGCAACGGCAAGCTGCGCGGCATCGGGCTCGCCAACTACATCGAGTCAACCAGCGGCGCGCCGCGCGAATACGCCAAGGTCGACGTGCTGCCGGAGGGCCGCGTCGACGTCACGGTCGGCACGCTGTCCAGCGGCCAGGGCCACGAGACCAGCTTCGCGCAATGCATCGGTGAATGGCTCGGCGTCGACGTGGACAGCATCCGCCTGATCCAGGGCGACACCGACATCGTGCCGGTCGGCGGTGGCTCGCATTCGGCGCGCTCGATGCGCATGGGCGGCGTGGTGATGGGCAAGGCGTCGCAGGCGGTGATTGCCAAGGCCACCAAGATCGCGGGTCACGCAATGGAAGCCGACCCGGCCGACATCGCGTTCCACGACGGCCGCTTCACCGTGACCGGCACCGACCGCTCCATCGGCCTGTTCGAGGTGGCCAGGGCCGCGCGTGAGCGCAGCGATCTGCCCCAAGACCTGCGCGGGCCGCTCGCCGCGGATTGCGACGACCTGATCCTGATCGCAGCCTTTCCGTTCGGCAGCGCCGTCTGCGAGGTCGAGGTCGATCCCGACACCGGCCACACCGACATCGTGCGCTACACCGCGATCGACGACGTCGGCCGGGCCGTCAATCCGCTCATTCTCCACGGCCAGACCCATGGCGGCATCGTCCAGGGCGTCGGCCAGGCCATGTGGGAGCATTCCCATTATGACCCGAAAAGCGGCCAGCTCCTGGCCGGCTCGATGATGGACTACGCCATGCCGCGGGCGCCCATGCTGCCCTCCTTCGACACCGAGCTGAGCGAGACCCTGGCGCCCGGCAATCCGCTCGGCGTGCGCGGCGGCGGCGAAGGCGGGACCACCCCTGCGCTGGCGGTGGTGGTCAACGCCGTGGTCGATGCGCTATCGGATTACGGCGTGACGCACCTGGAAATGCCGCTGACGGCGGAGCGGGTGTGGCGGGCGATCCGGGACGGCAAAGCAAAGACCGCCTGAGCGGTTGAAATGGAGGAGTGATCATGGCTGACGACATTCTGGTGAAGCAGGACGGACCGATCCTCCGCATCACGCTCAACGCGCCCGACCGCGGCAACGCGGTGACCGACGACATGGTGGTCCGCCTCACCAAGATGATCAACGAGGCCGGCAAGACCTCCGACATCGTGGTGCTGCGCGGCGCCGGCAAGGACTTCTGCGTCGGCCGCGCCGGCATGGGCTCGCGGCCCGCCACCGAGCCGACCGCCTATACGCGGCGCAATTTCTCCGACGTGGTGTTCGACGCCTACGGCGCGATGCGCAACTGCCCGATCCCGATCATCGCCGTGGTGCAGGGCGGCGCGCACGGCTTCGGCTGCGCCATCGCTGCCGCCTGCGACGTCACCATCGCAAGCGACAAGGCGACCTTCTCGGTGCCCGAGATGGCGCACCAGATCATGCCGACCATGGTGATGTCGTCCTTCGTCGACCGCGTGCCGCGGAAGGCCATGGCGTATCTGGTCTATTCGATGTTCGAGGTGACGCCCGAGCGGGCACTCTCCTACGGCATCGTCAGCGACGTGGTGCCGGCCGCTCAGCTCGACAGCCATGTCGACAAGCTCACCGCCGCGATGCTGAAGGCGCCGCGCATCTCGCTGACCAGCGCCAAGGAATACATCCGCACCGGCCCCGACATGCCGACCGCGGGCGCCGTGGAATATGCTCGGAATCTGCACGCCACGATCAACTCCGCCGAAGAGATCAAGAAGCCGCGCGGCTAAGTCCCACACCGTCATCGCCCTCCACGCCTGACTTGGGGCCAAGGCGTGGATACCCGCACAGGGCCGGGCATGACGCCGGAGTGAATGGCTCGGACAGAGATCAGGAACCGACAATGAAAGTGTTCATCTTCGACCTGCTCGCCTACGGCAAGCACTTCGATCAGTACAAAGAGTCCAAGTACCTGCCCTATCCGCTCGGCAACGATCACTACGATCGCGAGGTCGCGGCGCAGACCTATGAGCAGCACCTGCAGGCCTGGGAGGAGATGGACAAGCTCGGTTTCGACGGCGTCGGTCTGAACGAGCATCACACCACACCGCACGGGCTGATGAACTCGCCGAACATGATGGCGGCGGTCGCGGCGCAGCGCACCAAGAAGCTCAAGTTCCTGATGCTCGGCAATCTCGTGCCGCTGCACAATCCGCTGCGCATCGCCGAGGAGCTGGCGATGGCCGACACCATGTCGCGCGGGCGCATTCTCTCTGGCTTCGCCCGTGGCGTGCCGCGCGAATACAACGTCTACGGCGTGCCGATGGCGGAGTCGCGGGCGCGTTTCGAGGAGGCGGTCGACATCATCCTCAAGGCCTGGACCGAGTCGAAGTTCTCCTACGAGGGCAAGTACTGGTCCTACAAGGACATCGCGATCTGGCCGCGGCCCTACACGCAGCCGCATCCTCCGGTGTGGGTGCCGTTCACCGGCTCCAAGGAGACCATCGAATGGGCCGGCAGGCATAACTTCAGCGCGGTGATCCCTGACCACCACCGCGGGCTCACCCAGGACATCGTCGGCTACTACGCCAAGCAGCTTGCGGCGCATGGCAACAAGATCACGCCGGAGCACATGTGCTTCTTCACCGACGCCTACGTGGCGAAGGACCGCGAGACCGCGATCAAGGAGTACAGCCCGTTCTACCTCTATTTCGTGCACACGCTCTGGCACCACGGTTCATTGGAGAAGGCTTCGCAAGCCAAAGGCACGGGCTATCTGTCGTCGTCATCGATGGACTACATCCGGCCGGAGAATCGCGTCGGCGTCGGCGTCGACCGCGAGGGCATGCAGAAGACCACGATGGCCGACATCGAGCGCAAGATCTCGGCGGGCGAATTGTCCTGGGGCTCGCCCAAGGAGGTCGCCGACAATCTCATCGCGGGCGCCGAGCGCATGGGCGCCAACAGCCTGCTGATCAACATGAACGTCGGCGCCATGGCGCATGACGTGTTCATGGAGCAGATCCGCCGCTTCGGCCGGGACGTGCTGCCGCGGCTGCAGGCCCACCAAGTGAAGCGCGTGCCGGCCGCGGAGGCCGTTCCGGCGTAAGCCATGACCGAGCGCATGCATCCGCCGCGGCCAACCACCTACGACAAGAAGGTCGGTCTGGTGCTGCAAGGCGGCGGCGCGCTCGGCAGCTATCAGGCCGGCGTCTACGAGGCGCTGGCGTCCTCGGAATACACGCCGGACTGGGTCGCCGGCATTTCGATCGGCGCGATCAACGCTGCCATCATCGCCGGCAATGCTCCCGAGCATCGCGTGCCGCGCCTGCGCCGCTTCTGGGAGGAGATCACCGCGCCGACCGTGCTGTGGCCGCAGGCGAATGGCGTGTTCGCCACCTGGCAGCGCTGGACCAGCGCCGCCATGGCGGTGGCGTTCGGCCAGCCGGGCTTCTTCAGCCCCAATCATCAGGGCTGGTCAGCGTCCGACAACCGCGTCAGCTACTACTCGACGTCGGCGCTGAAGGCCACGCTGGAGCGGCTCGTCGACTTCGATCGCATCAACTCCGGCAAGGAGATGCGGCTGAGCGTCGGCGCCGTCAATCTGGAGACCGGCGACTTCGCGTATTTCGACAGCCGCGACATGGCGATCCTGCCCGAGCACATCATGGCGAGCGGCGCGCTGCCGCCGGGCTTCCCGCCGGTCGAGATCGACGGCGAGCAGTACTGGGATGGCGGGCTGTTCTCCAACACGCCGCTGCAATACATGGTCGACTACTATCCGCGCCGGAGCCGCGTGATCTTCCAGGTCGACCTGTTTCCGGCACGCGCGCGCCAGCGGCCGACCAATCTCGACGAGGTGCACGAGCGCGAGAAAGACATCCGCTATTCCAGCCGGACCCGGCTTGCCACCGACATGCTGCGTCAACGACACGACATGCGGCACGCGATCAACGAGTTGCACAAGCTGTTGCCGCCCGACATCGCCGGCACCGAGCAGGCCAGGCAGCTCTATGCGCATGGCTGCGTCACGACGATGGACATCGTTCACCTGATCTATCGCCCGGACGAGCCGCAGGGCTCGCTGAAAGACTTCGAGTTCAGCCGTCCCACCATGGAGATGCGCTGGCAGCAGGGCTTGGCCGACGCCCGGACCACCCTGCAGGCCTCGCCGTGGCTTGCGCCGATGCCGAACGAGCTCGGTGTCCGCGTGTTCGACGTGATCCACGAGATCCTGACCCGGGATGCCGCGCCCGCAGAGCGGCCGGCGGCGCAGGGCCGGTCATCGCGTTCCTCATGACATCTCCCTTATGACTGTTGCCTTATGGCTTGAATCCCCCTCCCCAACCGTCGCACATTACGGCCCGAGGAAAGCCATCCGCCACAATCACAAATCAAAGAGTTCAGTCCCATGTCAGAACCCGCCGCCAAGATCAGCAATGCGCCCGAGCATTCCACGGCCTATTACTTCATCGAGGGCCTGAACGAGCTCGGCATCGAGCATCTGTTCTGCAACTTCGGCACCGACCATGCGCCGACCATCGAGGCGATGGCCGAGCGGCAGAAGAACGGCGAGAAGATTCCGAACGTCACGCTGTGCCCGCACGAGAACACCGCGGCGCACATGGCGATGGGTTACGCGACGGTGACCGGCCGCGGCCAGGCCGTGCTGGTGCATGTCGACGTCGGCACCGCCAACACCGCCAACGGCATGCACAACCTGTTCCGCAGCCGCCTGCCGGTGCTGCTGATGTCCGGCAAGGCGCCCTACACGTCCAGCAACGAACTCGTCGGCTCGCGCGACACCTACGTGCACTTCGTGCAGGAGCCGATCGACCAGGGCGCGCTGGTGCGGCCCTACATGAAGTGGGAATGGACGCTGCCCTCCGGCGTCGTGGTGAAGGAGGCGCTGCGCCGCGCCCACACCATCATGGAGACCAAACCGGCGGGCCCGGTCTATTTCATGGCGCAGCGTGAGACGCTCACCGAGAAGTGGGCGACCGACCAGATCCGCAGCTATTCGGCCAACAACTATTCGCAGCCGCAGCCCGGCGGCGCCGATCCGGCCGCAGTCGCGCAGATCGCCGACAAGCTGCTCGCCGCCGAGCATCCGATTCTCATCTGCGGCTATGCGGGCCAGTCGAAGAACGCCTCGAAGATGATCGAGGAGCTGGCAATGCTCGCCGGCATCGCGGTGTTCGAAGGCAACCAGACCTTCAACATCTCGCACGAATTCCCGTGCTTCCTCGGCTATTCGCCGAACAAGCATCTGCCGAAGGCCGACGTCGGCATCCTCGTCGACGTCGACGTGCCCTGGTTCCCGGCCGATGTGCAGCACGGCGACAAGTCGTTCTGGGCGCACATCGATGTCGACACGCTCAAGGCCGCGTCGCCGATGTGGACCTTCCCGGGCAACCTGCGCCTCCAGGGCGACTCCGGCCGCATTCTGGCGCAGCTCGTCGAAGAGGTGAAAAAGCGCGCAACGCCGAAGTTCAAGGAAGCGGCGGCCAAGCGCGTCGAGGCGCTGAGCGCCGAGCGCAAGGCGTGGCGCGAGACCGCCAAGAAGCTCGCCGAGAACAAGGGCAAGCCCGACGAGATCAATCCGCACTTCATCTTCTCGGAGCTCAACAAGCTCTTGAAGCCCGACGACATGGTGTTCAACGAGGGCGTCCGTAACGCGGGCGCAGCGCTCCTTCAGCTCGAGCGGCCGCTGCCGAACACCTGCGTGCGCTCCGGCGGCGGCGGGCTCGGCTGGTCCGGCGGCATGGCGCTCGGCGCCAAGCTCGCGGCCCCCGACAAGATGATGGTGCAGGTGGTCGGCGACGGCGGTTTTTACTTCGGCGGCCCGAGCTCGGTGTTCTCGGTGGCGAAGCAGTACAACCTGCCGATCCTGGTCCTGCTGCTGGACAACACCGGCTGGTCGGCCGTGAAGGAGTCGACGCTGCGCGTGTTCCCGCAGGGTACTGCGAAAGCCACCGACAAGTTCCAGGCCGGCCTGATGCCCGACGCCGAGTTCACCAAGATCGGCGAGGCGTTCGGCGCCCACGGCGAGAAGGTGGTCAACCCGGAAGACCTTCCGGCCGCGCTGAAGCGCTGCGTCGACGCCGTCCGCGGCGGCAAGGCTGCGATCCTGCACGCCCGCGTGACCAAGCTCTAAGACGCGCGTTACATAATTCCGGCCGCGCATCGAAGGTGCGCGGCCGGATGCTTTCCAGCGAAAGGCTCTGTATGGCCGGCAAACTCAACGTGATGGTGTCGGTCGCCTTCAAGGGCGTGCTGGAGCGTTTCGAGCCGGAGTTCCGGCAGTCGACCGGTTTCAGCTTCGCGCCGGTCTATGCACCGGCCGGCACCGTGGTGAAGCGTGTCCGCGCCGGCACCACCGCCGACGTGGTGATCATCACGCCGGAAACCATGAAGCTCCTGATCGACGAGGGCCTCGCGGCCGGCGGCTCCGAACACAACATCGCCAAGTCGGTGGTCGGCGTCGCGGTGCGCGCCGGCGCGCGGAAGCCTGCGATCGCCACCGCCGACGACGTCCGCAACGCGCTGATCGCGGCGAAGTCCGTGGCCTACACCGACCCCTCGACCGGCGCAGCCAGCGGCGTGCACTTCGTTCAGCTCCTGGAGCGCTTCGGCATCGTGGACGCCGTGAAAGCCAAGGCGAAGCTCGGCGACGGCGGCCCGGTTGCCGAGTTCGTCGCCCGCGGCGAGGCCGAAATCGCGATCCAGCAGTTGTGCGAGCACATGCTGGTGCCGGGCGTCGACGTGGTCGGACCCCTGCCCGACGAGCTCAACAAGACCACGGTGTTCACGGCCGGTGTGACCAGATCGGCGGCGGCGCCCAACGAAGGCGCGGCGCTGATCAAACTGCTGCTCGCGCCGCATGTCCGCGCCGCGATGCCGTCCCACGGGCTCACGCCGGTCTGACACCACTTCATAACCACTGAGACTTTCTGCGCCTTGGCATCGCCCGGTCGCGGTGCCAAGCTTCCATGCGTCAGTTCCCGCACAAGAACGGGGACGCACGGGATGGAGATGCAGATGCAACGCGTGTTGCAATGGGCCTGTGGCATTGCCTTGGCGGCTGCGCTGTCGTGCGCGCCGGCCGCCGCCGAGAATTATCCGTCGCGCAATGTCGAGATCGTCGTCGCCTACGGCGCCGGCGGCTCGACCGATTTCGTCGCGCGCACCGTCGCGCAGAAGCTCAGCGAGGCGCTCGGCCAGACCTTCGTCATCATCAACCGGCCGGGCGCGAGCGGCACCATCGGCCTGTTGAACGCGATGCGGGCGAAGCCCGACGGCTACACGCTGTTTGTCGGCTACACCTCGGAGACCGTAGTGCTGCCGCAGATCTCGAAGACCGCGACCTATTCGGCGATCGACGACTTCGAGCCGATCGCCGTCACCGGCCTCGTGCCGGTGGTGCTGATGGTGTCGAAGAACGTCAAGGCCAACACGCTGCAGGAGTTCATCGCCGAGGTCCGCGCCAACCCCGGCAAGTACACCTATGGCGGCAGCGTCGGCAGCCCGCCGCACGTCATGGGCGCCTGGATGAACAAGGTCCGCGGCCTCAACGTCACGCACGTCCCCTATCGCGGCGGCGCCCAGGGCGTGAACGACGTGATCGGCGGCCACCTCGACATGTTCTATGGCGGCGTCACGGCCGGAAAGTCGGCGATCGCGTCGGGCTACGTCAAGCCGCTGGCGGTGACCGGCGACAAGCGCTCCTCGGCGCTGCCCGACGTGCCGACCTTCAAGGAGGCCGGCGTGCCGGAATTCGATCTGGCGAGCTGGACCGTGATGCTCGCGCCCAAGGGCACACCCCCTGAGATCGTAGCGCTGCTCCGCACCGAGGTGCTGAAGGCACTGGCCGACCCGAAGACCCGCGAGGCGCTGGCCGCACAGGGGGTCGAGCCGAGCGAGAACCAGGATGTGAAAGCCTTCCTGACCCATGAACGCGACGCCTTCGGGCGCGCCGTGCACGAACTCGGCATTACCGTGGGACAATAAGCGCGAGTTGGCTTCGCCACATTGTTATTGCATCATCGGCGGAACTGCTTCGTGCCCTCCCGGAGTCCGCTGATCGTGCCTTCGCCGGAAATCATGATCGAGCCTCGGCAGGCGCCGGGCCGCCGCCCGCAAGAGCGGCGCCCCGACCCGCCGCGTCCGCCGCCCACCGCACCGGTGGCGGTCAAACCGCCGAATCGCTGGCTGCGGACCATCGGCTGGATCGTGCTTGTCGCGGTGCTGTGGTGCGGCTGGGCGTTCTACGCGCTCTACGATCTGTCGTCCGCGCTCGACAACGAGGACGCCGTCGGATTGGAGCGCCGGATCGACTGGTCGGAGGTCCGCGACGGCTTGCGCGAGGACCTGCGCGTCATGCTCGGCTCCGTGCGCACTGGAGAGCTTGCCCCCGACAGCACAGTCAATCCGCTGACCAGCCAGCGCGCCGTCGTGGCGCTCATTCGTTCGGCGCGGCTCACCGACCGCGGCTGGGACCTCGAGGGCAAGCCCGGCCGCGGCTTCGACCTCCTGCGCATCCGCTATGCCTTCTTCACCGGCGGGCCTTTCGCGTTCCGCGTCGACCTCAAGCCGGACAGCGAGAGCGTCAAGCGCCCGCTCGTGCTGCTGTTCCGCTGGGCCGGCGACTGGCGGCTGACGCGCGTATTCCTGCCGGGTGACGCCTTCGGCAACACCCCGCCCGGGCCTCCGGCGCCGGCTCCGCAGGCGGCGGCGCCCAGCGCCGCCGCGCCGGCATCGGCTCCGGCGCCCGCACCAGCCCCCGCTGCCGCTAAAATTCCGCCACCGCCCGATGCGCAGCGGGTGATGCTCTATGAAGAGGATTCGTCGGACCCGAACGGAAAGAGCTATCAGGGTTGGGTGGTCTGGCGCGCCGATCCGGGCGCGACCGGCAATCCGGCGGATGCCGCGATCATCTGCCAGATCGCGGTGCCGGACCGGCCGATGGCCGTGACGCTGACCATCCGCCGCAATGTCGACCGCGCGCTGCCGGCGAGCCACACCATCGACGTGAAGTTCGACATCCCGGCGAACTCGCCGACCCAGGGCGTGCTCGACGTCGCCGGCATCATGATGAAGCCGAACGAGGAGGCCTCGGGCCAGCAGCTCGCCGGCACCCGGGTCAAGGTCAGCAAGGATATGTTCCTGGTCGGGCTCTCGGCGATCGAGGGCGACGTGCAGCAGAACCTGCAGATCCTGAAAGACCGGCCGTGGCTCGGCATTCCGTTCGTCTACGCCGCCGGCCAGCGCGCCGTGCTGTCGATCGAGAAGGGCGAGGCCGGCAACAAGATCATCAACGAGACGCTGGCGCAGTGGGGACCGACAGCGCCCGCGCCGGCGGCGGCGCCCACGCCGCCGCCCGCACCGGAACCCCGCGCCCAGCGGCGGTAGCCGACGCTCGCTTGCTGTCGAAGCAGGCAGAGGCTTGATCCGTTCCGCTCGGAAGAATTGGCATAGGCGACCGCGCCAATCGGCCCCTCGACCGCAGCCCCGCTTTGCGCTTACCCTTTCGCCTCAATAACAAACATGAGGAAACGTCCGTGCTGGCCCAGACCGCCTCGTTGCAGCAACGCGCGGCGATGTACAACGCCAACGCGTTCAAGATCGGCCTGTTCGGCGCCAACTGCTCGTCGGGCCGCTCCGCCACCAAGGTGCCCGAGCGCTGGTCGGCAAGCTGGCCCGATTGCCTCAAGCTCGCCCGGATGGCCGACGACGCGGGCATCGACTTCATGCTGCCGATCGGCCGCTGGAAGGGCTATGGCGGCGACACCAACTTCCACGGCTCGACGCTCGAAACCGTGACCTGGGCGGCGGGCCTGCTCGCCGCGACCAAGCACATCACGGTGTTCGGCACGGTGCACGCGCCGCTGTTCAATCCGATCATCGCCGCGAAGGAGTTCGTCACCGTCGATCATATCGGCGAAGGCCGTTTCGGCATCAACCTCGTGGTCGGCTGGAACGAGGGCGAGTTCGACATGTTCGGCGTCAGCCAGCGCGAGCACGACGCCCGCTACGACTACGCGCAGGAATGGCTCGACGTCATCAAGCGCGCCTGGACCGATCAAGGCGATTTCGATTTCGCCGGGCAATATCTCAACCTCAAGGGCGTGCGCGCCTTCCCCAAGCCGTTCGGCGACACCCGGCCGATCATCATGAACGCCGGCCGCTCGGGCATCGGGCAGTCTTTCGCGCTGAAGAACTGCGATGCGTTCTTCACCGCCACCGTGGATTCGCGCCACTCGGTCGAGGCCAACGCCAAGAAGGTCGACGAGATCAAGGGCGCCGCGGCCGCGATCGGCCGCGAGATCGACGTCTATACGGTCGGCCAGGTGGTGTGCCGGCCGACGCAGAAGGAGGCCGACGACTATTACCGCTACGCCCAGGTCGACAACGCCGACTGGGGCGCGATCGAGCAGATGATGGCGCTGAAGAACGTCACGCGGCAGACCGTGACGGCCGAGGTCTATGCGCAGCAGCAGCAGTATTACGCCACCAAGGCGATCGGCGGATTTCCGTTCGTCGGCACGCCGGACAGCGTCGCCGAGGAGCTCTCCAACATCAGCCGCGCCGGCATGCGCGGCATCGCGGTGTCGTTCGTCAACTATCTCAACGAGGTGCCGTACTTCTGCGACGAGGTGCTTCCGCGCCTCGCCCGGCTCGGCATCCGCCAGCCGCATTGAGGAGCGAAGCGATGCGCTGGCCGCTGTGGCTTCGGGCTCTGCTGTTCGTCCTGTTGGGCGTTGCACCGGCGTCGGCGCAGGACGCCTATCCGTCGCGCCTCGTGAAGATCGTGCTGCCCAATGCGCCCGGCTCGACCACCGACATCCTGGCGCGGCTGGTCGCCGACCAGCTCAGCCAGAAGTGGGGCAAGCCGGTGATCGTCGAGAACGTGCCCGGCGGCGGCATGTCGATCGGCTCGACCCAGGTGTTCCGGGCGGCGCCCGACGGCTACACGCTGTTCCTCTGCCCGCCGTCGCCGCTCACCATCATGAAGCTCCTCTACCGCGATCTGTCGTTCGAGCCGTCGCAGTTCACGCCGATCGCACTGCTCGTCCGCGTGCCCAACGCGCTTGCGGTGCGTAGGGATTTTCCCGGCGCCACCGTCAAGGAGCTGATCGACTACGCCAAGGCCAATCCCGGCAAGGTGACGTTCGCGTCGCAGGGCGCGGGCTCGACCTCGCATCTGTCGGCAAACCTGATCGATCTCCTGGCCGGCACCGAGATGACGCACGTGCCTTATCGCGGCGCCGTGCCGGCGCTGAACGCCGTGATGGCCAGCCAGATCGACTTCTTCTTCGACACCGTGACCACCTCGGTGCCGCAGCATCGCGCCGGCAACGTTCGGATCATCGCGGTCGGCAGCCCCGAGCGCTCCGCCGTGGTGCCGGAAGCTCCGCCCGTCGCGGAGACCTTGCCGGGTTTCCGCTCGGTGACGTGGTTTGCCATGGCAGGCCCACCCGGAATGGCGCCCGAGCTCGCGCTCAAGATCAACCGGGACGTCAACGAGAGCCTGGCGCGTCCGGAGACCCGCGAGCGGCTGAACAAGCTTTCGCTCGAGCCGATGCCCGGCACGCCGGCCGACGCCACGAAGTTCTTCGCCGAAGAAACCGCGCTGTGGGGGCGCGTCATCAAAGAAAAGAACGTGACGGTGCAATGAAAAGACGCGCATTCATCAAGCTCTCCGGCGCCGCGATCCTCGCGGCCACGGCATCCACGCAAAGCCAAGCCCAGACCCAAGGCTGGCCGAGCCGCCCGATCAAGGTCATCGTGCCGACCGGGGCCGGCGCCGCGACCGACGTGATGGCGCGGCTGATGGCCGACAGCGTCACGCACGGCCTCGGCCAGCCGGTCGTCGTCGAAAACCAGCCGGGCGCGTCGGGACTGATCGCGCACCAGAACGCGGCGCGGTCAGCGCCCGACGGCTATACGTTCCTGTTCACCAACACCTCGGGGCTTGCCACCAACCCGGTCAGCTTCAAGTCGCTGCCCTACGATCCGGCACGCGACTTCACGCCGGTCGCCATGATCGTCGACTTCGGCCCGCAGATCCTGTCGATCAACGCGGAGATGCCGATCAAGACCGCGCCCGAGCTGATCGCCTACGCCAAGGCCAATCCCGGCAAGCTGTCCTACGCGGTCGACGTGACCGCGGGAGCGGCGCCGGTCTGCGCGCGGCTTTTCAACAAGCGCGCAGGCACCGGCATGGTCGAGGTGCCGTATCGCTCGGCCGCGCAGATGGTCCAGGACGTCGCCTCCGGCGTCGTGCCGGTGCTGATTGCCTCGATGGCGGCCACGAACACCATGGTGCAGGCCGGCAAGATCCGCAGGCTTGCCATCAGCTCGACGGAGCGCTTCCCGCCGCTGCCCGATCTGCCGACCATCAACGAGGCTGTGCCGGGCGTCACCATGGACGGCTGGTTCGTGCTGGTCGCGCCCGCAGGTACGCCCGTCGACATCGTCCAGCGCATGAACCGCGAGGTCGGCGAGTTTCTGAAGGGCGACGCCATCAAGCAGCGGCTGGCGGGTTTCGGCCTCGCCACCAGCGGCGCCGGCACACCGCAATCGACCGGCGAGTTCATCGCCCGCGAGCAGGCGAAATGGCGGGAGCTCGCGGTCGAGCTCAATATCGAACGGCAGTGAGAAAAACTCTGCCGTCATTCCGGGACGCCGCGAAGCGGCGGACCCGGAATCCAGACAAATAAAAGGTCCCAGTGTTCTGGATTCCGGGTTCGCGCCTTCGGCGCGCCCCGGAATGACCGCGCTGAACTAGGGAGCTTGCTCAGAACTCCTGCCAGTCGGCGTCGGCCTTGAGCGCGGTGGCGAGCGCCGACTGCATGCGCCGCGCCGGGCCGCGAGGCGCAACGTTGGCGCGCGGCTGCGGCTTCGGCGCCTGACGCTGCGGCGGCTGCCGCTGCGGCTTCGGCGCAGCGATCGGCGCTGGTGGCTCGGCCGCAGCCTGCACGCTGTGATCGAGCTTGAACATGCCGAGCTGGCCGTTCATCGCGGCGGCCTGCTGCTCCAGCGCTTTGGCGGTCGCGGCATTCTCCTCGACCAGCGCCGAGTTCTGCTGCGTCGCCTCGTCCATCTGGCACAGTGCCTTGTTGACCTGGTCGATGCCCTCGGCCTGCTCGGCGCTGGCGCGCGCGATGTTGGACACGATGTCGGCCACGCTCTTGATCGAGCCGACGATCTTGCCGAGCGATTCACCGGCGCGGTTGACCAGATCGACGCCCTCCTGGACCTGATTGCCCGAATTGGTGATCAGGTCCTTGATGTCTTTCGCGGCCTGTGACGAACGCTGCGCGAGGCTTCGGACCTCGGAGGCCACCACCGCAAAGCCGCGGCCGGCCTCGCCGGCGCGCGCCGCTTCAACCGCGGCGTTGAGCGCGAGCAGGTTGGTCTGCCGCGCGATCTCGTCGATGATGCCGATGATGTCGGCGATCTTCTTGGACGAGCCTTCGATCCGCGACATCGCCTCGACGGCCTTGGACACCACGTCGCCGCTGTGGCTCGCGACGTCGTGGGTGCTCGCCGCAAGCTCATTGGCGTGCTGGGCATTTTCCGAGTTCTTGCGGACCGTCTCGGAGATTTCCACCATCGACGCCGAGGTCTGCTCCAGGCTCGCGGCCTGCGCCTCGGTTCGCTGCGAGAGGTCGGTGGTCGCCGCCGAGATCTCGGTGGCGCTGTTGGTGACCTCGCGCGCCGAGGTCGCGATCACCGCCATGGTGGCGGCGACTCGCTCGGCCATGCGGTTGAAGTCCTCGGAGATCTGCCGGTACGTGCCGAACGCCTCCGCGTCGAGCCGGACCACCAGGTCGCCCTCGGACAGATTGCGCATGCCGCCGGCGAGGCTCTCGATCACGCTGGCCTGCTCCCGCGCGGAGCGCTGCTCCTGCTCGGCGTGCTGAAGCCGCTCCTCCTCGTTCCTGCGATGCTCTTCCTCGGCCTGACGGCGCTGCTCCTCGACCAGCATGCGCTGCTCGTCGGCCTGCCGCTCGAGCCGCTCACGCTCAAGCGCGGCGTCGCGGAACACCGCGACCGCGCGCGTCATGGACGCGATCTCGTCGTTGGCGCTGATCCTGGGCAGCGTCAGCTCGGTCTCGCCGGACGACAACCGGCGCATGCTGGCGTCGATCGCGGTCAGAGGCTTCACCAGCCGGCGCTGAACGTAGAACACGCCGATACCGACGGCGGCGAGGATCGCGGCAAGTGCGACAATCAACAGCGCAGTGCGATGGCGCTCGAGGTTGTCGACCAGCGTCGACTCGCTCCGCTTCATGCTGCTTTCGGCCGCGCTGACGAGCTCTCCGACCGACTTGTCGAGGTCGCGTTGGATCGCGGCGTTGTCCACGGCCACCTGGACCACGGCCTGGTCGGATTGCAACTCCTTGCCGCGCAGCGCGAACACGCTGTCGGCGCCGGCACCGGCTGCGATCAATTCGCCGATCGCCTTGCTCACGTCGGGGTCGGTGATCGAGGCCGACGTCTTCTTCAGCATCTCGGCCGAGGCTCGGAAGCGGTCCTGGACCGAAGCGAGCCGCGCCGCATCCTTGACGATGGCGCCCTCGCTGATCAGGCTCGCCAGCAGATGAGTCTGCGCCGCGGTCTCGAGCGCACTGCGCAGTCCCGCAATCTGCGTGCCGGCGAGCGCCTTGAGTTGCGCCGCGGTCTTCGTGATCGCGTCCTCGCCGCTCATCACCAGGCTGAAGTTCGAGTCCTCGGCGAGCTTGATCAGCACGCCGGCGAGCGACTCGTGGGCGCGGAAAATGTTCTTCAGCCGCTCAGCCGCGGCATCGCGCTCGGCCTTCTCGGCGGCGGCCTTTTCGGCTTCTGCCTTTACGGCCGCTGCTTTTTCAGCCGCGATTTTTTCAGCTTCCGACGTCTCATCGTCAGCCGGCGCGGTTTGCGCAGATTCGACCTGAGGCTTGCCTTCAGGGGTCTTTGCACGCGGCTTGAAATCGGCCAGCTGCAGCAGCGCCTCGATCTGCGTCCGCAGCGACGCGAATTCCGGATCGCCCGGCAGCTTGGCCAGGAGCTTCTGCACGCGCTGCGCCGAGTTCGAATAGCGCTCCTCGAGCAGCGCCAGCATCTGCGGCGACGACGTCACGGCGCCGGCCATCAATACGCCGGTCGCGAGATTGATCTCCGCGCCGATGTCGAGGATGGCCTGCAGCCGCTGCAGCCCGCCGGTGATCGAGGACCGCGTCGCAAATATGCCGGTCTTGCCTATGTCGCTGGCCGCGATGATCACCTCGGCATATGAGCTGTCGACGATCGGCGCAAGCTTGTCGGAAATCCTGCTGTGCACCTGATGAGCAGCGCTCTGCTTCTGCTCGAGCTTCGCGCGAAGCTCGGTGCGCTCGATGATCGCCTTTTCCAGGGTCTTGAGATTCCGCTCGAGGCGCTCCGACATGCGCTCTACATTCAGGAACGACAGGTTGTCCTTCTGGCTCACCCGCAGCCGGGCCATGATCTCCTTGAGATCGCGGCTGCGCGCCGCGAGCGCATCGGCGATCGCGCGCTGCTCCTCGGACGTGCGGGCGCTGACGAAGCGCGCGGCGGACGCGGAGATTTCGCCGGACATCACCGACATGCGCAACGCGTCGGTCATGATCGGGACGTCGTGACCGGCGACGCGCGAGAATTCGTGCTCGGTTGCCTGGAACGAAACAATGCCGACGCCGGCTGCGGCAACCGCCATCAGCGCGACAGTGCCGAACGCGATCTGCAATTTGCTTCGGACGCCGAAACGGATCGAGGTCGCGGCTTGATGCGCGTGCGTCACCATTCATCCCCCAGACGCCGGAAGAGCGTACGCGCCGCACGCTCCGTGCGGTGCCCTTCCCTGAACATGACGGTTACGGGTTTCTTAATTTGCCGGAGCTAAAAAGTGTTTAATGACCGGGCCTTAAGCATCCGCGCCCGAACGCCGCAGCGGTTTGTTCACCAGCCGCGCGAAATCCATTTGTCGCCTGTACAACAGGAACCCGCCTTTAATCGCTAGGAGCTTATTCCCTTCGTTACAACAAGGGGAGGCTTCAATGAATTTGACTCGTTATCTCAGCGCGGCCGTTGTGGCTGCTTTCCTGATGGGCGTGGCGGCAGGCTACGGTCTGAGCATGACCAAGCCGCCGGCCGAAGCCGCGACCTTCAGCCTGGTTTCGCTGAACCGCTAGAATTCCTCCCACTCCTGCTCGGCCTTGAGCGCCGTAGCGAGATTGGTTTGCATGCGGCCGACCGGGCCGCGGTTGGCCTCGCCGGCCCGATGGACCGGCGCGGGCCCGCTGCGCTTGGCTAGAGGTGCCGGCGCGGAGGCCGCCGGCGCATCCACATCGCCGTTTGCGTGCAGCTTGAATGTGCCAACGCGCTCGCTCATGGCCGCGGCCTGATGCTCGAGCGTCTTCGCGGTCGCGGCATTCTCCTCGACCAGCGCCGAGTTCTGCTGCGTCACCTGATCCATCTGCGACAGCGCCCGGTTGACTTGGTCGATGCCGCTCGACTGCTCGGCGCTGGCCGCCGCGATGTCAGAGACGATGGTCGTCAGGCTCTTGATCGAGGCGACGATCTCGCCGAGCGACTGGCCGGCCCGGTTGACCAGGTCGACGCCCTCCTGCACCTGACCGCCCGAGCTCAGGATCAGGTCCTTGATGTCTTTCGCGGCCTGGGCCGAACGCTGCGCGAGGCTGCGCACCTCCGAAGCGACCACCGCGAAGCCGCGGCCGGCATCGCCGGCGCGCGCCGCTTCCACCGCGGCGTTGAGCGCGAGCAGATTGGTCTGCCGCGCGATCTCGTCGATCACCCCGATGATGTCGGCGATCTTGCGCGACGACTGCTCGATCCGCGACATCGCCTCGACCGCCTGGGCGACGACCTCGCCGCTGCGGCTCGCGATGGTGCTGGTGTTCACCGCCACCTTGTCGGCCTGCTGGGCGTTCTCGGCGTTCTTCTTCACGGTCGCGGAGATCTGCTCCATCGACGCGGAAGTCTCTTCCAGGCTCGCGGCCTGCTGCTCGGTGCGCTGCGACAGGTCCGAGGTCGCGGTCGCGATCTCGCCCGAGGCGCTCGCCACCTCGCGGGCCGCGCCGCTGATCACCGAGATGGTTTCGGACAGCCGGTCGGCCGTGACGTTGGCGTTGTCCTTGAGGTTGGCGAACGCGCCCTGATATTCGGCCGCGATCCGCGGCCGCAGATCCCCTTGCGCCAGCGCGCCGAGCATCCGCTCGACGTCCTCGAACACCCGGCCGACATTGGCGCACATCGCGTTCAACTGCTCGGCGAGGCTGCGGATCACGCCGTCCTTGCCGTCCAGCGACACGCGCTTTGAGAAATCGCCGGTCATCGCGGCCTGCACGATGCCGCCGACCGCGGCGTCGAGCTCGCCCATGACCCGCGCGGTGACGGCTTCACGCTCGGCTGCGGCCTGCCGGTCGAGCTCGGTCTTGGCCTCGGCCTCGAGCCGCGCCTTCTCGGCGGACTTGACCTTGAAGGTCTCGACCGCGCCCGCGATATCGCCGATCTCGTCCTTGCGGCCGAGCCCCGGCAGCACAACGTCGAAGTCGCCGTCGGCAAGCTTGCGCATGCCTTGCGTCAGCGCGCGGATCGGCCGCGCTATCCAGGCGCTGACCAGGAGCGACACGAGACAGCCGATGATGGTCGCGATCACCGCAATGGCGAGCAGCAATTTCTGCTGCTGCTCGACCCAGGCATTGGCGCCGGCGAGCCGGTTGTCGCGGATCTCGCTGCTGATCTCGGTGATCTCATCTGTGAGCTTGACCAGCGCGGTGAAGCTGCGCTGCGCGTTGGCCATGAACATCATCGAGGAGGCGGGATCTCCGTCCGACATCTCGATGACGGTCTTGGACTGCTTCAGGTAGTTGGTGACCAGCGGCGCCATCTTCGTGACGATGCCGTCGATCTTCTCCTCGGGCCCGGCCGTAGCCTTCAGCGCATCGAGCTTCTCGGTGATGCCGGAGAGCGCGGTCGCGGTCTCCTTGCCCATCGCCTCGATCTTCTTGGCGTCGGACTCGTTGGCAGCGGTCGCGGTCAGCCGGTAGAGATAGTTGTTGGCCTTCCAGATCGCGGTCTCGAACGCGTTCGCGAGCTCGGCCTGCTGCGCAACGCCGGTGGTCACCTGGTCGACCACCGCCTGGTTGGCCTTCTGGATGTGCAGGGCGTAGAGCCCGAGGCTCAACAGCGCCAGTGCGAGAAACGCCGGCGCGATGAGGATTTTCCAGCGAATCCGCAGATTGGATAGCCACCTAAGCATCGCGGCCTGCCCTCGGGAATCGAGTGAACGCGCGTTCCAGACGAGCAAACCGATCGGCTCCGGTGCGATGTCGAATCAGGCGGCGCCGGCAGATCACAGCTTGTAGACGCCGGCGCACACCGCGGTTTCGGCGAGCCGCTCGCAATACATCTCTTTCGGCTCGACCTTCTTCGACACCGGGTTGGCGAATTTGTAGTCCTGCCAGAACGACGGCTGCGCCTTCGCCATGTCGACGCGCTCCTTGACGAAGGGCTTACCGTCGACGTCCTGCGCGTCGATCATGTCCTTGCCGATCAGCTTGCCGTTGGCGCCATGCGCCAGCACCTTGCCGTCGAGGCCGTAGACCACGACGTAGAGATCGTGGCTGACGAACTGCCCCGCCTTGTTGCTGATTTCCGGATAGGCCTTGTCGGCGCCCTGCTCCTTGATGAAGCCGACCGCCTTCTTCACCATCGCCATGGCCTCGTCTTTGGTAGCGAACTCTCCGGCGAGCGCCGTGTTGGCGCCGGCGAGGAGCGCTGCGGCGGCGACGAATTGCAAAGCTTTCATGGGGCCTCCCATCTGCATTTTCGAAGTTGGCTTCAGATCCATCGGTCCGGGGAAGCGCAAGGCATTGGCGGCTTGCGATGCGCCGGTGGCATGACTGCGCCGGCAGCGACCGATAATTGCGTCGGTCATGATCGGCCCGGCTGGTTAATGGCCCGTAAATTCCGCACTGCGGTACTGGAGTTTGCGAATTTGTCGCACGCCGGGCGGCGATGGCGTGCCATCGCCGACGACAAGCCGGTCCCGTAACCCTTCGGCAACCATAACAGAAGGTTGCCGACGCATTTGTCCGCGCCTTCATCGGCCCTTGAAGCGCAGCCTCTAAGCAGGTCGGCGGGGTCGTGTGATGTCGGACGTCGTTCTGTCGGCCGCGGTAAGGTCGACGCTTCTTTCGCTGCAGGGGACGGCTGCGCTGACCAGCGCGGTCCAGACGCGCCTTGCCACCGGCAAGCGCGTCAACACGGCGCTCGACAACCCCCGCAGCTACTTCACGTCGCTCTCGCTCAACGGCCGCGCCTCCGATCTCAGCGCGCTGCTCGACGGCATCACCCAGGCGCAGCAGACCGTGAAGACCGTGACGGAGGGCATCGCGGCGCTGACCAAGCTGATCCAGACCGCCCAGTCGCTCGTCCAGCAGGCGCGCCAGGCGCCACTGCCCGCGATCAGCTACGACCCGATCGTCGTGACCGGCAGCACCGGCATCGGCGGCGAGGCGCTCGGCACCGTCACCGGCAATGTCGACACCTCCGGCGGCTTCACCACCGACGTCAACAACCTGCAGATCCAGGTCGGCGCCACCACGTATACGGTGCACAACCCGTCGTCGCCGACGCCGCAGAACATCAACACCATCATCTCCGAGATCAACAGCACGGCCGGGCTCGGCCCGAGCGGCGCGGTGACCGCCTCGCTCGACGGCAGCGGCAAATACCTGAAGCTCACCGCGAACAACACCGACACGAGCTTCCAGGTGCTCGGCTCGACCGCCGCGACCGCGCTCGGCGTCACCGGCACCGGCACGTCCACCAACCTGCTGCAGGCGGTGGCCGGCCTGTCCGGCACCTCGCTCACCGTGCAGGCCAACGGCGGCGGCGCCACTACGGTGCAGTTCGGCACCGGCGGGGGCCAAGTCTCGACCCTGGCCGAGCTGCAATCCGCCCTCGCGAACTCCGGGGTCTCGGCGTCGAACAGCGGCGGCCCCCTCGCGCTCAGCGTCGCGGGCTCCAGCGGCACCGGCAACGCGCTCATCACCAGCGGCTCGGCGCTCGGGGCCTTCGGCATGTCGCCGGTCAATCAGTACGGCCAGGTCAGCACCCCGACGCCGGACGCGACCCGCGCTTCGCTGCAGGACCAGTACAACAACCTGCTGCAGCAGATCGACACGCTCGCGGGCGATTCCTCGTACAACGGCCTCAACCTGCTCAAAGGCGACAATCTCACGACGACCTTCAACGAGACCGGCGCCAGCACATTGACGATCTCGGGCGTCACGCTCGACTCGAACGGGCTCGGGCTTGCGGCGCTGACCGGCTCCGACTTCCAGTCGAACTTCGCGATCGCCGACATCGCGACCAAGCTCGGCGCCGCGCTGACCACGCTGCGCAGCGAGGCCGGGCGCTTCGGCACCGGGCTGACGACATTGCAGACCCGCCACGACTTCACCACGGCGCTGATCAGCACGCTGCAGGCCGGCGCCGACGATCTGGTGCTCGCCGACACCAACCTGGAGGGCGCGAACCTGCTCGCGCTGCAGACGCGCCAGCAGCTGTCGACCACCGCGCTGTCGCTGTCGTCGCAAGGCGCTCAGGCCGTGCTGCGGCTGTTTCAGTAAGGCCTTATCTGCAGCCACATCGGTGGTGCGATCCCTCCCCGCCAGGGGAGGGTGGACTCGCGAGGCGATAGCCGAGCGAGGCCGGGTGGGGAGATGCATCGACGATTGAGAGCGCTTGCGTGGGGAGACATCTCCCCACCCGACCGCTTCGCGGCCACCCTCCCCTGGCGGGGAGGGAAAGCGCCCGCTGCTCCACCGATTCAGACGACAGCGGGCTAACCCACCCGTGACAACTTCACCCCGAGATTCTGCTGGATGTAGATCTCGATGAAGCCCGGCAGCCAGCCGGCCTCGACCATCGCGCGGAACGGCACCTCGTAGCGCGGGTCGTTCTTGTCGGTCAGCAGCACGATGCTCCAGATGTTGAGCGGCTCGTCCTCGCTGCCGCCGGCCGCATGCTCGACATGAAAGACCGGCTGGAGTGTACCCGTGGCCAGCTCCTCGCCGCTCTCGCCCGGCATCCGCGCGCGGCCCATGAAGAAGACGCCCTGCTCGGCGTCGCTGATGTAGGTGTCCTCCAGCACGCGACTGTGACTCTCCGCGATCCAGCCCTTCTGCATCGAGGCGCGGCAGAAGCGATAGGTCCCGTCGGCCAGCGTCTCGCGGCCGTAGGAGCGCGCCTCCGACACCACATAGGGAATGAAGGTGCGCGGGTCCCAGGCCTTGCGCGCCTCCATGTCCCAGATCTCGGTGCGCGTGATCTTGCGCGCGGGCTCCATGCGGTAGCGGTCGCGCAGCACCTTGTTGACGTTGACCGGCGGCAACTCGAAGCGGGTGTGCGCCGGATCGGCCCAGGCGTCGCGATAGGCCTGTTTCGCAGCGGCAAACGACGTGTAGAACGGCGGGGAGGCGTGCATCGGTCACCTCTGTTGGCGCAATCGTCTCAACACAATATATCTTGACGTTAATACAATTCAACAGCCGGACAGAGAACTCGTCATCATCGCAGAACATGGGCTCCCGGCTCCGCGTCATGGCTGGGCGGATGTCCAACTCCGTTTGTCTCTGCTGCCGGGCCTGGCCCGGGCCGTTTCTGCCCCCGTCTGAGGGCGGAGCGCCGAAAGGC
>CAKZHN010000498.1 GCA_936924235.1 uncultured Rhodoplanes sp. | reverse complement strand
ATGCCGAGCTTCTTCATCGCCGGCGCGTCGAGCACCTCAAGCGTGACGCCGAGCTTCTTCAACACGCCGCAACGTTTGGCGAACTCGTCCGGATAGAGCACGTTGGCCGGCTCGTTGATCAGGTCGCGCGCCATGATGACGCCGTCGGCCACCGGCTCACGCGACTGTTCCCACACCTTCTTGGCCTGTGACGCGTTGGCCAGCGCGATGGTGATCGCGGGCTTGACCGGCGCCTCCTCGCCTTCCTTGCGCTTGGTCTTGTAGCGGTCGAACACATAGGACCGGAGCTGGGTGCCGAGCGCCAGTTCCGCCGCCTGGTCGGGCTTGAGCGAGCCCGACGCGAGTTCCGCGAAAATCGTGGCGGCCTCGGCCCGCGCCGGAACCTTGCCCATCGCGATCCCGCCGAGCTTGACGTAGTCCTGGGTCTTGAGCTTGCCGCCCTTGCCGGCGCCGATCACCACCAGGCGGGCGACCTTGAGGCCCGTCGGCGCCACGATGTCGAGGGTGCTGCCGCTCTTGCCGGTGAACTTGTCGGCCTCGGCCGCGCGTTTGATCTGGGTTTCGGCTGGCGCCAGCGCTTTCCTTGTGGCCGAGCCAAACTTCAACCCCTCCTCGCAGAACGCAATAAGAACGCCGGTCTCGGGCGTCGCGAAGGCAGCGAAGGCAAGCTTGCGGGTATCGGCCATGAAGGGGTCCTTTCCAGCGCAATATGACAAGGCGGACGTTATGGCCCGGTCCGCGCCAACTGCAAAGCCACGGTTCCGGGCCTTGTGCGTCAGAAACTCCTAATCAGCCATTGCGCAGATGCGGAATCGGACGCAAAAAGAGGCCCCCTGACGTGTGCGGCATTAACCATTTGTTGTGCATGATCAACGGGTTTGCCTTTCAGAAGCCACTTTGTGGGCGGATCAAGGCAGAGTGAATCTTGGTAAATCCAGGGGGAGTGCGGTCCGCCTTTAGCGAGGGGCCGCCGGGGTGGGGCCCGGCGCGCTTGGGTGGTTCGGCCGAAGTGGGGACGACGCAGGCGGATGGGGTCGATCGGCCGCTACATGTTTCGCACCACGTTTGGCGCGTTCCTTATCGTGCTGGTCGGGTTGACCGGCGCGATCTGGATGACCCAGGCGCTACGCGAGGTCGACCTCATGACCAGCCAGGGCCAGACTGTCCTGGTGTTCGTCGCCATCACGAGCCTCATCATCCCCAACCTCGTGCTGGTGATCGCGCCGGTGGCGCTGGTGACGGCGGTGTCCCACAACCTGCACAAGCTCACCACCGATTCCGAGATCATCGTCATGAACGGCGCCGGCATGCGGCCGTGGTACCTGCTGCAGCCGTTCATCGCCGCCACCATCGTGGCCTCGCTGCTGCTCGCCTCGATCAGCGCCTATGTGGCCCCCGAAAGCCTGCGGATGCTGCGCCGCTGGCTGACCGAAGTCCGCACCGATCTCGTCAGCAACATCGTGCAGCCCGGCCGCTTCGTCGCCATAGAAGCCGGCCTTGCGTTCAACATCCGCGAGCGCAGGCCCAATGGCCTACTCGTCGGTATCATGTTGGATGATCGCCGCGATCCCGCACAGCGCGTCACGATCCTTGCCGAGCGCGGCGAAATTTTAAAGAACGAGAAGGGCAACTTCCTTATTCTCGAAAGCGGCAGCATCCAGCGCCATGAGTTGAAGCAGCGTGATCCCAATATCGTCGTGTTCGACCGCTACGCGTTCGATCTTTCGCAGTTCTCCGGCGGCCCGGCGGTCGTCAAGTATTCGGTCCGAGAGCGCTATCTGTGGCAGCTCTGGAAGCCCGATCCCAACGATCCGCAATACAAGGAGCAGCCCGGGCAGTTCCGCGCCGAGCTGCATGACCGGATCCTGGCCCCGATCTATCCGCTGGCCTTCGTGCTGATCGCCTTTGCCTTCCTTGGCGCGCCGCGCACCACGCGGCAGAGCCCGGCGTGGTCGGTGACCGCCGTGATCCTCGCGGTCTCGGGGCTGCGGCTGATCGGTTTTGCCAGCACGGTGTTCACGCTGAAGTATCCGGCCGCCGTGGGCATGCAGTATGGCGCGGTCGCGATCACCATCGCGGCCTGCCTCTACGCCATCTCGCGCGGCCTGATCATCGAGCCGCCGGCCTTCCTGGTCACGGCCGTGGGCCGTGTGCACGAATTCATGACGCAGCGCGTCAGCCTGTTTGCGAGGGCCGCGCAATGACCGGCACCCTCGCCCGCTATTTCGGCATGCGCTTCTTCACCACGCTGATGGCGGTGCTGCTCGGCATTTTCGCGCTGGTAATCCTGCTCGACTACGTCGAACAGATGCGCCGCCTGTCGGACGCGCCGAACGTGTCGGCGCTCGAGGTCGCCAAGACCTCACTGTTCCGCGTGCCGCAGATCGCCGAGCGCATCCTGCCGTTCTGCGTGCTGATCGGCGCGATGTCCTGCTATCTCGGCCTGTCGCGCAAGCTCGAGCTCGTGGTGTCGCGCGCCGCCGGCATGTCGGCCTGGCAGTTCATCGCGCCCGCGCTGTTCGTGGCGCTCGGTGTCGGCGTCGTCGCCACCACGATCTACAATCCGATCGCGGCGGTGCTGCAGGAGAAGTCGAAGCGGCTCGAGGCCGAGCTCACCGGCAACGTCCAGACCGGCCTGCAGGCCACCGTCAACGGCTTCTGGGTCACCCAGCGCAGCGACAGCGGCCAGTCGATCCTCAACGCGCCGCAGAGCCGCGACCAGGGCTCGATCCTGAGCAACGTGACGGCCTTCGTGTTCGATCACAACAACAAGTTCCTGGAGCGGGTCGCCGCCGCCACCGCGACGCTGCAGCCGGGGCAATGGCAGCTCGATGACGCGCTGGTCTACGCGCCGGGCGCGCCGCCGCGCGAAGTCGCGCGCTACATCCTGGCCACCAATCTCACACCCGAGCAGGTGCGCGAGACCTTCTCGACGCCCGAGACCGTGCCGTTCTGGCAGCTGCGCTACTTCATCGACATGGCCGAGCGCGCGGGCCTCACCGCGACCGG
>CAKZHN010000497.1 GCA_936924235.1 uncultured Rhodoplanes sp. | reverse complement strand
GAATGCGCTGCATGCCGCCGCGCAGATCCTCGCCGGTGCGCCCGCAGACCCAGCCCGCCACCGGCCGGTCGAAGCGCTTGCCGCACCACCAGTCGGGATAGCGGCCGGTCATGTGCATGGCGGCCTCGAAGCCGCCGGCGAGCGTCTTGCCGAGCTGGTTGCCCGCCATCAACAGCCGCTCGCGGGCGCTGGCGCCCGCCAAGTGAAACGCCGCCTGCTTGGCGTAGGGGACGTAGTAGCTGAGCCGGTTCTCAATGTGACGCCGATTGTTCTCGTTGGTCAGGGTCTCCAGCATCTCGGCGTCTCGCGAGTCGTCCTCGAAAGAATTCAATAAGGTCGTTGAGTTCATCATCCAGCAGGTCTTTCAGCGGGTTGTCTTTTGGATCGAGCTCCTTGGGCAGCAACGACGCGATCAGGCGCAGATAACCTTGCGGTTGCTCTTCGCGGCAGGCGCGGATCGCGTCGGCGCCGTTTGCTTCGAAGTCCGCGCAGAGGTTGCCGAAGAGCTTCGCGGTCAGCTGGCGGCGGGACGTGTGGGCCGGACGCTGGACTTGAGGCAACGCCGCGGCGTTCGTCTCGATGTCCTCTCGGATCGCCGCTGCCACAGCGGCCGCTCCGCCCTTGTTCAGCCTTGTCCGCGGTCTGCTCGCGGCTTTCACGGACCGTGTGCCCTTCATGCTGTCCTCAGCGCCGCCTGAAACCAATCAAAGCTCTTGCCGCATTCGAGCAGGCTGGCGACCTCCCGATCGATCTCGGCGGGTGAGGGCGGCTCGAGCCGCGTCTTGATCTTGGCGGTGAGCGAGGCAAGCTCGCGTTGCTCCTTGCCGCCAAGCAGGAAGGCCTTCGGCGCGATGGCCTCGAGCTGGCGCAGCCGGTCTCTCAGAAGCTTCTCGTCTTTTGGGGTCAGGCCATTGGCCACGATGCTCTCCTTTGGGGTTTGCACCGCGCGGCCGAACAGGCCGCGCGGCGTGAGTGTGGTTGGAGCGAGTGCCATCACAGCGGCTCGTAGCGGCGCCCGCCGCCGCGCGTGACGGGCTTGTAGCCGCCCGTGCTGCCGACGATCGGTCCCGAGGTGCCCGTGTTGACGTCGAGCTCCTTGGCGATGCTCTGCGGCTTCTCGCGCCTGGCCTTCGGGTTGGTCGACGGATCTTCTGTGCAAATTTCGCGGCCCACCGTCGTGTTGCTGGTGTAGGGGCCAGCGCCGCCTTTCTGGGAATCCTTGAAAGCAGCCATCGTCATTGTCCTTTCGGTTCGTTCGAGGTGGAATTTGCCGCGTCTGGTACGTGGCCCTGCGCGGCGTCGGGGGTCTGCGGCTTGGCGCCCTTTGCGGTGCGGCCGATATGCTGCACCGTGGCGCGCACCAGAATGTCGTCGGTCGGGTCGAAGCAATATGCGGCGCGATGAGCGAGGCTGATCGCGGCGCGCAGCCGATAGACGGTGGTAGGGCTCGCGCCGTTGTCGGCCTGCTCCAGCAGGAAATGGCACACCACCTCCGGCGAGGCCGGCCGCACCGACGTCAGCGCCGCGTCACAGAATTCCTTGAAGCGCCTGCAATCGGCGGCATAGACCCGCTTGGTCGAGGGCGATTTCCGCTCCAGTGCCTCGATGTCGTCCGCGATCCGATTGATCAGCGGCACGCGCACGATGTCGGCGAGATCGCGATCGTAGGCGCGCTGCGTCGCCGCGGCCTGCTCGGCCGCAAGGGCTGCGCCCGCCTCCACGATGAAGGCGAGCGTTTCCTCGTGGCGCATCGCCGATGCGCCCTTGGCGGATGGATGCGCCGCCGCTTCAGGTGGCGAGCCGGCAGCGTCGGTGTCCGGCATGGCTCACCTCGCATTCGCGGCGCGACGCGCCTGCATCAGTCGCATCGCGTTGCGCAGCGACGGGTGGGTGTTCATCGCCTTCTCGGCGGCCTGGACCGTGGCGTGCTCGCCCGGCATCGCGTCGCGCCGGGTGCCGGGGCGCTGCACCGGGGGCAGGGGCTTTGCCGCGATCTCCTTCATGCGGCTCTTGCTGGCACGCCAGCGGATCGCGTCGAGCAGGATTTCCTGGGTGCGCGCGTCGCGGAACGAGATGTCCTGCAGTCCGTGATAAAGCGCCGCGATCTCCTGCTGGCTGAGCCCGATCTTTGCCAGCTCGCGCTTGGCGAGATCGCCCATCTGCTTTGCGATCGCCGGGTCCTTCAACTCGGGATGGCGCGCCGTGAAGGCGTCGTCCTGCTGCTTCGCCCAATGCTGATACTGCGCCTGCGTGTCTTGTGCGGCCTGCTGGCCGAGCTGCTGATGCTCGTTGACCACCGCCTGCGCACGGCTGAGCGCGGCATGCGCCTTGACGTAGCGCTCCGGATTGGAGTGGGCGAGGGCATGAAGGTCATTCAGCGATTTGACATCGGGGAAGTCGCGCAGGAATTCGGCCGTGATGACGCTCTCGGCGACTTGCAGGGCGTGGATATTCGCGGTCCGCGCCTGATGCGCGCGTTGCCATTCGGCCTCGATGGCTTCGTGCACCGCCGCTTGCAATTGCTCGGCCTCGGCCACCCGCGTCTGCTGCGCTGGATCGGCCGGCGGTGTTTCGGCAGGTGCCGTCTCGGTCAGACCCATGGCCTCGTCGAGCGCGGCGCGGTTTTCCGCCATGGCTTGCCGGTAGCGCGACAGAGCCTTGGCGGCGCGGTGCGCCGAGACGCCTTCGTCGTCGTCCTCGCGGCCTTCGATCTCGGCAGTCGTCGGTATCGGCTGCGGCTGAAGATCGTCGGCCGGCTGGTCCTGTTGCGCCCGATGGTCGGCCGCGGCCTGGCGCAAGCCGTCAGGCTCGCTGCTGTAGG
>CAKZHN010000496.1 GCA_936924235.1 uncultured Rhodoplanes sp. | reverse complement strand
CCGTCACCGCGACACGGAAGCTATCCGAGTCGTCGGAATGAGAGTTACAAGAGCAAACTCCCGGACTGCATCTACAAAGACGGTGTCACCCCCGCGCTTGACGCGGGGGTCCATGACCCTGCTTCGACAGCGGAAGCCTTACGTAAGACCGGCGTCACCCGCACCCGCTCATGGATCACCGGGTCTCGCCGCCATAGCGTGTCGAAGACGCGCGTGAACGCGCTGATGGCGGCGGCCCGGTGATGACAGCGGAGTGTGTTGCTGGCGATCAGGGCGTGACAGCGGCGGGTGTGGCGACGCCAGGGTGATCGGGGAGTCTAAACCTTCCACACCCGATGAAAGCGCCGGCCGAGGTTGGTCAGCACCTCGTACGAAATGGTGCCCGCCTGCGTCGCGACCTCGTCGAGCGTCAGTCCTTCGCCGATCAGCGTCGCCATCATGTCTCTCCGCACCGCGCTCGCCGGCAGGTCGGTGACGTCGACCGACATCAGGTCCATGGAGATGCGGCCGGTGATGCGGCAGCGCTTGCCGGCGACGATCACCTCGCGCGGCGAGGCGGCGTTGCCGTCGGTGGTGGAGGCGGCGCGCATGACGCCGTCGGCGTAGCCCGCCGCGATCACGGCGATGCGGCTGTCACGCTTCGCCGTGAAGGTGCCGCCGTAGCCGACGGTCGCGCCCTTCTCGACATGGCGCACCTGCAGGATGCGGCCCTGCAGTCCGATCACGGGCTTCATCGGATTGCTGCGGCCCGGCACCGGATTGCCGCCGTACAGCGCGATGCCCGGCCGCACCATGTCGCAATAGGTCGAGCTGTCGAGGAAGATGCCCGACGAATTCGCAAGCGAGCTCGGGATGCCGCGGAACAGCGAACGCAACTCGCGGAATTGCCGGATCTGCCGGTCGTTGAGCGGATGGTTCGGCTGGTCGGCGCAGGCGAGGTGGCTCATCAGCAGCGCGACGCCGTGGTTGGCCAACTGAATGCGGCCCGCGACCGCCGCGGCCTCCTCGATGGTGAGCCCGAGCCGGTTCATGCCGGTGTCGACATGCAGCGCCGCGCCACCGGTCCACTGGGTAGCCGCGACGAAGTTGTCCCACTCGGCAAGCTCGACCGAGCTCGAGATCACCGGCCGCGCCGCGAGGTCGACGAACGCCTGGCTGGAGGCGGAGGAGAAGCCGTTGAGCACATAGATCACCGCCTCGCGCGTCTTGGCCCGCACGCGGCGCGCTTCGTCGAGATTGGCGACGAAGAACGTGCGGCACCCTGCACGAGCGAGCGTCTCGCTGACCTGGTCGAGGCCGCAGCCATAGGCGTCGCCCTTGACCACCGCGGCGCAATCGCCGGGCAGCACGCGGCCGGCGAGCGCACGATAATTGGCATGGAGCGCGCCGAGATCGATGGTGAGAATGCCGCCAGCCTCGACGGCCGCCGGACCGCCGGTGGTGGTGACGGGCTCGGGCGGCGGAGCGGGTGCCTGCTGGACGGTGGGCTGTCGGGCCATGGGAACCGTATAGGCTGCCGCGGCAAGGGCCGTAAAGTGCGCTATCCGGCTACCGAAATTTCGCTGTCATCATTGCGGGGCGTTGTGAAGCGCGAACCCGGAATCCAGCGCGGCAAGAAGTCGCTGCGTCTGGATTCTCAGCCCCCAATTGAGAACAATTTTTTCAACGCCGTCGGCAGGCTGTCGTCATCGTTGCTGCCGACGACCTGGCGAGCGACCTGGCGCAACTGGTCGGGCCCGTGCCCCATCGCGATGCCGAAGCCGGCTCGCTCGAGCATGGATAGGTCGTTCTCAGCGTCACCGCACGCGACAATATCCTTAAGCGACAACCCCGCCCGGCGTGCTGCCTCATCCACGCCGCGCGCCTTGTCCACGCTCACCGAGGTGATTTCGACGTAGCAGGGCTTCGAGCGGGAGACGTTGACGTGGCGGTATTGCGCCGCGATGTCCTGGGCCAGCGAGGCCGCCAACGCTTCCTCGGTCATCAATAGGATTTTCTCGATGCCGTCTTTGACTGCGAGATTGCCTTCGATGGTCGGCTCGTAGCCGACAATCGCGGCCTCCGCCAAAACGCGATCGTCAAGTTTGGATACGATCCACTGCATCCCGGAATAGAAATTCAGGCTGACACGATCGTCCTCGGAAAAGCGCTTCACCAGCGCCTGGGACGTTTCATGCTCAACGGACAGCCGCTGCAGGATCGCTCCATCGCGTCCGACAATGATTCCGCCATTCAACGCGCAATAGGGTCCAGCCGCTTTGATCGCGTCACCGATAAGCAATACCGAGCGAGGAGGGCGAGCGCTGGCGATGCTCAGCCAGATTCCGCTTTTCGTCAGGGCATGGCAAACCGCCAGCATCTGAGGCGACACTTCGTGACGACTGGTCAGCAGGGTGCCATCGACATCGAAGACCACACCCTTCAAAGCTGATCCGATCATGACGCTTGCACTGCTTCTAGCCATCACAGAAACATTCAGGACAGCTGCTTACAGCGCCATCAGCCGCTCCGCATTGCCGTGCGCATGAATCTACAGCCTAATCGCCCATGCGCTCGGGCAGATATTGCTCCTTGGCGAGATCGCTGAAGCGCGTGATGTGCGACTCGAACGCCGCCTGCACGGTGCCGGTCGGGCCGTGGCGCTGCTTGCCGATGATGATCTCGGCCTTGCCGGCGACGATCTCCATCTCGGTCTGCCACTTGATGTGCTCTTCGCTGCCCGGCCGCGGCTCCTTGTTGGCGAGGTAGTACTCCTCGCGGAACACGAAGATCACCACGTCGGCGTCCTGCTCGATCGAGCCGGATTCACGCAGGTCCGAAAGCTGCGGGCGCTTGTCGTCGCGGCTTTCGACCTGACGCGAGAGCTGCGACAGCGCGATGATCGGCACGTTCAGCTCCTTGGCCAGCGCCTTGAGGCCGGTGGTGATTTCCGTCACCTCCTGCACGCGGCTTTCGCCGGCTCTTTTCTGCGAGCCCGACAAGAGCTGGATATAGTCGATCACCAGCACGTCGAGGCCCTTCTGGCGCTTGAGCCGCCGCGCCCGCGCGGTCAGTTGCGCGATCGCAAGACCGCCGGTCTCATCGACGTAGAACGGCAGGCGCTGGAGCTCGACCGAGACGTCCTTGATCATCTCGAAGTCGGCCTCGGTGATGCCGCCGCGGCGGATGTGGCTCGATGGGATGCCGGTGCGCTCGGCGATGATACGGGTGGCGAGCTGCTCGGCCGACATTTCCAGCGAGAAGAAGCCGACGATGCCGCCGTTGACGGTCTCGATGTGGCCGTCGGCCCGCGTCTCGCCGTTCCAGGAGCGCGCGATGTTGTAGGCGATGTTGGTGGCGAGCGCGGTCTTGCCCATGCCGGGACGACCGGCGACGATGATCAAGTCGGACGGCTGCAAGCCGCCCATCTTGGCGTCGAGGTCTTTGAGGCCGGTCGCGATGCCGGAGAGCTTGCCGTCGCGCTGGTAGGCCTTGGCCGCCATGTCGACCGCGGTGGTGAGCGCCTTCGAAAACGGCGTGAAGCCCTTTCCGGATGTCCCTTTTTCCGCGAGCTCGTAGAGACTGCGTTCCGCGCTCTCGATCTGATCGGTCGAGGTCATGCCGACTGGCGTGTCGTAGGCAGTGTTGACGACGGTCTCGCCGACTTCGATCAGTTTTCGCCGCAAGGCCAGGTCGTAAAGTGTGCGGCCGTAGTCTTCGGCGTTGATGATGGTGGTGGCCTCGGCGGCCAGCCGGGCCAGATATTGGCTGGTGGTCAGCTCGCCGATTTTGACTTCGTCGGGAAGGTGCGTCTTGAGCGTGATCGGGTTCGCGACCTTGCCGGCTCGAATCAGCGTGGAAGCCAAGTGGTAGATATTCTGATGGATCCCCTCCTGGAAATGCTCCGGCAGGAGGAAATCGGAAACGCGATAATAAGCCTCGTTGTTGATCAGGATCGCGCCCAGGAGGGCTTGCTCCGCATCGATGTTTTGCGGCGCCACGCGGTATTGCGGCGCGGCGGGTTCGGGAAGCTTGCGAACGTTGGAATCAGCAGGGGCCATGAGCAGCGATCGGAGTTGCCGGTTGTTGATTGTTGGGATGCGGCAGCACTAGCGCTTCCGCCGGACACGACTCAACGACGCTACATTTTGATATTCCAACCTTCTGTTGTCCGATTGGCGCGTTTTGATGACGCCGCATCGCCGCGGCGTCTGCGCGCGGAGCAATGACTTAGCACCGGCGCTGACGGCGCGGGGAGGGCGTGTGGCGCTGTCCCTCTTATCCACCGTCCGGCTGTGAATCGGTGGCGCGGTCTTGACCGCGATGTTGCGCGGAAAATCGCGCGTTGCCGGCCGGGCAGCCGGCAACCGGCGCTCAGACCGGCGCTTTTTCGCGTGCGACCGGCGCCGCGGCGGCGCCGCCATGAATGATGGCGTCGATCCGCTTCTCGGTCTTGACGTATTCCCGGGCGGCGTCGGTGTGGAACATCTCGTGGGTCTCGATCTCGTCGTCGGTGACGGGCTCGATGGCGAGGTCGGAATAGGCGTAGCGCTTGGGATCGTGCTTGATCCTGACGTAGAGCCAGCGCAGCCGGAGGTAGATTTCCGCCCATCCGGCGGTCTTGCGCGCGATTTCGGCGAAATACCGCGGATAGAACCGCCACACCGGCTCCATCGGCATGCTCGGCCGCCGGTCGCGGCGTGATTTGAGGCGCAACAGCCCGCTTTCGACCGGGTGGCAGTTTTCCAGCTCGAACGAAGCCTTGAACCAGGTCATCACGAACAGCACGTTGCCGAAGGCCCGCAGCGCCGCGGCGCGCCGCATGACGCGCTCGCAATGCTCATAGGAGTAGTAGCGCTTCCAGGATTCCCGGTAGGCGTATTCCCACTCCGCCTTGGACATCCGCGGATGTTCGGCGGTGATGTGGTGCAGGTCGTATTTGTTGAGGTCGGGGTCCATCCACTGGCCGGCGCGGAACAGCTTCTGGTGGTCCTCGGAGCCCGGCAGCGGCGTGAGGTAGTGGATCTCCAGGACGTCGATCGGCAGCTCGCGCTTGATGACCTCGAGATCGTTGAGGATCGACTCCGCGGTGTCGTGCGGGAAGCCGGTGATGTAGCCGGCATAGACCAGGATCCCGGCCTTCTGCCATTCCAGCAGCATCTTGCGGTATTCGGTGATCTTGTTCTGCTTCTTCTTCGCGGCCATCAGGTTGGCCGGATTGATGTTCTCGAGCCCGATATAGGCCTTCTTCACGCCCGCCAGTGCGCACTTGGCGATGAAGTTTGGCAGCTTGTGGCACATCGTATCGACCTGGATGATCAGGCTGATGTCGAGCTTCTCGACGATGCGCATCTGGATCAGCCGGTCGAGGATTGCCTCCCAGTCCTTGTTGCGGGCGAAGTTGTCGTCGGTGATGAAGAACCGGTAGGTGCCTTGGGCGATGTTGGCGCGGACGATGTTCTCGATGTCGTCGGGCGAGCGTCGCCGTGACTTGCGGCCCTGCACGTTGATGATGGTGCAGAACGAGCACTGATACGGACAGCCGCGGCCGGCGTCGAAGCTTGTGGTGCCGCCGCCGGTGCGCTGCAGGCGGTCGCGGCCGAGCAGGGGCAGCGGCGCGCCCTCGATGCCCGGCAGGTCGTGCATGTTGTTGTAGAGCGGCTTCAGCTTGCCGGCGTAGGCATCGGCCAGCACGACGTCGAGACGGCCCTCGGCTTCGCCGGCATAGACCGCGACGCCCATGGCCTGCGCTTCGCGCAGCGCCGCGTCGTCGCCGCCGATCATGGAAATGACGCCGGACATGTGGAAGCCGCCGATCGCGACCGGGATGCCGGCCGCGCGCAGCGGGCGCGCGATGTCGAGCGCGCGGGGCGTCTGGTTGGATTGCACGCCGACCAGCATCACCATGCCGGCGTCGGCGGCCTTCACCAGCGCGGCGATGCGGTCCGGACGGATGCGGGTGTTGGATTCATCGAGCGCGTGGATCTCGATGTCGACGTCGTCGCCCAGCACCCGGTGCTCGGCGCAATCCTGCGCGATGCCGTAGAGGCAGGCGAGAGAGTTCGACGGGATGGCGGAGCGGAACCAGCGGATCGGATAGCCGTCGTCGCAATAATGCGTCGGCTTGATGAGGACGAGGCAGAAGCGCTGCCTGTTGGGTGCCTTGGCAGATGCAGACGGCATGGTGCCCCCGGACGTCGCATTTCCAGCTTGTGCAGGGTATCGCGTCGGTCCCCCGCGTACAACGGGCTCGATCTGTGAAAAATCGCGGATTTGATGGGCAGGTCTACTCGCCAGCGAGCCGCGGCAGCGTGCCGGTGGCCGCCTTCGAGCGCGCGCAGCCGCGCCTCCTCGCGCACGATGTCGTCGCCGGAGATTGGGATGACGTTCTGGCGAGCGCGCCGTTGATGTCAACGTGGTGATGGCGATCCCGCAAGGGGCAGCTTGGCGGACGGCACATGCGGCACGCATTCATTCAAAGCTCCTGCACGCGATTCAGTCAGAGCTTTCGATCGCGTGCCGGCGACAATTGGGGGTTGCGTGCTCAAGAGATCACGGCAATAATTTATGTCGATAGCTTTGGTTGTGTTTTATTGCCGGGGGGCAATTAATGTCGAATTCGGGTGGAGACGAGCCGTGGCTAAAGACGGAATACGTGACTCTGCACACCGCAGGCTCCAGCGTAAACGAATCCTTTTTCAAACTCGCTCAGATGACGTTTGTACTTAATCCGGCACTTGCTCTGGCTTACGCTTACGTATTGTCTGATGACCACTTCTTGAAATTCAAAATCGTAGCTGCGCCATTGGCATTCCTTGCCGTCATTTATAACGTGGGCGCCTACACGACCTATTTCATATTGCATAAAAAGTTGGAATTGCTGTTGCGCCGGCTAATCGAGATCGAGTCGGTAACCGGTGGGAAGTTGCAGCATTATTTTCGGCAGTCGGTGCCTTGGCCGACAATTCGCGAAATGGAAAAGAAGTTGCCGCAAGGAATAAAACTGGGCACAGGCCGTGGTTCATTCATTGACGTCCATGGCTGTACGAAGGTCTTTTTTGCCTTCGTTATTGCGGCCTGGCTGGTGGCCACCGCTTACGGCGTGTACGAAGTGTGTAAGTGAGGTCTCGGTTTTGCAGAAGCCTTTGAGCGAGCCCTTGCTTCCGTCAGGCACAATGCTGGAGAGGCTTTTTGGCCGGGGGACAGCAAGGATCATTGCCGACGGCAAGGCGTATCCCGACCGATACGAACGGTTCTCGATCCGAAAACTCGACTTTTCCGGCCCGAATGTCGGCCGCTGGCCCCGGTGGCTTGGTTCGGGTTGCTCGTGCCGCAGACAGCCGGACGAGGGCAGGGATGTCCTGTGGTTGTGCTTTCCTGGATTGGGCCGAGCGGACTTTGAGGAACCGTTTTCGGCTTTTCCGCGCTTCATAGATGTGCTGCCGAAGGAAGGGCTCAGTTTCGTTTTCTCTGGCCCGACCGCAATTGCCGGCTATTCGCCCGATCAGTGCATCAGGGTCACAAAAGAAGTGCTGAGCGCGACCACCCGGATTCTCGACGAACATCCGCATAAGCGGGTTCGAGTTTTTTGCATGTCCGCCGGTACGCATCTCGGATTTTACGTTGCCAATCAGCTTGGCAGGATCAACCAGAAGCCGATCGACATGCTGGTGGCCAGTTCGCCTGGATCGAGCATCGCCCACGGAATCTTTTCAACGTGGGTGGCGGCTGACCTGGTCGCAGACCTTAAGAGGCGAGGGATCACGGTCGAGGATTATGATCGCGCCATTTACGAGTTCACGCAGAAGGCCAACATGGAATATCTGCCGAGCGGAAAAAATCTGGTCATTCATGCCGGTACTGCGGATTCTTTCATCCCATTCGATATGGACCACGGCACCAACGATATCGTGGAGCGGCTCAAGGCCGCCGGAAAAAACCCAACTTACGTCCTTCATCAAGGTGGCAGCCACGTGTCGTTGGCGCTGTCGCTGATGCTTCGGGAAAAGATTGGCTGTGATCCGCATAGGTGCGTGAGTTAGTTGCTCTCATCGCCTTGGGGCACGAGACCGGACAGGTCCGATCTTTCACAGAAGAATGGAATTGGCCGCGACGCTATTCCGCGGCCTGAATCATCCGGACTTTGGCGCGGGCGCGATCCGGTTCGGAATAGATGTAGTCGCGCGTCATCGGCGCGGCGTCCAGCCGCTTCACCAGTTGGACCTGAAACACGTTCAGCCCGCCATGGCGGAAGTTCGACTCGAACCCTGCCAGATAGAACTCCCACATCCGCACAAAACGCTCGTCGAAAATTTTCAGCACCTCGTCGCGGCGCGCGAGGAAGCGGATGCGCCAATTGCGCAGCGTCTCCGCGTAATGCAGCCGCAACACTTCGATGTCGGAGATAATGAAGCCCGAGCGTTCGATCACCGGCGTCAGCTCCGACAGGGTCGGCGTATAGCCGCCGGGGAAGATGTAGCGCCAGATCCACGGATTGGTGATCGACGGCGCGTCCCAGCGGCCGACGGTGTGCAGCAGCATCACGCCGTTGTCGGCCAGCATGCTGAAGCACTTGCGGAAGTACGTGTCGTAGTGGCGCTTGCCGACGTGCTCGAACATTCCGACCGAAACGATGCGGTCGAAGGTGTCGTCGAGCGCGCGGTAGTCCTGGATCTGGAATTCGCAGGGCAGCGCTTCCGCCTTGGCGCGTTCCTGCGCGATCTTGACCTGCTCGTCCGACAGGTTGATGCCGAGCACGCGGGCGGCGTGGGTGCGCGCGAGGTGCAGGCCGAGCCCGCCCCAGCCCGAGCCGATATCGAGCACCTTGAGATTGGGCTCGTTGAGGAACAGCTTGGCCGCGATGTGGCGCTTCTTGGCTTCCTGCGCTTCCTCCAGCGTCGCGTCCGGATGGGTGAAATACGCGCAGGAATACTGCATGTCGGAATCGAGGAAGAGGCGATAGATGCGATGGTCCACGTTGTAGTGATGGCGCGCATTTCGGCTGGCACGGAGCGGGGTGTTCGAACGCAATGTCCGAATCCAGGTTCGCAGCCGCCGGAACAGTGCTGTCAGGAAGGTCGGCTCACGAAGCGCCGTATTGCGAACCAACAGTTGAAGCAAATCGGCCATCGAGCCTTCGTCGACGACGAGGCCACCGTCCATGTAGGCCTCCCCGAGGCGAAGCTCGGGATCGAGAACGACTGCGCGTTGCCAGCGATGAGATGTGAAGCGGACGGCAACGCGGGGGCCGGTTCCGTCACCGTAATGTGACGTCGTGCCGCTCGCGTTGGTGACTCGAAGGGCGCCGTCTCTGACAAGATGGTTCAGCGCCGTATGTAACAGCACTTCGAACATCGGCTTACAAACCCAAGCCTTCGTCCACTAAATGGGTCGGCTGGCCTGCCAGTTCCGACCGTGATTAGAACAAAAACGCCTGAATTCGGCAATGCGACGCTGGCTGCGCTCGCCACGGCCTCACTTTCGCGCGATTATGGTTTAAACAGCGGATTCGTGGTCGCCCGCGAATTGCTCGTGGGCCGGGAGGAGTTGGTTGCCGGAGATGATGGGTCGGACCAGTTCAGGGGGGCGGTTTTGCATCGCGGCAATGGCTGCCGCGCTGGGTTTGCTGAGCATTTGGCCGGCGCAAGCCGAGAACGAGAACTTCAGCAATAAACCCGCGCCGGCGCTGTTCAATGCGGACTGCACCGGGGCCGGCTGCCACAAGGGGCCCCAGGGGCTCGGCAAGGGGCAGAGCCAGTCGAGCCTCGCGGGCTTCCTTCGCGAGCACTACACCAACAGCCGCGAGAGCGCGGCCGCGCTGGCGGGCTATATCCTGAAGATGCCGCCGGGGGCGGCGCAGCCCGAGCCGAAACCGACCCGGGCCAGCACCCAACGGGGTGGCACGGAGCCGCAGCGCGGCGGCGGGTCGTGGTTCGATCCGGAGCCTGCGGGGTCCGGGCCGGCCGAGGGCCGGCCGGTGGCCGAGCCGCGGAACACGCGGCAGCAGGAGAAAGAAAAGGAAAAAGAGCGCGGCAAGCCGCCGACCCGGGCCGCTGCGCGGCCGACCGAGGCGAAGCCTGCCGAGGCCAAGCCCGAAGGAAAGCCGGCGGAAGCCAAACCTGCGGAAGCCAAACCGGCCGAGGGGGAAGAGCCCGCGGCTGCGGCCGAACCGGCAGAGCCGGCCGCCCCCAAGCGGCGGACCGCAGAACCTGCAGAGCCCAAGCCCGCGCCGGCGGCGCGCAATCAGCGCGGGCGTCAGCAGCCTGCCGTGGCGGCGACGCCAGCCCCGGCACCGGCGGAGCCTGCGCCGCCTCCGCCACCCGCGGCTCCTCCGCCGCCACCGCAGTACGACATCTTCGACTGAGCGGTCTGCGCCGAACGTTGCACTGATCTTCGGCGTCGCGCCGCAAGACGCACATGGCCGGGACATGCCCGGCCATGACGGAGTTGTTCAGGAGAAGAGCGAGAGGCCTATTCTTCAGCCTCAGCCTTGGGCTTGCGCTTGGCCTTCGGCTTGGCGTCGGCCTTCGCCTCGGGCTCGGCTTCGGCAGCCTCGGCGGTCTCGCCTTCGCCCTCGCTGGCGCCCGGCTCGAACATCGCTTCGGCTGCGGCAAGCGCCGCCTCGGCGGCCTCCTCGTCATCGCCAGGCTGACGGCGGACGGTGACGTCCTCGCCGCGGGCGAGCCGCTCGGCCTCGTCGGCGCTGCGCGCGACGTTGACCGTGATGGTCACCTCGAGCTCGGGATGCAACTGCACCGGCACCTTGTGCTGGCCGATCGTCTTGATCGGCACGTTGAGCGCGATCTGGTTGCGCTTCACCTCGAAGCCATTGCCGGTGAGAATCTCCGCAATATCGCGCGGCGACACCGAGCCGAAGAGCTGGCCGGTTTCAGACGCCTGGCGGATGACCGGGAAGCTCTTGCCGTCGAGCTTCGAGCCAGTCTTGTCGGCCTCGGCCTTGGAGGCTTGGTTCTTGGCCTGCAGGTCAGCCTTCATGCCCTCGAACTTGGCTTTGTTGGCGTCGGTCGCGCGCAGCGCCTTGCCGTGCGGCAGCAGGAAATTGCGGCCGTAGCCGTCTTTCACGCGCACGACGTCGCCCATCTGGCCGAGCTTCGAGATGCGTTCGAGCAGGATCACTTCCATGGTGGTTCTCCTTTGGATGTCAGGAAGGGGTTGAGTTGTTGCGTTTCGCGGCCACGCGGCCGCGCAGGTCGAAGGCGGTGTCGATCAGGCCGAGTGCCGAGAGCAGGATCATCGGCCAGCCGAAGATGATGACGGCGGCATAGAGTCCGCCGAGCGCGAACGGCCGTGAGTTCATGCCGCGGGTGATGGCGTGCATCACCGCAAGCCCGAGCAGCGCGTAGGCGAGCAGCAGGGTCGCGGTCACGACGATGCCGAACTGGCCGACCATGCCGGGCAGGAACGAGGCCGCGAAGGCGCCGCCGATCAGCGCCGGCGCGTAGGGCGGAAACCGCATCACCGAAAGGTCGGACGGCGGGCGGTTGAGCCGGCCGGAGATGCGCGTGATGCGGCTCGCGAGCCAAAGGTTCAGCATGTTGACCGCCGCGGTGAACACCGCCGCGGTCGGCGGCAGGATCGCGACCATGATGTCGAGGAGGCGGCCCCGGTCCGACTGCGGCAGCGGCATCGGCACGTCGGCGCCGATCCGCTCGGCGGCGCCGATCATGCGGTCGAGGAAGCCGCGGAGCGAGGCGCGGAAGCTGTCCTCGTCGGTGCCGAAGTAGAGCATGCCGGCCATGATGGCGCCGGCGCCGAGGATCGCGGCCCAAACCACCAGGAAGCCGGACGGATACCATTCCATGCCGCCGGGCGCGTTCGCGACCGGCCGCGCCAGGAGCGCGAGATAGCCGAGCCACCAGGCGGGCAGCCCGATGCCGATCAGGAAGGCGATGAACAGCGTGCTGTTGAAGACCGCGGCGAGGCTCGCGGCGGCGGCAAGCGCGGCGACGAGGGCGGCGTAATGGCTCCAGCCGAGCGCCGCAATGAGGATGGGCAGCGGCGCCAGATAGAACAGCACCACCGCGAGCGGCGAGCCGGACGCGACCGAAGCGAACAGCAGCGCCGCTGCTGCGCCCGCGCCAACGCCAATGAGAAAGATCTGCACCATCGAGCTGTCCCGCTCCTTTGAGCGGTTAGAGGCGGATCTCGTCCGCCCCAACCATCGGCGCCCGGAACGATTCCGGACGCCTCGATTCAATCAGTCCGCTTAGCGGATAACGTAGGGCAGGAGCCCCAGGAACCGTGCGCGCTTGATCGCCTGGGCGAGCTCACGCTGCTTCTTCGCCGACACCGCGGTGATGCGGCTCGGCACGATCTTGCCGCGCTCCGAGATGTAGCGCTGCAGGAGCCGGGTGTCCTTGTAGTCGATCTTCGGAGCGTTCGCGCCGGAGAACGGGCAGGTCTTGCGCCGCCGGAAGAACGGACGGCGAGCGCCGCCGCCACCACCGCCACCGAAACCGCCGCCTTGAGAGGAGCCGCCGAATGCCATGATGCTTACTCCCCGCTCGACTGCTGCTGATCGTCAGAACGCGACTCTTCGCGGTCGCGCCGCGGACCGCGGTCGCCGCCGAAGCGGTCGCCGCCACCACGGTCACCGCCGAATCGGTCACCACGATCGCGGTCGCCGAAGCGGCCACCGCCGCCACCGAAGCCGCGATCGCCGCCGAAGCCGCGATCGTCGCGCTCGCGGTCACGGTCGACCTTGCGCATCATCGCCGACTGGCCTTCCTCGAGCTCTTCGACGCGCACCGTCAGATAGCGCAGCACATCTTCGTTGATGCGCTGCTGGCGCTCGACCTCGACGATCGCCGCCGGCGGCGCGTCGACGTTGAGCAGCGTGAAATGCGCCTTGCGGTTCTTCTTGATGCGGAAGTTGAGTGTCTTCACGCCCCAGTATTCGTTCTTGGTGACCTTGCCGCCGAGGCCTTCGATCACGGTCGTGAACTGCTTGGTCAGTTCCTCGACCTGCTGCGAGCTGACGTCCTGGCGCGCCAGGTAGACGTGTTCATACAATGGCATGGAAATGCCCTTCCTCTGTTGGTCCCTCTCTCGGCGCCAAGCCCTTCGAGCCCTTCGGAAAGGCTCGATCGCTCTGAAGGCGGGAACACGGGACGACGGACCCAGAAGGTCCTGCGGCTTCTTGCGAAAGGAGAAGCAGCCGTCCGTTCAGCTCCCGGCCGATCGACGGAATGGGCGGGTTATAAGGGCTTTCGGCCGAAACGCAAGCGCCGGATCGGCAGGCCGTTGCTTCGATTTCACCGGCTGGTCGGCCACCAACCGACTGATTTTCATTGAATTTCGGTGATTTTTTGGCGTCGCTCGGGGGCCGGGCGACCGCCAAATCCCTGGCACCTGTCTTGCTTTTGAAAGGCCGGAACTTCACGCGCGATCACAGGGGGACGCGATGAGGACGGTTCGGCCTTTCGCATGGGCATTGACGGGTGCGGCGCTGGCAGTGAGCCCGGCGCCTCTTATCAAGCCGGCCTACGCCGATGGCGTGCTGCGCATCGCCATGACGGCGAGCGACATTCCGACCACCACCGGCATGCCCAACAACGGTTTCGAGGGCATGCGCTTCCTGGGCTACCCGATCTTCGAGGGCCTGGTGCTGTGGGACCTCGGCCGCACCGACAAGCTGGCAGGGCTGAAGCCTGGCCTGGCCGAAAGCTACGAGCAAGCCCCCGACGACAAGAAGACCTGGATCTTCAAGCTCCGGAAGAACGTCAAATTCCACGACGGCACCGACTTCAACGCCGACGCCGTGATCTGGAATCTCGACCGCTACTTCAAGAACGACAGTCCGCAATACGAGCCGCCGGCCGCCGGCATGACGCGCGCCCGCGTGCCGGTGCTGGCCTCCTACCGGAAGGTCGACGACATGACGGTCGCGATCACCACCAAGGAGGCCGCGTCGTACTTCCCCTATATGGCGGTCTACATCCTGTTCACGTCGCCCGCGTCGTTCGAGAAGGGCGGCCGCGACTGGAGCAAGGTCGCGATGCTGCCGCCGGCCGGCACCGGTCCGTTCGCGCTCAAACGCATCGTGCCGCGCGAGGTCGCGGAGCTGTCGCGCTTCGACGGCTATTGGGACGCCGGGCACAAGGCCAAGCTCGACGCCATCCGGCTCATCCCGATTCCGGAAGCCACCGCGCGGATGGCGGCGCTCCGCTCGGGCCAGGTCGACTGGATCGAGGTGCCGCCGCCGGACGGCATCCCGTCGCTGAAGGGGGCGGGCTTCACCATCGTCACCAACTCCTATCCGCACGTCTGGCCGTGGATGTTCAACATGGCGGCGCCGAACAGCCCGGTAAAGGACGTTCGCGTGCGGCAGGCGCTGAACTACTGCTTCGACCGCGAAGGCCTCGTCACGCTGCTCAACGGCACCGCGGAGCCTTCGGTCGGCTGGCTCAAGGCCAACGATCCCAACTTCGGCAATCCGAAGAACCGCTACGGCTTCGATCCCGCCAAGGGCAAGGCGCTGCTCGCCGAGGCCGGCTTCACGCCGCAGAAGCCGCTCAGCTTCAAGGTGATGGTTTCGACCTCGGGCTCGGGCCAGATGCTGCCGCTGCCGATGAACGAGTACATGCAGGAGAACCTGAAGCAGTCCTGCGGCGTCAATGTCGAGCTCGAGGCGGTGGAATGGACCGTGCTGCTCACCGCGGTGCGCTTTCCGCCGGACTCGCCCAATCTCAAGGGCTCGATGGCGCTCAACGTCAGCTCGCCGTCGTCCGACGTCGGCATCATGTTCCGCTATTTCTCGTCGGCGAACTTCTCGCCGAACGGCTTCAACTTCGAGCAGTGGAAGGACGACGAGTTCGACGCGGCGATCGCAACGCTCGCCGAAGCCAAGGACGAGGCGACGATCACGGCCTCGTTCCGCAAGGCCCATGAGCGCCTCGTCGACAATCCGCCCTGGCTCTACATCGTCCACGATCTCAATCCGCGGGCGATGAGCCCCAAGGTGCAGGGCTTCGTCTCGGCGCAGTCGTGGTTTGCCGACCTGACGCTGGTCAGCATGAAATAGCGTTCGCGCAGCGATATGGGCAGCCGCGAGGGACTGAGCTA
>CAKZHN010000495.1 GCA_936924235.1 uncultured Rhodoplanes sp. | reverse complement strand
ATGCAGGCGCCACACCCTGCTCCGCCAAATAGCGCGTCTCTAGATGACGCCCTCAACTGAGCAAGGCATCACGCCTATACGCGAGGTGGCGCAAACCGCGAAATCGACGACCCCTGTTTGCAAGCTCCGTCAACATAGTTGCGGAAGGCATCGAGTGATGCGCGATGACTGCGCATTCATGTACTTGCCGAATTTGTAATTTGAAAAAAGCCATCGCCACACCAGATCATGACATGCCGCATGATCCGTCGAGCTTGCTGCAACCGCGAACAGATCGCGTGGCCGGAGGACGTCATGTCAAAGCTTACCCTCGGTGTTGCGCTCGTTGTCCTGGCTTCGATGCTGGCGGTTCCCGCTGACGCCGCGTCGAAAGGCGGCGGTGGTGGCGGCGGAGGCCACGGCGGCGGCGGTGGTGGAGGCGGCCATGCCAGTGGTGGCGGTGGTGGCGGACATCCCGGCGGCGGAGGTGGCGGCGGTCCGCATTTCGGCGGCGGTGGTGGCGGCGTGCACTTCGGCGGCGGCGGAGGGGGCCCGCACTTCAGCGCCGCGCCTCGGGTCAGCAGCGGAGCCCGATTCAGCAGCAGTCCTCACTTCAGCAGCCGATCGAGCGTATCGCATCAGAGCTTCCGGTCGGAGAACCGCAGCGCCTCGCGCTCGGTCTCCGGCAATCGCAGCAGCCGTTCGTTTGCCGGCCGCAACAATCCGAACACGAGTTCCAGCCGGCGCGGACAGCTCGCCACCGGCACGGTCACGCCCAGCAGCCGGCTGAGCTCCAGCACGGTCCGCTCGCAAGCCAGAACCCAGGCCCGGACCCAGGCCGTGCACAACGCGCTGAACTCACGCGCCGTCGCCGGCGCGCTGAGCAACCGCGCTGCGCTGCATAATCCGCAGAACCGCGCCCGCATCGCCGCGAACGCCGCGTCGGCCGGGCACTGGCACGGCAACAACAACGGCGGCTGGTGGCATCACCGCCACGGCGGCTACGGCTGGGTCGGCCCGGTGTTCTGGCCGTTCGCCTATTACGACTTCTACGACTATGCGTGGTGGGGCGGCGGCTACGACGACGCGTTCTGGGACTACGGCTACGACGACATCTATGCCGGGATGTTCTCGCCCTACGGCTATGACGATTACCAAGGCTACGCCGCCTATCTGCCGTCGCGCGGCGGCACGCGCGTCGCGACGCAAGGCTCGGGCACACCGGCTGCCGCGGCGGCGCCGCAGAACGAAACCTCGCAACTCGCGCAGATGTGCGGCGACGACGGCGGCGACATCGCAGGCCTTCCGGTCGACAAGTTCCGGCAGGCGATCCAGCCCAACGCCGAGCAGCAGGCCGCGCTCGACGAGCTGGCCCGTGCGTCGGCCAAGGCGGCGCAGGACATCAAGAACGCCTGCCCGACGCAGGTCGGCCTCACCGCGCCGACGCGGCTCGGACTGATGGAGCAGCGCATCGAAGCGATGATCGGTGCGGCGCAGACCGTGCAGCCGCCGCTCGAGAAGCTTTACGGCCTGCTCAACGACGAGCAGAAGGCGCGGCTGGCGGCGCTCGGTAGCGAGCAACGTGAGCAGCGTCAGCAGCGGCGCGGCACCTCGCTGGCGCAGAGCTGCGTCGCGGCGCAAGGCAGCACCAACGCCTGGCCGGCCGATGAATTGCAGCGCACGCTGCACCTGACTGATGCGCAGCGCATCAGCCTCGCCGATCTGCAGAACGCCTCGACCAAGGCGTCCGATATGCTCAAGGCCTGTCCGCCGGACAATGCCCTGACGCCGCCGGCTCGCCTTACAGCGATCGAGACGCGGCTCGAGACCATGCTGCAGGCGGTGAAGACCGTGCACGGCGCGCTGAGCACGTTCTATGCGGATCTCAGCGACGAGCAGAAGGCGCGGTTCGAGACGCTCGGCCCGCAGCGGACGAGCCAGACGGCCGACGAGTCGGACGACAATGCGGATCAGCCGCAACCGCGCGTGCGGCATGTGCGCTCGCACCGCCATGGCGGCGTGAACATCTACGGCCTGCTGCGGCGCTTCGGGATCTGAGCATGAACTTCGGCGGGTGACGCGGGAGCGTCATCCGCCGAGGCGTTCGCCGATCAGGCGGCCCGTTCGAGAGCCTTGCCGGCGGGAGCCCTGCGGTTCGCCGCGGGCTGATCGTTACCGAGCTTGAAGAACGCCACCTGCTCGGTCATTTCGGTGGAGTGCTGCTCGAGCGTCTTGGCGGTGGCGGCGCTTTCCTCGACCATCGCCGAGTTCTTCTGCGTTCCCTGATCGAGCTGTGACAGCGCGTTGTTGAGCTGGGCGATGGTCGACGCCTGCTCGCTGGTCGCCTTGGCGATTTCGGCGACAGTATCGGAGACGCCGCGGATCGAGCCGACGATCTGCTGCAGCGCGCCGCCGGCGCGATTGACCAGGCCGACGCCGTCCTTGACCTGGCCCGAGCTGGTCGTGATCAGGGTCTTGATGTCCTTCGCGGCCTGGGCCGAACGCTGGGCGAGGCTGCGCACCTCGGATGCGACCACCGCAAATCCGCGGCCGGCTTCGCCGGCGCGCGCCGCTTCCACGGCGGCGTTGAGCGCCAGAAGATTGGTCTGCCGCGCGATCTCGTCGATGACGCCGATGATCTCGCCGATTTCCTTGGACGACTTCTCGATCTTGGCCATGGCCTCGACGGCCTCGGCAACCACCGAGCCGCTCTGTTCGGCGACCTGGCGGGTGTTCGAGGCGAACTGGTTGGCCTTTTCGGCATTGGCGACGTTGTTCTGCACAACGTTGGAAATCTCCTCCAGCGAGGCGCTGGTTTCCTCGAGTCCCGCCGCCTGCTCTTCGGTCCGCTGCGACAGGTCCGTGGTGCTGTCGGAAATCTCGGCCGCGATCTGGGCCACCTGCTGCGCCGACGCGATGATGCCCGACACCGTACCGGAGAGCTGATCGACGGTGGCGTTGAAGTCATCCTTGATCTGCCGGTAGGCGACCGGAATCCCCTCGTCCATCCGGGCGGTGAGATCGCCGCGCGACAGGCGGGCGAGACCATCGGCCAGAACCTCGAGCAGCTGGGTGAGCTCCGCCGCGAGCCGCGCCTGCTCGTCGGCGGCCTTGTTCTGCGTCTCGACCGTGCGCTGCCGCTCGTCCTCGACTTGCGCCCGCAGGATCGCGAGCTGCTCGGCGCGGTCGCGCTCCTTGCTGGCTTCGATCTCCGCCAGCGAAACGCGGGTCTTGTCGAGCGAAACGAGCAGCCGGCCCAGCTCGTCGCGGCGCCTGGTGACGATCTCGTTGGTGAAAACGCCGGCCGCGATCTCCTCCGAGCTCGCCATAGCCTGGCGGATAGGCCGGCTGAAGGTGGCCGCCATCAGAAACGCCAGGACAAGGCCTGCGATCACCGAGGCGCTCGCGAGAATCGTCAGGTTCACCTTGGAGCTGTCGGCCGTGGTCTCGGCCTCGGACCGGAAGTTCAGGCCATAAGCGCTGGCGTTTTCCACGACGACGTCGAGCGCCTCGCTGATCGCCGCGCCCTTGGCGGTCACCGTCTGCGACGTCGGTAGCTGCAGCACGCCGCCGCTCGGCGGCTTGAGATAGGCCATACCGGTCTTGTACCAGTCGTCCACCAGCGGCTTGAGCCTGGCGGTGCCGTCGTCGAAGCCGGTGGCGCCCGCCATGCGCTCGCGGACGACGTCGAGATCGGAGGCGAACTCCTTCATCGACTTGTCGATCGCCGCGAAGCCCGCGGCCGACAGCGGCTCCCGCAGCATGATCGCCTTCTCGATGCCGCGCCGCGCCTCGGCGAAATTGGCCTGCGCGGCACGGGCATGATTGACCGCCATCAGCGGCCCGTCATAGAGCCGCACGACCATCGAGCTGGTCGAAGAGATCAGTTGGAAGCCGTAGCCGGCGACACAGGCCGCCAGCGCCACGATGACGCTGAAGGCCAGAAGCAGCTTGTAGCGGATCGACATGAGCTGGCCTCGGCAGGCGGGAGCCTGCGGTTCAGTTGCTGACCTTGACGAGCATCTTCATGGAAGGATGCATGGCGCAGATGACCTGGACGTCGCCGGGCGACTTGAACGTCACCGGCGTGGAGCTGCCGGGCTTCAGCGAGCCGAGGTTGAACTTGTTGTCGGGATTGGTCGACAGCACGTTGTGAAACACGTTGTCGTCGTTCTCGAACACGATGGTGTCGCCGACCTTGATCGAGATCTCGCTCTCCGAGAACAGCTTGCCCTTCTGCGAGATCGTGCGCTCGGCCGCGAAGGCGACGGCTGTGCCCGACAGGAACGCCACCGCAATCACCAGCTTGAAACCCTTCATGTCCATTCTCCGTTTGACAGTGTTCTGAAAAATCAACGCGGCAGCGGCGGCACCGTGGTCGGATCGAAGTCGCTGGTCAGCGTCTTCATGAAATCGACGAGGTCCGCCATTTCCTGCTTGTTCAGTCCGAGCGGCCGGATCAGGTCGGAGCGGCTTTCGCGCTCGACGCCGGCCTGGTTGTAGTGCTCCATCACGTCTTCGAGCGTCGCGATCGAGCCGTTGTGCATGTACGGCCCGCGGCGCGAAATCTCGCGCAGGCCCGGTGTCTTGAAGGCGTGCTGGGCTTTCGGGATTTCGTCGAGGAACTTGCCGCGGCCGATGTCGGGGCTCTTCAGGCCGATGTCGTGGAAGCTGTCATCGGTGAACTTCCAGCCGCTGTGGCACTTGTTGCATTCGGCCTTGGTGTTGAACAGCATGAAGCCGCGCTTGGCGCTTTCGGAGATGGCCTTCTCGTCGCCCTCGATCCAGGCGTCGAACGGCGCCCGCGCCGAGACCACGGTGCGCTCGTAGGTGGCGATCGACTTGGCGATGGTCTCGCCGCTGATGCCCTTGCCCGGGAACGCCGCATCGAACAACGGCTTGTATTCGCCGATGCTGTTCAGGCGCTTGAGCAGTTGCTCGAGCGGCAGCGCCATCTCGACGTCGGCCTGGATGGGACCGAGCGCCTGCTCTTCCAGGGAGCCGGCACGGCCGTCCCACATGAAGATCTGGCCGTAGGCCGCGTTGACGATGGTGGGTGAGCGCCGTCCCAGATTTTTCATCTGATGGCCGACGCCGACCGGCTGTCCGTCGCCCCAGGCATAGCCCGGGTTGTGGCACGAGGCGCAGGACAGAAGATTGGCGGCCGACAGGCGCGTGTCGAAATAGAGCCGCTTGCCGAGCGTCACCTTCTCGGCGGTGTAGGGATTGTCCTTCGGAAACGGGATGTCGCTCGGCCGGCGATATTCCGCGCGCAGCGCGTCGAGCGTGGCGTTGGCGGGTTTCGTGACCGCAATCATGCGGGTTTCGCCGACGAGCGCGGCGGCGTCCGAGCGCGTCGTCAACGCCGCAGCGATGCCTGCCAGCACAATGGCAATAGCAGCCGCGCCGACGGCCCGGGTCGGTACATGGATCATGATTTGCCCCCAACACGGCCCCGACATTCGCGCCAGCGCCGCCACTGATCCGATGGGAAAGCCCCGCCCTTCGGACACGTATGTCTGGGGTTATTCGAGCCGCAGTGGGCTCTGGCCCCAAATCACAGGGGCAATATGTCTTTCTTAAATTAACACAATGTAAATGTGGAACAGAGGCGAAAAGTCGCAACCGCCTCAACCGTTGCGTTCAGGCTGCAGCGTGACCTGCGCTTCGCTCGAGCGATGGATGAAATCCGGCAGCGCGAGATTGGCGCCCTGGCCCATCGAGTGCTCGTAGCGGATCGCCGGCGCGCCGGCGTTGAACGGGATGTTCAGGACACGGCGCACGTCGCGCTCGACCATGTCGCGCAGCGCGACGAGTTGTTCTGAGCTGAGATGGTCGGTGTAGACGAACGAGCGGTAGCCGCCGTTCGGATCGCCTTTGTAGTAGTCGGCGCAGACCGTGTAGTCGACCTCGCGCGCGTGCAGCCGGTCGCCGGTCTTGGGATGCGTGTAGGTCCACACGTCGCGTTCGGTCGGATGCGGCACGGCCAAATCGTAATACGGCGTACCCGGATAGGTCGTGATCACGGTGCAATCGAAGTCGTCGACCTGGTTGCGGATCAGCCAGTCGCGGATGGCGGTGACGGTATCTTCCGACTCGCCCGGATGGCCGCACGACATCAGCGCCTTGACCTTCAGTCCGGCCTGTTTCGCGAAACCGACGCAACGGTCGTTGTCGGCGAGCTTGGCGCGCTTGTCGATGTTGACGAGGATCCGCTCGTGGGCGGCCTCGAAGCCGCACAAGAGCCAACGGAACCCGGCGCGGCGCATTGCCGTGGCCTGCTCCAGGGTGAACAGCTCCGACTTGACGAAACCGCGGAGGCGAAACTCCGTGCCGAGCCGCGACTGCAGATCGGACAGCCCGTTCATCAGCTCGACGAAGCTCTTCGAGACGTTGAGCTCGTCGTCATAGAACATGAAGCCGGTGTAGCCGTGATCGCGATTGAGGTGCTCGACCTCGGACAGGATCGACTCCGTCGACCGATTGCGAATTTGTCTGAGGCTCTTGGAGTTGCGGCCGCCGCAGAAGCCGCAGCCGAACGGACAGCCGAGCTGAGCAATGAGGCTCGTCGCGCGGTGGCCTTCGATGCTGTAGTGGTACGACTTCAGATCGACGAGATGCCGCGCCGGCAACGGGCTCTCGGTGAACATCGCATCGGTGAGAAACAATCCGCCCTTCGGGTCGTCGCCGTCCACCATCTTGGGCGGATCGTCCTTCAGCGCCTCGAAGATCGCAAGCTCGCCGTCGCCGCTGCACAGCACGTCGAACATTGCTTCGAGCTGCTCAGCCGAGCGATGACCGCGGCCGTTCACGACGTTGCGCTTCTTCTCGAGCTTCTGCGCCGAATAGACCAGCGTGACATGCGGCCCGCCGAGGATGAGCCGCAGGTCCGGGCGCAGCCGCCGGATGGTGGCCGCGATCTGCATCACGGACGGAAGCTGTGGCGTCGTCGCCGTGATGCCGATCGCCACGTCCTGCGACGTCAGCAGATAGTCCTCGAGCGGCGCGAGGAAGTTCCCGACGCCGGAGAGATCGAGCAGGTTGACGCGCCAGCTCTGCGCCTCGAGGCTCGCCGCGACCTTCAGGATGCCGAGGCTGACGAAGACGCGCTCATCCAGCAGGAACGCCGACGGCGGCGTGACAAGACAGATCGACCGGCCGTGAACCGACGGCGCGTTCAATCCTCTGCTTGCCGAAACCGTGCCTTGGATGGGCATGCAACGATGGGCCTCGCCCCGCCTCCTGCCGAAGCTTGGACCTATCGCACCTTTCGGGCAGGCCGTAAAGTGGAGCGCAAACAGCGATTTAGGCAGCGGCGCGCGCCGCGGCCGGCGCGCTGACCGATTGGCCTTGTTCGTCGCATGACATCAGCCGTGGTCGCTTTCGCCTTCGGGGTTCCCCATACGCTTCCGGGGAACCGGGCGATCGCAGCCGCCGCATCCGCCAAGGCGCGAAGCCTGCCGGGGCCGGTCTATACGCAACGGGATGTGCTGCCGCTCGACGATGGGATCGAGGCGGTGCTGGTGGAGGAGCAGCCGCCGCTTCGCGTGCCCACGCTCCGGATCGCACGCGGCGCGATCGCATGGGCCACGGGACGCGGCGTTGCGGAGTTGTGGGTCTGCGCCGCGCCGCCGCACCAGGCGCGCGCGATGCGCGACCTGCGGTTTGCGTGCGAGGAGGCCAATGCGCGGATCGCGCTCCGGCTCTGCGACGGGCTCGAACGCGAACCAGGCTTCTGGTTCTCGCCGCAGTCGACGCAGCCCGACACGCGCCTGCGATGGCTTTGGTCGTTGCGCGACGGCGTGCTGCTGTCGATGCCGATGTGGCTCTACGCGCGCATCGCGTCCTGAGCTTGGCCTCGCGACTCACGAAATGATTTTCGGGCCGCCCACGCCCAGCGTTTCGGTAATGAGCTCGCCGAGCGCGACGAAATCCACCTTGCGCGGCGAGGTGCGCCGCCAGGCGAGCCCCACGGTGCGGCCCGGCGCAGGCTCGGCAAAGCGCAACAGCTTGACCCGCTCGTCGCGCAATTCGACGTCGACCGCGACGCGCGGCAACAGCGTCACGCCATAGCCGTTCGCCACCATCTGAATCACGGTCGTCAGACTCGTCGCGCCGAGACTGATGTCGCGCCGCGCGCTCGAGCAGAACGCCAACGTCTGGTCGCGCAGGCAATGGCCTTCCTCGAGCAGGATGAGCTGCTGCGCGTCGATATCGTCGACGCCCACGCAAGTGTTTTCCGGCCGCGCATCGGTGGCCGGCACCGCCAGCATGAACGGATCGTCGAACAGCGGCGTGGTCTCGATGTCGTGCTCCTCGACCGGCAGCGCCAGCAGCACGCAGTCGAGCGAGCCGCGCCCGAGCTCGGCGAGCAGCACGCGAGTCAGCGTCTCGCGCAGCTCGACGCGCAGATCGGGATAGCGGTCCTGCAGCACCGGCAGGATCTTCGGCAGCACGTAGGGCGCCATCGACGGGATCACGCCGAGCCGCAGCCGGCCGGTCAGGACGCGGCTCCGGTGGCGCGCGAAGTCGGTGAGATCGCGGGTCGCGGCCAGCACACGCTCGGCGCGGCGTGCCACTTCATAACCGGTGTCCGTGAGCGTGATCTCGCCCGGACGCCGCTCGACCAGATCGACGCCGAGCTCGTCCTCGAGCTCCTTGATCTGCATGGAAAGCGCCGGCTGGGTCACGGAACTCGCTTCGGCGGCGCGTCCGAAATGCCTATGCTCACCAAGCGCAACCAGATACTTCAACTGTCTCAACGTGATCATGTCGATAAGCTAAGCTTATCGACGCGGTCAGACAATACGATTAGACCTGATCCATTCTAAAGACCAAGGTCCCGCCGGGATTGGGCCCGGTGGCGGACCGGGACATTTGAGCGCGTGTAAACGCCAAGGAGGAACTAGATGGACGCCAAAACCGAAAAAGGGGCCACGTGCCCGTTCTCGAGCGGAGCGCACACCAACCGCGACTGGTGGCCGGATTCGCTCAGCATCGACATGCTGCACAAGAACTCCAGCCTGTCCGATCCGATGGGCAAGGAGTTCGACTACGCGAAAGAGTTCAAGACGCTCGACCTCAACGCGGTGATCAAGGACCTCACCGCGCTGATGACGGACTCGCAGGAGTGGTGGCCGGCCGACTTCGGTCACTACGGCGGTCTGTTCATCCGACTGGCGTGGCACGCCGCGGGCACCTACCGCATCACCGACGGCCGCGGCGGCGCCGGCGCCGGTCAGCAGCGCTTCGCGCCGCTGAACTCGTGGCCCGACAACGCCAACCTCGACAAGGCGCGCAGGCTGCTTTGGCCGATCAAGCAGAAATACGGCAAGAAGATCTCGTGGGCCGACCTGATGGTGCTGGTCGGCAACGTCGCGCTCGAGTCGATGGGCTTCAAGACGTTCGGCTTCGCGGGTGGCCGCGCCGACGTGTGGGAGCCGGAAGAGCTCTACTGGGGCCCGGAAGGCACCTGGCTCGGCGACGAGCGCTACAGCGGCGAGCGTCAGCTCTCGGAGCCGCTCGGCGCCGTGCAGATGGGTCTCATCTACGTCAACCCGGAAGGCCCGAACGGCAATCCTGATCCGGTCGCTGCGGCAAAGGACATCCGCGAGACGTTCTTCCGCATGGCGATGAACGACGAAGAGACCGTAGCGCTGATCGCGGGCGGCCACTCGTTCGGCAAGACCCACGGCGCCGGCGATCCGTCGCTGGTCGGACCTGAGCCGGAAGCCGGCGCGCTGGAAGACCAGGGCCTCGGCTGGAAGAGCAAGCATGGCAAGGGCCACGGCGCCGACGCCATCACGGGCGGCCCCGAGGTGACGTGGACGCAGACGCCGACCAAGTGGAGCAACCACTTCTTCAAGAACCTGTTCGAGAACGAATGGGAGCTGACGAAGAGCCCGGCCGGCGCGAAGCAGTGGAAGGCGAAGAACGGCAAGGCCGACATCCCGGACGCCTTCGACGGCTCGAAGAAGCACGTGCCGACCATGCTGACGACCGACCTGTCGCTGCGCATGGACCCGGCCTACGAGAAGATCTCGCGGCGCTTCTATGAGCATCCGGAGCAGTTCGCGGACGCGTTCGCCCGCGCCTGGTTCAAGCTCACGCATCGCGACATGGGTCCGATCCAGCGCTACCTCGGCCCGCAAGTGCCGAAAGAAACGCTGATCTGGCAGGACCCGATCCCGAAGGGCGATGCATCGCTCAGTGACGCCGACGCCACCGCGCTGAAGGCGAAGATCCTCGCCTCCGGCCTCACGGTGTCGCAGCTCGTCTCGACCGCCTGGGCGTCGGCCTCGACGTTCCGCGGCTCCGACAAGCGCGGCGGCGCCAACGGCGCGCGTGTTCGTCTGGCTCCGCAGAAGGACTGGGAGGTCAACGAGCCGGCCCAGCTCAAGACGGTGCTCGGCAAGCTCGAAGCGATCCAAAAAGAAGCCGGCAAGAAGGTCTCGATCGCCGACCTGATCGTGCTCGGCGGCTGCGCCGCGGTCGAGAAGGCCGCAAAGGATGCCGGCGTCGACGTGAAGGTGCCCTTCACGCCAGGCCGCGGTGACGCGACGCAGGACCAGACCGATGTCGACTCCTTCGCGCCGCTCGAGCCGCGCTCCGACGGCTTCCGCAACTACATGCACGGCACACGGCAGTTCATGATGCCGGAAGAGGCGCTGGTCGATCGCGCGCAGCTCATGCGCCTGACCGGACCGGAGCTGACGGTGCTGGTCGGCGGCCTGCGCGTGCTCGGTGCCAATGCCAAGGGCTCCAAGAACGGCGTGTTCACCAAGCAGGAGGGGAAGCTGACCAACGACTTCTTCCTCAACCTGCTCGACATGGGCACGGAGTGGAAGCCGAAGGGCAACAACGAGTACGAGGGCATCGATCGCAAGACCAAGGCGGTGAAGTGGACCGCGACCCGCGTCGACCTGATCTTCGGCTCGCACTCGCAGCTCCGCGCCTTCGCGGAGGTCTACGGCTGCGCGGACTCGAAGGAGAAGTTCGTGAAGGACTTCGTCGCGGCCTGGGCCAAGGTGATGAACGCGGACCGCTACGATCTCGCGGCTCGCTGAACGCTGTAAAACCTGACAAGATCGCCGGGCCGGCTCCGCCGCGCCCGGCGATTTCGTTTTGGGACGGTGCGGGTACGCCCCAGAAAATTCCACCAACCGTTGCGGCATTTCCGCCACAGATTCCCGAAAGCCGGAACCTGTGGATGAGTGGCTCTGGAGTCCGGGCCGTCCCGATGCGAGCCTCACCGCCAAAATAAGCGTTGGGGATTGCCATGCGTCGGTTTGGTACCGGTCGGTTTGTCACCGCGGGGGCGGGATTGCTTTTGGCCGCCTTGCTCGCCAGCGCCGCTGGCGCGGCGGATCTGCCGGCCAAGATGGTCACCAAGGCGCCGCCCATCCTCGCGCCCGCCTACAACTGGTCGGGCTTCTACATCGGCCTCAACGCTGGCGGCGGATCGAGCCACGACTGCTTCACCATCACCGCTGACAACGGCCGTTCGGTCGGGCCGGCTTCCGAGGGTTGCCACAACGCGACCGGCGCCCTCGCCGGCGGCCAGCTTGGCTATCGCTGGCAGTTCACCCACTGGGTGTTCGGCCTCGAAGCCCAGGGCGACTGGGCCGATATGAAAGGCTCCAATGCGAGCCTGACCGCGACCGTTCCCTACAACAACAAGACCAAGATCGACGCCTTCGGCCTGTTCACCGGCCAGGTCGGCTATGCCTGGAACAACCTGCTCTGGTACGTGAAGGGCGGCGCTGCGGTCACCGACAACAAGTACACCTCGTACTTCACCGCGACAAACATCTTCGCCCCGGTCGGCACCGTGTTCAATTCAGCGAATGAAACGCGCTGGGGCGGCACCGTGGGAACGGGCATCGAATTCGGGTTCTGGCAGAACTGGTCCGTAGCCCTCGAATACGATCACCTGTTCATGGGCAAGCACAGCGTGACGTTCCCGGCGTCCAGCATTGCGGTGACGCGCACCGACGACATCAGCCAGGACGTCGACATGGGCACGGTGCGGCTGAACTACCGCTTCAGTGCGCTTCATTAGGCTGAGCCGGGACGTCCGCGTTTCTGCGTCAACGCGTCAGGACGTTACGTCCGTGGCTTGATTGGTGCCCAGAAGAGGACTCGAACCTCCACGCCTCGCGGCGCCAGTACCTGAAACTGGTGCGTCTACCAATTCCGCCATCTGGGCACTGGCGGCACACATAAGGGGCGAGGTTCGGGCTTGTCAATCCGGCCCCCTTTTGCGCCGGCCCCCGCTTTCGCTGGGGGCGGACGTGGCAAAAGCCCGGCCCGCCAGACAGCGCCGCTGGCCCTCAGAGGATGAAACTTGCCGCCGTCAGCACGTGCTCGCCGAGGAGCTTGATCGACAGGTCCGCCTTGCCGTCGCCGTTGACGTCGGCGTCGACGAAGGTGGCGCCGTTCCTGATCTCGAAGCGCACCTCGCGCTCGGTGTGGGTGAAGGCGCCCTGGCCGATGAAGTGGAAGTCGTCGTTGCTGTCCGGCGTCGAGGTCTTGGCGTCGATCAGGTGCAGGTCGATCTTGTCCTGATCGGCCGCCAAGAAGTCGACGATGGTGTCGCGCGCCGCCGGGGCGGAATCGCCCGGCAGCGCGAACACAAAATGATCGGCGCCCGCCCCGCCGGTCAGCCGGTCGGCGCCGGCGCCGCCGTCCAGCATGTCGTTGCCGTTGCCGCCGATCAGCCGATTGTTGCCGGTCTGGCCGTAGAGCTCGTCGTCGCCGCCGCGGCCCACCAGGCGATCGTTGCCGTCGCCGCCGATCAGCGCATCACCGAACCGGTTGTTGCCGATCAGGTTGTCGTCGCCGCCCTCGCCCAGGATCAGCGTGCCGGAATCCCGGGATGCCGTCTGCTGCTCGCCCGCGTCGGTGCCGACCGCGATCTTGAGCGTCGGGCCGTCGTCGTTGTTCGGATCGCTGTCGAACGGCGCGGTGACGCTGGTGTCGGCGTAGCCCGGCAGAGAGGTCCAGGCCGGATCGGACGGCGTCACCTGCGCCATATAGGCCCAGTGCGTGACGCTGGCGAAGCCCGAACCCGCCGTCATCTGCATCTCGAAGAACCAGTCGCCGTTCATGAGCTGCATGGTGCCGTCGCCGATCGTGAGATCGCCGCGCGGGTCGTCCGGCGTGAAGCTGAAGTGCACAGAGCCCTGGGGCGTGATCGAGCCGACCAGCGTCGAGTGGGACCAGCCACCGCCGACGTTGGTCTCGACCTCGCCGAACACATAGCCCGACACCACCGCCTCGATGTGCCAGATGGTCTGGTCGACCACCGGCACCAGATGCGGCGTGCCGGCATTGGTCAGCACCACGGCCGGCAGGTACGTGGTCGGCACGATCCACCAGGTGTCGTCGAGGAAATTCCAGCTCGATTCGTCGCCGGCCGCGGCCGGCACCATCGTGGATTGCGTCGCCAAGCCTTGAGGCGCCATGTCGTTCTCCCCGGGTTTCACCCGCCAAAATCGGGGCGAATTTTCCGGGAGAGAGATGCCCTGTACAGTGGAGAAAACCGGGCGTATTTCGCTATAAAGCACGCGCCGGACCGGCCACCCGAACAGAGCCCGAGAGAGCTGCCATGACCCTGCAAGCCGCCAACGACACGCTGATCACGATCTTCGGCGGCTCGGGCTTCCTTGGACGCCACCTGGTGCGGGCGCTGGCGCGGCGGCACTACCGCATCCGCGTCGCCGTGCGGCGGCCCGATCTCGCCGGCCACCTGCAGCCGCTCGGCCGGGTCGGCCAGATCCACGCCGTGCAGGCCAACATCCGCAACGCCGAATCGGTCGAGGCCGCGGTGCGCGGCGCCGACGCGGTGATCAATCTCGTCGGCATCCTCTACGAGACCGGGCGGCAGCGCTTCGACACCGTGCAGAGCTACGGCGCCGAGCAGGCGGCGCTCGCCGCCTCCGCACATGGCGCGCGGATGATCCAGATCTCGGCGATCGGCGCCGACGAGAATTCGCCGTCGGCCTATGCGCGCGCCAAGGCGGCGGGCGAGAAGGCGGTGCTCGCGGCCAAGCCCGACGCCGTGATCGTACGGCCCTCGGTCATGTTCGGACCCGAGGACGACTTCTTCAACAAGTTCGCCGCCATGGCGCGGCTCGCGCCGGCGCTGCCGCTGATCGGCGGCGGCGACACCAAGTTCCAGCCGGTGTTCGTCGGCGACGTCGCCGAGGCGATCGCGCGCGCGGTCGACGGCAATGCCAAGGCCGGCGCGATCTACGAGGCCGGCGGACCGGACGTGAAGACCTTCAAGGAGCTGATGCAGTTCGTGCTCGACACCATCGAGCGGCATCGCCTCCTGGTGCCGCTGCCGTTCGGGCTCGCGAAGCTCGTGGCGACGTTCGCCCAGCTTTCGCCGTTCAAGCCGCTGATCACGCCGGACCAGGTCGAGCAGCTCAAGGTCGACAACATCGTGTCGGCCGCAGCGACCGCCGAAGGCCGCACGCTCGAGGCGCTCGGCATCGAGCCCACCGGGATGGCGACCATCGTGCCGTCCTATCTCTGGCGCTTCCGCAAGACCGGGCAGTTCAAGACCGGTCGCTTCGCCTGAGCGGGCGCGCGGCCCACGCGGCCGGCTTGGTAAATTCCGGGTAGTCTTGTCAGGCGGCGCCGGACGGCCGATGGCCGAAAAGCCAGTCGTTTCGCGGCATTTTAGCGTGGCGGTTAAGGCTGCGCACACCACACGCACACCCCACTACCGGATCGCCACGGACATTAACAGCGGACATACCGCGGCTGTGCATGGTGCCTGCAGGGGAGCAGGCAGATGTCCAGCCACGACATCGCGCGGTTTCAGTCCAACGCGCGTTCGAACCGACTCAAGGTGCTGGCACCGGTGGTGCTGGTGACCTTGGCGTTCTGCGCGCTCTGCGCCCATGTGCTGATCGAAGCGCGCCGCGCCGCCCTGGAGCGCGCCGGCGATGCCGCCGCCAGCATGGTGGTGGCGATCGAGTCGGACGTGGTCCGCAACGTCGAGGCGCTGAACCTT
>CAKZHN010000494.1 GCA_936924235.1 uncultured Rhodoplanes sp. | reverse complement strand
TCCGCGACGATCTGGGTGAGCGCCGTGCCCGTGCCCTGGCCCTGATCGGTGATGCTGCTCTCGCAGCGGATGCCGCCGTCCTGCTCGAGCGACAGCCGGCAGGTCTCGTTCGCCGAAACGCGAACCTGCAACGGTCCGTAGATCGCCGGCCCGACCGAGGTCTGCTCGACGTAGACCGCGAGCCCGATGCCGCGATAGATGCGTTTCCTTCGGAGCTCGGCCTGCTGCCGGCGCAGGCCGTCATAATCCATCAACGCCATCACCTTCTCATGGCAGCGATGGAGCGAAAGCTCGCCAAGCACCGTGTTGGCGATCGACTTGGCATCGGGCTTCGTCGCGTCGGCGTAGTTCCGCCGCCGCAGCTCCGCCGGGTCGAGGCCGAGCTTACGCGCCGCGAGATCGAGCAGCTGCTCGGTGATCGTGGTGGCGATCGGCTGGCCGACGCCGCGCAGCACGCCGGTCGGCGGCTTGTTCTGGAAGTAGCCGCGCACCTGGCCGCGATAATTAGGCAGCCGGTAGGCTGCAGCCGACATGTGCACGGTCTGCAGACCTTCGCCGACGCTGCCGCGCGGATAGTTGGTGTAGGCGCCCATGCCCGACAGCATCGACACGTCCATCGCCAGAAGCCGGCCGTCGGCGTCGACCGCGAGCCTGCCGCGGACCTTGGCCTCGCGGGCATGGATGTCGCTGACGAAGGATTCCAGGCGGTCGGCCGTGAACTTCACCGGCCGCTTGAGCAGCACCGCGATGGCCGCCACCGCCATCTCGTCCGGATAGGCGGTGAGCTTCATGCCGAACGCGCCGCCGACGTCGGGCGCCACGACGCGGACATGGGACAGCGGCAGGCTCAGCTGGGCCGCGAACACGTCCCGCATCTGATGCGGCACCTGGTGCGAATGGTGGATCGTGAGCTGACGGATGCGCGGATCGAACTCGGCGACGATCGCGCGCGACTCCAGCGTCACGCCGGTCTGGCGTTGAAAGACAAAATCATGCTCGACGACCGCCGCCGCGCTGGCAAAGGCCTGCTCTGGAGCGCCCGCGGCAAATGCATAATCGAGGCCAAGGTTGTTGCCCCTTGCTGCGTTGACCACAGGCGATTGCTCCCGGCCGGCCGTCTCGAGGCTCGGCACCGCGGCCAGCTCCTCCCATTCGATCGCGACCAGTTCGAGCGCGTCCTCGGCCTGTGCCCGCGTTGCCGCGACCGCCGCGACCACGGCCTCGCCCTGCCAACAGACTTCGCCGCGCGCCAGCGGATACTGCGGCGGCGAGCTGTGAACCGGGAACGGCACGAGCCGCGCCTGCCATGGCTTGCAGACCGCGGCGAGATCGTCGCCGGTCACGATCGCGATCACGCCGGGAGCGCGCTTGGCCACCGCCGTACCGATCGCAACGATCCGCGCGTGGGCGTGCGGGCTCCGCAAAAACGCGACATAGCCGAGATGGGCGACGTCGAGATCGTCGGTGTAGCGGCCCCTGCCCTCGGCGAGCCGCTCGGCGTCGCGGCGCGGCGTGCTGCGCCCGATCCAGCCGCGTGCTTCGCTCATGGCTTTGCTCCCGCGCGCGCCAGAGCCACGGCTTCGACAGCATCGACGATCGCCTGATAACCGGTGCAGCGGCAGTAGTTGCCGGACAGCGCCTCGCGAATCTCGTGTCGACCGGGCTGGCCGCGCGCGAGAAGCTCCGCGGCCGTGACCAGCATGCCGGGCGTACAGTAGCCGCACTGCAGCGCGTTGCGGGCGACGAACTCGCGCTGCAGATCGGCAATGACCTTGCTCTCCGTCAGACCTTCGATGGTCTCGACCGACGCACCGTCGGCCTGCACCGCGAGCGTCAGGCAGCTTCGCGCCGATCGCCCGTCGATCAGCACGTTGCAGGCGCCGCACACGCCGTGCTCGCAGCCGACATGGGTGCCGGTGAGCCGCAATGTGTGGCGCAGGAAATCCGCGAGATTCAGCCGCGCATCGACCGTGGCGTCGACCGGCTTGCCGTTGAGCGTGAAGCTGATGTCGTGATTCTCAGACATGCGCGGCCCGCGCGATCATGTCCTGCAGCGTGCGCTGGAGCAGCACGGCCGCCTGCCGCCGCTTGGTCTCGCCGCGGCCCTGGTGGCTGTCGATCGGGCTCATGTCCTTGGCGATGTTGTTCACGATCTCGGACAGCGCATCGTCGGGCAGTTTCGCATCGATGGTCAGATCGCGCGCCGATGGGCTGAGCAACGGCGTGGGCTCGGAGCCGAAGAACACCACATCGAGCTTCGCAAGCCCCCGCGGCGCCTTGCGCGCCCGCACTGCCACGCCCACCGTGGCAAAGTCACCGTGGCGGCGGCTCAACTCGGAGAAGCCGAACACCTCTTCGGGCTTGGCCGCAGGCAGAATGACCTCTGCGATCATCTCGTCCTCGTTCCGGGCGGTCTGATAGAGACCCTGGAAGAACTCACGCGCCGGAACCACGCGCTCGGCGCCGCGCTTCCGCAGCACGATTGTCGCGTCGAGCGCCACCGCCACCGCGGGCATCTCGGCAGAAGGATCGGCCAGCGCCAGGCTGCCGCAGGTCGTGCCGCGGTTTCGCACCGCCATGTGCGCGACGTGAGGAATCGCCATCGCCATCAGCGGCACGCGCCCGGCGATCAGCTTCGAGTCCAGCACCTCGGCGTGCCGCACCAGCGCGCCGATGCGAATCGTCTCGCCACGGTCGTCGATGCCGCGCAGCGCCGCGATGCGGTTGATGTCGACCAGCATCTCGGGCGACGACAGCCGCATGTTGAGCGTCGGCATCAGGCTCTGGCCGCCGGCCAGCACCTGCGCGCCCTCGTTGTCGGCGAGTAGCTCGAGCGCCTCGTCGATGCTGTCCGGCCGCCGGTAGAGAAACGCACGGGCTTTCATGCAGCGGACCTCGTGCTCGCCGGTCAGCCCGGCACAAACGCCGTCACGATCATGGGTATGGCGAAAATCAGCGCCATCATCAACATGGTCAGCCAGACATAAGGCAACGCAGCGCGGTAGATCATGCCGATCGAGATGCCGGGCGGCGCGACGCCTTTGAGCACGAACAGGAGCAGCCCGAACGGCGGCGTCAGCAGGCCGATCTGCATGCAGAGCAGATAAAGAATGCCGAACCAGATCAGATCGACGCCCATGTTGCGCAACAGCGGCATGTAGAACGGCAGCGTGATCATCATGATGCTGGTCTGGTCGATGAAGAACCCCAGGATCAGCAGGATGCCCAGCATGCCAATCAGGATCGTGGTCTGGCTGAACTGCGAGCTCTCGATCACCGCGACCAGGCCGGCCGTCGCGCCGGAGAAGCTCAGAAGCTGCGCGAAGGTGGTGGCGCCGACGATGATGAACAGCAGGGAGCCCGAGATAGAGACTGTGCCCAGCAGCGACTTCCAGAGGTTCTGCGGGGTCAGACAGCGGTAGCAGGCCGCCAGCAGCACGGTCGCGACCGCGCCGAGCGCGCTCGACTCGGTCGGCGTTGCCCAGCCGCCGGTCATGCTGATGACGACGATCGCGAACACGCCGATCAGCGGCAGGATGGTCACGACGAGCCGGAGCCACGGGTTTCCGGCCTGCGGTTTGCCATCGTCGTACTGCGGCGCCAGCGCGGGATTGAGCCAGCAGCGGATCAGCACATAGCCGATGAACAGCGCCGACAGAATCAGGCCCGGCACGATGCCGCCCACGAGCAGACCGGAGATCGAGATGCCGGCGAGGCTGCCGAGCAGCACCGCGAGGCCCGACGGCGGGATCAGGATGTCGACTCCTCCAATGGCGAGGATCGGCCCCATCGCGGTCTTCGGCTCGTAATTGCGCTGGAGCATCTGCGGCAGCAGCAGCGAGCCGAGCATCGCCGTGGTGGCGATGGTCGAGCCGGAAATGGCCGAGAACACCGTGCCGGCGACCAGCGCCACGACCGCAAGCCGTCCCGGCACGCGGCGGATCACGGCGTCGACCGCGTCGATCGACTTCATGGCGAGGCCGGTGTGGAACAGCACCTCGCCCATCAGCACGAAGAACGGGATCGGCACGAGCGAGAACTGCGCGACCGAAAGCTGCTCGTTGCGCACCATCTGCTCCAGCCCCGGCACACCGCCGAAAATAAAATAGGAGCCGAAGATGTTGATGATGAAGAACACGAAGGCGACCGGCAGCGCGCAGAGCAACAGGCCGACCTTGGACGTGAACATCAGCGTCAGGATCGAGCCCCAGCTCACGGCAGCTCTCCCGGCTGGATGCCCGGAATGTGCTCTGACGCCTCATGGCTGGGCGGCACTGGCGAATTGATCTGGTCGATCAGCATCTCCAGCGCCTGAAGCGCCATCACCAGTGACGTCAAAGGGATGATGCAGTCGAGCCACCACTGCGGAATGATCAAGTCCTTGAAGATCATCGTGCCGTCGCGGATGTTGCTGACCAGAATCTTGGTGCCGATCGCGCCGGTGACGACCGAAATCGCCATGATGGCAACGAGCACGCCATATTCGAAACGCCGCGCCGTCGCGGGATCGACGCGCGACATCGCGATATCGACCCGGATGTGCTCGTTGGTGCGCAGCAGATGCGGCGCCATGAAGAACGTCGAGATGAACAGGCCGTACTCGGTCAGCTCGATCAGGCCGATGATCGACGGGAACTTGAATATGCGAAGGACCACCTCGGCGCTGACGCCGAGCGCCATGGCGCTCATGACGAGGATCGCCAGCACGCACAAGAGGCGCACCAGCCAGCCGTTGAGCCGGAAGATCAGGCGCATGCGGCAGGAGCTTCGACCGCCGGCACGGCGCGCATCACTTGCTGGCTTTGTCGATGATGGCCCGCAGCTTGCCGATGGAGTCCGGGCTGAGCTTGGTCAGGTCTTCCCATGACAGCTCGACGGCGGTCTTCTGCCATTGCGGCCCGAAATCCACGACCTTGATGCCGGCTTTCTGCTGATAGGCGAGCGTATCCTTGGACTTCTGCTCGGTGTAGCGCAGGTCGTCCTGCTCGAACCAGACGACGGCGTCGTCGAGCACCTTCTTCTGCTCGGCGGTCAGCGAGTCGTACTTGGGCTTGTTCATCAGCACGGTGACCGTGACATTGTAGAAGCCGGGGTCGATCCTGATCTTGGTGAGCTTGTCCCAGCCGAAGTCCTCGATGCCCCACAGCGGCCAGCCGTAGCCCTGCACGGTGCCGCGCTCGAGCGCGGTATAGACCTCCGGCGGCGCGATGTTGACGCCGGCGATGCCGTAGTGCCGGAACATCGCCGCGTAGTTCGGCTGACCGCGGAACCGCAGACCTTTCAGGTCTTCCGGCTTGGTGACCGGCATGTCCTTGGTGACGTAGAAGTGGAAGTGAACGCCGATGCCGAAGCTGGTCAGGTAATTCGAGTTCATCTTCTGGTTAGCGATCTCGTTCAGCGCCGCGAACAGGCCGGACTTGCGCTGCTCGGCCAGCGTGAGATCGTTGAGCACCTGCGCGTCCCCCTCGACCATCAGGCTCTTGTAGTAGGCCGTGGGAGTCGCCGAGAGATCGAGCACGCCGTTCTTGACCGCCTGCGCCTGGCCGTCGGCCGGCACCGCCTCGGGGCCGCCGACGATGCGGATCTGCAGCACGCCTTTGCCGGTCTCGTTGACGTGATCGACGAAGCGCTTGAACGGAATTCCGTAGGTGGTCGACGGCGGCACGAATACTGCCGCCTTCAGCGTCAGCTCTTCGGCTCCGGCCGAGCCTGCCATCGCGCAGAAACCCAGTGCTGCTGCAGGCACCAGAAGGCGATGGAGGATATTCCGGCGGCGCGAGGCGGACATCTGTAATCTCCTTCGGTTTTGCAGAATTACAGATTTCTACAATGTTGGGCTGCGCGAATACGGTCAAGCCGCTTTCGGTGCAAGTTCTGACATTTATTTGGGCGCAACGCGTTGTGCGGTGCACAGCGCCATACGAAGCGCCAGGGACCACTTCAATCATCGTCGCTGGCCTTCGGAGCGGCTTTTCTATCGCGTACTTTGTTGATTATGCGAGCGTAAATCGCGACGGTAACCCGCGGTAACTTTTTGCCTGATCCCGGCGCAGAGCGCGGCAGCATTTTCGCGCCTAAGATTTGACCTTCAAAACCGAAAAAGATTCTGTGACGCGAATACTGTATTTGCGGCACGGCTGAGCTACACTGCATTATCGGAAGCGCTACCGATCATGGAGCGGAGAACATCATGGCCAAGATCAGACACATCGCCATCCAAGTCCCCGACCTCGAAAAGGCCGCGGCCTTCTACGAGAACGTCTTCGAGCTCAAGCGCGTCAGCAAGGTCGAAGCGCCGATCGGCAACGCGATCTCACTGTCGGACGGCATCATGAACCTGACGCTGCTGCAATTCCCGGAAGGCACCAAGGGCAGCAAGGGCGGCCCGGACTGGGCGGGCCTGCATCACTTCGGCTTCATCGTCGATGACGAGAAGGCGACCGGCGAGAAAATCAAGCAGCACGGCGGCGAGTTCTTCATGAAGCTGCCGCCGTATCCCGGCGTCGACGCCGAGATGAAGTACAAGGACGCCAACGGCATCGTGTTCGATGTCTCCGAGCACGACTGGCGGCAATCCAAAGAGAGCTGATGCGCATCGTTGCCGTCCGGGAACGGACGATCGAGCTGTCATCGGCCACGCGCAACTCGAGCATCAGCTTTGACGCCATGACCGCAAGTGTCGTCGCGGTGCACACCGATGCGAGGAAGAACGGCAGGCCGCTGACCGGCCTGGCGTTCGACTCGATCGGCCGCTACGGCCACGGCGGGCTGCTGCGCGAGCGCTTCATCCCGCGGCTGGTGGCTGCCGATCCGGACAGCTATGCGGGCGGCAACGGCGGCATCGATCCGCACCGCGCCTGGGCCGTCATGATGAAGGACGAGAAGCCCGGCGGCCATGGCGAGCGAAGCGGCGCGGTCGGCATGCTCGATGCGGCGCTGTGGGACCTCGCCGCCAAGGCCGCCGATCTGCCGCTGTGGAGTCTGCTGGCAAAGCGTCACGGCGCGGCAGACGCAGGCCCCAAGATCGCGATCTACTGCAGCGGCGGCCACTACCGGGCTTCCAACGACATCGAAGGCCTGTGCGATGATCTTCGCCGCGCCATCGGCCAGGGCCACCGCCGCTTCAAGATCAAGATCGGCGGCGCGAGTCTTGCCGACGACATCAAGCGGATCGAGGCTGTGTGCGGCGTGCTCGAACGCGGCATGAGGCTTGCGGTTGACGGCAACGGCACCTTCGACCGCGCCAAGACCATCGCCTATCTCGAAGCGCTGAAGCCCTATCCGATCGCCTGGATCGAGGAGCCTGTGCATCCGCTCGACTTCGATCTGCATCGCGACATCGCCGCGCATACGGCCATTCCGCTTGCGACCGGCGAGAACCTGTTCTCGTGCGACGACGCCCGCAACCTCATCCGTCATGGCGGCCTGCGCCGGGATCGCGACCTGCTGCAGTTCGACATCTCGCTGAGCTACGGCATCGTCGAATATCTGCGCATCCTCGACGATCTCGACGCGCAAGGCTGGAAGCGCGAGCGCTGCGCGCCGCATGCCGGTCATCTCTTGGCGATGCACGCTGTCGGCGGCCTTGGCCTCGGCCTCGCCGAGGTCGCGATGGATACGTCGACGCTGTTCGGCAAGCTGACCGCGCATGTGCTGGTCAGCGACGGCGCCGTCACGCTGCCGGACACGCCCGGCGCGGGCTTCGAGCAGCTTCCGATGTTTTCCGAAATCTTCGGTGGTCTTCTGAACTGAACGGGCGATCCCATGGAACAGTCTGTCACGCTTCCGACCCCTGACGACATCAAAAGCCTGGTGCGCCCCGACCATGTCCATCGCCGCGCCTATGCCGACCCCGCGGTGTTTGCGCTCGAGCAGGAGCGCATCTTCAGCAAGCTCTGGATTTACGTGGCTCATGAGAGCCAGCTCAAGAAGCCCGGCGATTTCGTCCGCACGCGGCTCGCCTCTTACGAAGTCCTGGTGACTCGGCACAGTGACGGTGAGATCTATGTGCTGCAGAACCGCTGCCCGCATCGCGGCGCGCGGATCTGCATGGTCGACCGCGGCAACAGCAAGATCTTCAGTTGCCCGTATCACGCCTGGGCATTCCGGCCGGACGGCTCGCTCGCCTCGGTGCCGCATCGCAAAAGCTATCCGGAGAATTTCAGCTTCGACGATCCGAGCAACCACATGCAGCGCGTCGGCAAGGTCGCGCTCTACAAAGGTTTCGTATTCGCCACGCTGAACGAGAATCCCGAACCGCTGATCGAACATCTCGGTCCCATGACCGAGGTGATCGACAACCTGGTCGACCGCGCACCGGACGGCGAGGTCGAGATCGCGGATTCGAGCTTCACGCTGGAGTATCGCGGCAACTGGAAGCTCCACCTGGAGAACGCCGCCGACATCTTCCATCCGAGCTTCGTGCACAGCTCGTCGGTCGCGCCGGCGCGCCGCGCGCCGGCCAACGCCTCGATCCTCGACCAGGACCAGACGCGCCTGATGCTTGCCGCCAACGGGCTCGGCTACGAGGAGTGGGAAGGCATCCAGCTCAACGGCTATGCCGGCGGCCACGTCTACATGAACAACATCTACAATGCGGGCGTGATGGTCAGCCAGAAGGCCGACCCGGTGGCCGAGCGCTATCGCGCCGCGCTGACCGCGCGGCACGGCGCCGAGAAGGCCGCGCAGGTCCTCGGCATGAACCGCTTCAACAACATCATCTATCCGAATCTGGTCGTGAACGCGCAGTACCAGCAGATGCGCGTCACCATCCCGATCTCGGTCGATCGCACCATGGTGCGCATCCATTGTTTCCGCCTGAAGGGCGCGCCCGACGAGATGTTCCATCGCGCGGTGCGCTTCCTCTCGACGTTGGGCTCGCCGGCCTCGATGATCTTTTCCGACGACGTCGAGATGCTGGAGCGCTGCCAGCAGGGCCTCGCCCGCGACGTCGGTCCGTGGATCGATTTCTCGCGCGGCGCCGGCCAGGAAAGCCGCGGCGCCGACGGCCAGCTCTCCGGCGCCGCCAGCGAGATGCCGATGCGCGTGCAGTTCCAGGCCTGGGTCAATTATCTCACCGCCGAGGCTGCGTAGATGCTGGACTATGCGATGCAGCGCCGGATCGAGCTGTTCCTCCTCGAAGAGGCGCGTCTGCTCGATGCCGGACAGTTCGAGGACTGGCTCAAGCTCTACGAGCCGCAGGGCATCTACTGGATGCCGAGCCAGCCCGGCCAGACCGATCCGCTCAACGTGGCGTCGATCATGTACGAGGATCACGCCATCCTCTCGATGCGGGTGCAGCGGCTGCTCGAAGCGCGCGCGCTGGTGCTGACGCCGATGCCGCGCACCACCCACCTCGTCAGCAACATCGAGGCGAAAGAAGCCGACGGCGGCGAGTTCACCGCCGACGCCGCCTTCATCTGCGTCGAGCATCAGGCCGACCGGCAGCGCATCTATTCCGGCCGTCACGCCTACCAGCTCACGCCGCACGACGATTCGTTCCGCATCAAGCTCAAGCGCGTGGCGCTGATGAACTGCGACGGCGTGCATTCGCCGATGGCCGTTCCGCTGTAGAACAGGCAGTGCGCCGTGGTGCAGGTCAAGAAAAAGCAGGTCCGCCAGGCGATCGTCGACAGCGCCTATGACCTGTTTTCCGAGCGCGGCTATCACAGCACCACGCTGCAGGACGTCGCTGAGCTCGCCGGCGTCGGCGTCAGCAGCCTCTATTCGTATTTTCCGTCCAAGCTCCACCTGCTCTATGCAGTGTTCGAGCCGTGGCACAAGGGGGAGTTCGAGCAGCTCGAAAAGCGCATCCTGAAGCTGAAGTCGCCGCGCGACCGGCTGTTCGCGCTGCTGCTCGGGCTGTGGCGCGACATCCCGATCGCCAACATCGGTCTGACCAACAGCCTGATGGAGGCGCTGGCCTCGGCCGATCCGGCGCAGCAGAAGCCGGTGCCGCTCCTGAAATGGACCGAGGAGCGGCTGATGCGGATGATCAAGGCAGCTTTGCCCGACGACGGCGCGCGGCTTGACCACGACGCGCTCTCGACGCTGTTCATCATGGCCTATGACGGTTTCGTCATAAATCGCCGCCTCAACGATCTCCGCGATATCGAGCGGCTGTCGAATGCGATGTGCGACATCCTGCTCGGCCCGGCTGAAAAGCGCTGAGACCGCGCGCGCCGGGCGCATCTGCATGACACGCCGATGCGGCATGTTGGCATCAAACTTGCCCACCTGTCGGCCGAAACCATAGACTGACCGCCGGCTCTCGTGACAGGACGCATGACTGTGAACACCACCCGACGAATGTTTCTTCAGGCCGCCGCGGGGCTCGGCCTCGCGCCATGGTCGCCGGCCTCTGCGCAGTCGCTGTCCAAGATCAAGTACGTGCACTCGTCGCCGGTCGCGCGGCCGTACCATGCCTACAGCTTCTCCGGCAAAGGCGCGGGCCTCTACGACAAGATCGGCCTCGATCCGGAATTCCTTTTCATCTCCGGTTCGGCTGCGACCCTGCAGCTCCTGATCTCCGGCGACGCGCACATCGGCAACATCGGCATCCTTGAATTCATCTCCTCGAAGAAGAAGCAGCCGACCTTGCCGCTGTCGGTGGTCTACTGCCACGACTATCACGGCTCCTACGTCACGGTCGTTCCCGAGGACAGCCCGATCAAGTCCGTGGCCGATCTCAAAGGCAAGACCGTCGGCGTGCTGAGCCTCGCGGCCGGCACCGTTCCGACCTTGAAGGCCCAGGCCCGCGAAGCCGGCATCGACCCGGGCTCGATCGAGTTCGTCGCGGTCGGCGCCGACGCCGCCGCGATGGTGGCGCTGAAATCCAAGCGCGTCGACGCCTATGCGCATTTCATCGGTGCGATCGCCGGGCTGGAAAACCTCGGCATGAAATTGCGGAGCTTCGCTCCTGATGTCTGCTCGGGCGTGTTCGTCACCAGCAACGCGCTGCTCACCAACAACCGCGACTTGGTGGTGCGCGGCCTGCAGGGCATCGCGCTCAGCACGCGCTTCGCGCAGCTCAATCCAGCCGCTGCGGCACGCAACTACTACAAGATGTTCCAGCCGCCGAACGGCGACGCCGCAACGGCGTTGCGCAACGACGCCCACGCCATCGAGAAGACGCTGTCGATCTTCAAGCAGCCGAACGACGGCCATCGCTGGGGCGAGATGACCGAGGCCGACTGGAACAAGCTCATTGCCTTCGCTGGACCGGAATTCGGCCTGAAGCCCGACGACACCAAGTTCGCGGACTTCTTCAACGGCTCTCTCATCGCTGACGTGAACAAGGTCGACATCGGGCTCGCCGAGGCCGCCGCCAAGGCTGCGCCGGCGCAATGACGATGGTCTCGACCTCGACGGCACGTTCGCCGGCTCTCGCCGTGTCGGGCGTCGGCCTGACCTATCGGACGTCGTCGGGCGTGGTCGAAGCATTACGCAGCATCTCCCTCGACGTCCGTGACGGCGAATTCGTCTCGATCGTGGGCCCGAGCGGTTGCGGCAAGAGCAGTCTCTTGAAGCTGGTCCTCGGACTGGAGCGCGCGACGCGCGGCAGCCTCGCCGTCGAAGGCCGCGAGATCACCGGGCCGTCGCGCGGCGTCGGCGCGGTGTTCCAGGCGCCGGTGCTTTTGCCCTGGCGCACCATCGAGGAGAACGTGTTGCTGCCGATGGACGTCATGAAGCTCGACCGCAAGGAGACCACCGAGCGCGCGCAGGCGCTGCTTCGCATGGCCGGCCTCGGCGACTTCGGCAAGAAGTATCCTTACGAGCTTTCCGGCGGCATGCAGCACCGCGCCTCGATCGTGCGTGCGCTGGTGCACGATCCGAAGCTCCTGATCATGGACGAGCCGTTCGCGGCACTCGACGCCATCACCCGCGAGCAGATGGCCGGCGAGTTGCAGCGCATCTGGATGGAGAGCGGCAAGACCGTCGTGTTCATCACTCATTCGATCAGCGAGGCGGTGTTCCTCTCCGACCGCATCGCCGTAATGTCGGCTCGCCCTGGCCGCATCATGGAGGTGTTCGACAATCCGGTGCCGCGGCCGCGGAGCTTCACTGAGCTCGCGTTGCCCGCCCTCGCCGAGTTGTCGACCGAAATCCGACGCAGTCTCGATCTCGCTGCCGCCGCATAGGAACGCACGATGGCGGATCTCACCACGACCAGCACCCAGGCGACCGAGCCGATCGCGCCCAGCCGCTGGCGCGCGGGCGCGAGCCGCCTCGTCGAGGGCCTGATTTCGTTTGCGGTCCTGATGCTGGTCGTCGAGGGCGGCATTCGCCTGTTCGACGTGCAGCCCTATGTTTTCCCCGCGCCATCGGCCATTGCGGTCGCGCTCTACAACGGCGTGGCCAGCGGCGTCTATCTCAACGCGCTGTCGGTCACGCTCACCGAGATTCTCGGCGGCTTCGCCATCGGCTCTTTCTGCGGCATTCTCCTTGGCATCGCCATGGTTCAGATTCCTTGGCTGGATCGGTTCGTCTATCCTTACGTGGTCGCGCTGCAGACTGTGCCCAAGGTCGCGATCGCGCCGCTGATGATCGTGTGGTTCGGCTTCGGCATCTCGTCGAAGGTCACCATCGTGGCGCTGACCTGCCTGTTCCCGAGCCTCGTCAACACCATCGCCGGATTGCGGGCGGTCGACTCCGACCGCATCGCGCTGATCAAGGCGATGTGCGGCTCCCGGGCGCAGCTCCTGCGGTACGTGCAACTGCCGAACGCGCTCCCCTACATCATGGCCGGGCTCAACACCGGCATCGTGCTGGCGGTGATCGGCGCCATCGTCGGCGAGTTCGTCGGCGCCAAGACCGGCGTCGGCGTGCTGATTTTGCAGGCCAACTTCGGCCTCGACCTCGCTTCGATGTTCGCCGTGCTGGTGCTGCTCGCGATAACGGGCGTGATCCTGAGCTTCATCCTTCGGCAGATCGAGATCCGCCTCTGCTTCTGGAGCGGCAAGGCCACCAAGTAACCCCGCTACACCGAAGGTCGCGCCATCAGCGCGCCGTTCTCGAGCTTGACGTCGAACACCTTCAGCTTGAAGCCCGGGCAGTTGACGCTCTTGCCGTCGCGCAGGCGGAACACGTAGTTGTGCCAGCGGCAGCGGATCATGGTGTTGCCGCCCTGCAGGAACGCGTCGTGCAGCGAGCGCTGCTGATGCGGGCAGCCGCGCTCGACGCCGCGGAAGCCGTCGCCGATCTTGAACACCAGGATGCGCTCTTCGCCGACGCGCGTGAGCGCCGGAAATTCGGCGGTCTCAGGATTGACGTCTGCGAGCAGCTGCCAGGCGGGCTCGGTGGCAGCATCGGCTTGCTGCGGCTCGGCTGCGATCGTTTGCTCCGACATGTTACGCGACCATCCGTTGCGTCGAGGCCACCTTCCGCATGCGTTCGAGCGCGAAGGTACGGTCGAGGCGGAGCAGGAACAGCCCGATCTGCATGGTGAAGCGATGGTCGAGATAGAGATCGAACACGGCGGTCAGCGCGTCGCGCAGCGGAATGTTCTGCTCCTTCCTGGCCTGGTGGAACGCCGCCTGCAGCACCAGCGACTTGTCGTAGTCCAGCGTCGAGACCGAGAACTCGTCCCAGTGGATCGCGGACAGCTTGCCGGCCAGCGCGCCGAGGAACGCGGTCTGCGCGCCGCTCAGCCGCTTCATGCCCTCCGGCTCGTGATCTTCCGCGATCTGAATGAGCCAGTTGCGCTCGTCCTGGCAGCGCTCCATCTCGCAGTCGATCCGCTCGCCGTTCTTGAACGTGATGGTCGGCACGAGGCGCGTGTCGAACGGCCGCGTGTGGTTCGTCGTGTCGGTCAGCGTGTACGACCCCTTCTCGACCCGGAACACCGTGATGTCGGCCGGCAGGCCGGGCTTCAGCGAGCCCGCGATTTCGGTCATGCGCAGCGCCTTGGCCGGCGCGCTCGTCACCTTCTCGATCGCGTCGTTCAGCGACATGCCGAGCTTCATGTGGCAGGCGATAACATTCGCCAGCGAATAGGCCGGCCCGGCGACATTGAACTGCTGCAGGTCGGAGCTGATGATGTCGGGATAGAAGCCCTGCGCCCAGGCGCGCTCGGCGACGCGCCACGAGAAATTGAATCCGCCGAAGCCCACGTCGAACAGCACGCCGCGGTTCTTGGCCTCCTGCACCACCGGCAGGATCTTGCCGTCGCGGTCGAGGATGCCGCATTCGTTGCCGTGATAGACGTGGGTGACGATGTCGCCCGCCTCCGACACACGGTAGATCTCGTAAGCCGAGTCGTTGCCCGGCTGGAGCTGATGCTCGCCGATATGGGCATAGAGCGGCAGGCCGAGAATCTCGGCGAGGCCCTTGCCGATCTTGTTCGGGCCGTAGCCGTAGCCCGAAAAGGCGCCGACCTTGATGTAGCGCAGCAGTCCCGGATGCGCCTTGTGGAAGTCGATCCACTGGGTGATCGGAATATCCGTCAGCGTGCGGACATCGGATTCGATGAAGTTCAGCCCGAGGATGCCGAGCGGCCGGATATAAGGACCGGCATAAAGCGTGGTCTTGGTCTGGCCTGTCAGCAGCGCCATGAACTCGTCGAGCGTGCCGATACCCGGACCGCCGGCCTCCACATAGGAGGTGACGCCCTGGCAGACGCCGATGCTGTCCGGGTCGGCGAAGCCGAGCGTGCCGTAGATATGGACGTGGATGTCGATCCAGCCCGGCGTGAGATAGGAGCCGGTGAGGTCGATGGTCTTGACGCCCGGCGGCAGGCCCTCGACCGGCCGGATCTTGCCGTTCTCCATCGCGATGTCGCGAACGCCGTCGATGCCCTGGCCGGGATCGATGACATGGGCGCCTTTGAGCAGCAACGGTTCAGTTGACGAGTTCATCAGTTCAATCCTTTGGCGAAACCGTTCCACCGGCGCCGGAATCCACAGTGCGGCAGGCTACCAGATTGCGCCCGGAGGTAAAAACCGCGCCCGCATCGGCGGCATGCTGGCTTTGCATGAGGGACTGCGTCAGTTTCGGACGGCTGTTCGAGGCTTCGACCACATAGCGTGAAGAGATGATGGCGCATCATCAGGCGTCGGCCTCACGTCTGGATACGGGCGTGGTTCATCGGCCCCTGACAGAGTGAGGCGCGGGGCTGCGCCTTCATTTTCTTTCTCCCTCAAACATGAGGGAGCGGAGCGCCGAAAGGCGCTACGTCATTTTAGTCTGCGTGCCGTGTGACCGGCACGCCCGCCTCCCGGCGCTCCACGCGTGGCGG
>CAKZHN010000493.1 GCA_936924235.1 uncultured Rhodoplanes sp. | reverse complement strand
GGCGCCTGGCAGCGCGACACCGAGCACATGGAGAAGGCCTTCGTGTTCGGCGCGATGACGGCGCGCAACGGCGTCACCGCCGCCATGGTGCTGCAGTCGGGCTGGACCGGCGTCGACGATGTGTTCACCGGCCACGAGAACTTTTTTCTGACCTATGCGCCCAAGGCCGATCCGGCGGGCTTCATCGACAAGCTCGGCGAGAGCTACGAGGTGACCAAGACCATCATCAAGAAATGGAGCACCGGAGGGCCGATCCAGTCGCCGCTCGATGCCGTCGTCAACCTGCGCCGCCAGCACGCCTTCGAGGCCGACGACGTCAGGGAAATCGTCGTGCATCTGTCGACCAGCGCCGCGCCGAAGGTCGACAACGTGCCGAGCCCGGATCTCTGCCTGCAGTATCTGGTCGCGGTGCTGCTGCTCGACCGCACCGTGTCGTTCCGCGCCGCGCACGACAAGACGCGGATGACCGAGCCCGCGGTGATGCAGCAGCGCCAGAAGGTCAAGGTCGTCGCCGAGCAGAAGCTCGAGGACCTGCTGCCGCGCCGCGTGGCGGTGGTGGAAATCGCGCTGAAGAACGGCACGAAGCTGCTCGAGGAAAACGACACGGTCCGCGGCACGCCGGAGAATCCCATGACCCGGGACGAGATCGTCGAGAAGGCGCGCGACCTGATCGTGCCGGTGCTGGGCGCCGGCAAGAGCCAGAAGCTGATCGACACGATTTATGCGATCGAGACGCTGCCCGACGTTCGCGCGCTTCGCCCGCTGCTGCAGCCGGGCTGACGCGGTCTACTTCGACACCTTGACGTATTTGCGCAGCCCGTGCGTGCCGACGTCGGCCGCAAAGATGCTGCCCTGGTCATCGGCCGCGATCCCCGAGGCCGATGTGCCCCATTCGACCTGGTTGAGATCGGACGGATCGGGGATGAAGGCCTGAAGCTTGCCGTCCTTGACGTTGCCCACCGTGATGCCGCGCAGCTCGTCGAGCTTGTTGGCGCCCTTGTCGCGGAACGCCGCCCCGACATAGATGGTGTCGTCCTTGCTGACGAACACCGAGCTCGGCTTGCCGAACTGCTTCCACTCCACGATGAAGTTGCCGTCCTGGTCGAACACCTGGACGCGTCCGTTCTTGCGGTCGGCCACATAGACGCGCTGCTCGGAGCCGCCAATGAAAATGTCGTGCGGCTCGTCGAATTCGCCCGGACCCTTGCCAAGCTTGCCCCACTGCTTGATGAAGGTGCCGTCCTTGGCGAACTTCATCACGCGGGCATTGCCGGTCGTATTTGGCTGGTGGCCGTCAGTCACAAAAATATCGCCGTTCTTGCCGATGGCGACGCCGGTCGGCCGGTCGAACACGTCGGTGCCGGTGCCGGCGACGCCCATCTTGCCGAGCGTCATCAGAACCTTGCCGTTCTGGTCCAGCTTCAGCACCTCCTGGCCGAGCTGCTGGCCGTCCTTGTTCTTGGTCGACATGCCGAGCACGGTCGCTTGGTCGTTGACGTCGCTGACCCACAGGCTGCCGTCGCTGTCGTCGATCGTGAACGCATGCGGATAGGCGAACATCCCGACGCCGAACGATTTGAGCAGTTTGCCGGCGGCGCTGAACTGCAGGATCGGCGGGTTGGCGTCGCCACGGTTGACGCAGGTCGCGTGTCCCGGCGGCACCGTGTTGAAGCAGCGGTTGAACACCCAGACGGTGCCGTCCTTCGCCACGTGGATGCGGATGACCTCGCCCCACTTGCCGCCGTTCATCGTCTTCGGCAGATCCGGCCAGGACGCCAATTGGTACGGGTTCGGAAGCTCTCTCGGATTGGTCTGCGCGTGGCTGGCGAGCGGAGATATCGCAACGCCAACAAGGGATACGGCGACCGTCAATGCCAGTTGATGGCGCGAGCGCATTCAGACCTCCCCAAAGCTTTTAATTTTGGGGAATGTTACCGGTTTCGGCGATGCCCGCCTAGGCCGGCCTATTCACTTGGCGTGTTCATTTGGCGCTGATGTTGGCCTTCTGCACCACGCCGCTCCAGCGCTCGGTGTCGTCATTGATGAACTTCGTGAACTGCTCCGGCGTGTTGGGCGTTGCCACGTCGTAACCCGCGGCGGCGAGCTGGGTCTTGAGCTGCGGGTCGGCGATGCCATGGCCTATCGCTGCATTGAGCTTGCTGACGATCGCCGCAGGCGTACCGGCCGGCGCGACGACGCCGTTCCAGCCGATCACCTCGAAGCCGGGAAGGCCCTGCGACGCAATGGTCGGCAGATCGGGCACCAGCGAGGTCGGCGCAAGCGTGGCGACGCCGAGCCCGCGCACCGTGCCGCCCTTGATCTGGGCCTGCGCGGTGGTCGCGATCGAGAACATCATCTGCACATTGCCGGCGATCACGGCGTTGAGCGCCGAATTGGCCTCACGGTACGGGACGTGGACGATGTCGACGCCGGTCATGGCCTTGAACAGCTCGCCGCCGAGATGCGGCGGCGTGCCGATCCCCGACGACGCGTAGTTGAGCTGGCCCGGCTTGGATTTCGCCAGCGCAATCAGCTCCTGCACGGACTTCACCGGCACCGACGGATGCACCACCAGCACGAACGGCGAGGTGCTCATCTGTCCGACCGCGACGAAGTCCTTGCGCAGGTCGTATTGTGATGTCTTCAACGCCGCGTTGATGGTGTAGGAGGCGGTCGCCAGCAGCAGGCTGTAGCCGTCCGGCGGCGCGGTCGCGATGGTCTGTGCCGCGATCGCGCCGCCCGCGCCGGTGCGGGGCTCGATGACGATCTGCTGGCCGAGCGCCTCGGCGAGCTTCGGCGCATAGACGCGCGCGACCACATCCGGTCCGGGTCCCACCACCACGCGAATGACCCGGCTCGGATAGTCCTGCGCCAAGGTCATGCCCACGCCCGCGCTCATCGAAGCGAGCAGCACTGCGGTGAAACCGATCATCGACTTGCGCATCATGCGACGCACCTCGTCTTCGTTTCGGAATGTCAGTCGCGCTTGCAGTCAGGCCGTCATCGCGGCGCGGAACAGCTGGCCGCCGCCCGTGGTGACGTAGATCGTGTCGAGCTCTGCGCCGCCGATGCAGCACTTGTTCGGCGCATCGGCTGGGATCGGATGCGTCTCGATCAGCGCGCCGCCTGGCGCAAAGCGATGGACGAGGGGACCCGGACCGCTCCGCTGCCAGCCGCCGACCGCGAGGATGTTGCCGTCGCGGTCGAGGCACATGCCCTCGATGCCGCGATGCGGCCCGCGATGGTCGCCGCCGAAGGTGTGCAGCACGATGGGGTGATCAAGCGTGCCGTCGTCGCGGATCGGATAGGCGCGCAGCTCGCGCTTTTCGCCCGGAGCCGTGCCGCCGTCTGCGACATAGAGCGTCTTGCCGTCCGCCGACAGCAGCACCGCGCGCGGATTGACGGTGTCGAACGTCATCCGCTCCGCGACCCAGGCGCGGCGGTCGTTGCGATAGAGCCGCAGCACCGAGCAGTGGTCGAGAAACGGAAAGATCGCGGGCCCGAACGGAATGATCGGGTGCCGCGGATCGGTGAAGTAGAGGCGGTTGTTGCGATCCACCGTGAGATCGCTCGGCTGGTTGTGGTGCCTGCCGTTGAGCAGCGCATCGACCGCCACGGTGCGACCGTCCGGCGTGAACTGCACCAGGCGCCGGCCGCCCTCCTGCGCCCCGTAGATCTCACCGCTCGGGCCGAGCGCGAGACCGTTGACGCGGTTGGCATAACGGCGGAATTCGCTGACCGCCTTGCTGCGGTGGTCGACCCACAACAGGCGGCCGTCGTCGATCAGGCTCAGCAGCACGCGGCCGCCGGTCTTGTCCCACACCACGCCGCCGGCCGGGCCTTCATAGGGTCCCGCGACGAGCTCGAAATTCCATGCCATCGCCTGCTCCTACCAGACCGGGACGCCGGGGATCTGCAGCCGGGTTCGGAACACGGCGTGATACGTCGTCATGTAGAGCGAGCGCCAATCGTCGTCGCCCCAGGCGATGTTGGTGGTGTGGCCGCCTGGAATGAGCAGACGGCCGAGCAGGTTGCCCTTCGGGTCCATGACATGCACGCCGCCCGGACCGGTGCAGTAGACGTTGCCCTCCTGGTCGCACTTCATGCCGTCGGCGACGCCGGCCTCGCTGCCGGTGAGCTGATGGAACAGCCGGCCGTTGCCGACGCTGCCGTCAGCAGCCACGTCGAAGACGCGGATGTGCGCCATCCTGGTGTCGTTGACGTAGAGGAGCTTCTCGTCCGGGCTGAAGCAGAGCCCGTTCGGATACACGGTATCCGGCACGGTGAGCTCGACCTTGCCCTGCGGCGTCAGGCGGAACACCGCCTGGATGTCGAGATGGCGCTGCATGTCCTCGCCGACCATGCCGGGGATCACGAGCCCGCCCGCCGAGTCGGTCCAGTACACCGAGCCGTCGGAGCGCACGACGATGTCGTTCGGGCTGTTGAACTTCTTGTCCTGCCAGTGCGACGCGATGGTGGTGAACGAGCCGTCGTCCTCAAGGCGCCAGATCGTGCGCTTCGACCAGCCTGCGATCACCAGACGGCCTTGCAGGTCGAAGGTCATGCCGTTGGCGTGGCTGGAGGGATGCACCAGCACGGATTTTCCGACGCCCGGCATCCACTGGTAGATGGTGTCGCCAATGATATCGACCCAGAGGAAGCGCTTCTTGCGCTTGTCCCACACCGGTCCTTCGCCGAAATAAGTGCCGTCGGCAATCTGATCGAAGGGCGGATCCGAGCCGGTGATACGGTCGAAGCCCGCGGCGACGCGGTCGAGGTCCATGGCGCTGATTTCACTCCCGGCGTATCCGGCTCGACGCGTTCTGTGGCCGTCTTCGCGGCCTTGTGTCGTCACCGAACAAGTCGAGGGATGCTAGCAACGGGAGCGGGCCCGGACGACAGTAAAATCGTCATTCCGGGATTGATTTGGATTCCGGCTCATTCCGCTCGGCGGACCGCATGCTCCGGAACGTCACGGAATATCGCAACGCATCGACGGCCGGGATGCTGTGCTCCCATTCGGTCCGGGCGGGGCCGCGCAGCAGATAGATCGATCGCGGCTCGGCCGTGAGATTGCGGCGCTCCCAATTCGGCCCGGCCTTCCTTCGGAAGCGGAAGTTGCACGGCGACACGAGCGAGATGCCGATCACGTCGTCGAACACCGGACGGTCCTTGTGCCAGCCGATGGCGGCGCCCGGCGGGTATTCGAGCAGCAGCGCCTGCACCAGCGCCGAGGCTTCCAAGCCCGCGAAGCGCGCCGCGCGCTCGCGGAGCGGCGCCAGAAAGTCGGGGATGGTGTCAGTCCGGTTCAGCCCGCCGCCGTTGAAGTCGTAACGCCAGCCGTAGGACACCACGCGGCGCTTGCCGGTGAAGCCCTGAAACTCGAACTCCTTGAACGGCAGCGTGCGGAACTGCTCGACCAGCGCGAGCTCTTCGGCAGGCAAGATCGCGTCGGGCGCGTAGCGAAATCCGTCCGGGCCCGGCATCTCGGGAGCGACGCCGAAGAGATCGGCTTGAAGAGCGAGATTCATTGGAATCGTCAGATGGCGACGCAGGGGGATTTGTCAACGCTTGGACCGCGCCGTTGAAACAGCCGCGCGGCCATTCCGCGCCCTTGATTGCGGTGTGGCGAATCGGTTCATTGAGACATGCGCCAGCTGGCATTGAGCCCCCATCCCGACTTTCCCTCAGGGGCCGTGGCACGGATCGACGTGACTGTGGCGCGCCCGCGCGCGGACAGCCTGGTGTTTTCCTACGTGGTGACCGGTCGGATCGGCGATATCCGCCTTCCGCCGGCTGCCGCCGCCCGCCGTGGCGACGAGCTCTGGCGCCACACCTGCTTCGAGGCGTTCGTCCGCGGGCCGTCGGGCTCGGAGTATTATGAGTTCAACTTCGCGCCCTCGACGCAATGGGCGGCCTATCGTTTCAGCGACTACCGGAGCGGCATGGTGTTGGCGGCTGAGATCGAGGCAGCTCCGATCGAAACGCAGCCGGGCCCGGACCGCTACACCTTGCAGGTCACGCTGCCCATCGGCCGGCTGCCGGCGTTGTCGCGAAGCACCCCGTGGCGTCTCGGGCTGTCGGCCATCATCGAAGATCAGGCCGGGCATATGTCATACTGGGCCTTGGCGCATCCGCCGGGAAAGCCCGACTTCCACCACATGGATTGCTTTGCCTATGAATTCTCGCCAACGGTGTCCGCATGAAATTCGGCATCGATAGGCTGATCGCCGAGCCCAAGCTGCGCGCGCCCCTCTCGGGTAAGCGCGTGGCGCTGCTCGCGCATCCGGCGTCCGTCACCGCGGACCTGACCCATTCGCTCGATGCGCTCGCCGCCTGCGGCGACCTGAAGCTCAGCGCGGCGTTCGGTCCGCAGCACGGGCTGCGCGGGGACAAGCAGGACAACATGATGGAGTCGCCGGACTTCGAGGACCCGGTGCATCACATCCCGGTCTTCAGCCTCTACGGCGAGGTGCGAAAGCCCACCGACAAGATGATGGGCTCGTTCGACGTGATCCTGATCGACCTGCAGGACCTGGGCTGCCGCATCTACACCTTCATCACGACGCTGCTTTATGTGCTGGAAGCCGCGGCGCGCCACCGCAAGGCGGTCTGGGTGCTCGACCGGCCCAATCCGGCGGGGCGTCCGATCGAGGGGCTGAAGCTCCGCGCCGGCTGGGAAAGCTTTGTCGGCGCGGGCCCGCTGCCGATGCGTCATGGGCTCACGCTCGGCGAGTTGGGCCTGTGGTTCGTGAAGACATTCCGGCTCGACGTCGACTATCAGGTCGTCGAGATGCAGGGCTGGCAGCCTGATGTCGCGCCGGGCTTCGGCTGGCCGCTCGGCGAGCGCATCTGGATCAATCCGAGCCCCAACGCGCCGAACCTGTCGATGGCACGCGCCTATGCGGGCACCGTAATGCTCGAAGGTGCCACGCTCTCGGAAGGCCGCGGCACCACGCGGCCGCTCGAATTGTTCGGCGCGCCCGACATCGACGCGCGCGCCGTCATGAGCAAGATGGCCGAGCTTGCGCCGCGCTGGCTCGACGGCTGCCGGCTGCGCGAATGCTGGTTCGAGCCGACCTTCCACAAGCATGTCGGCAAGCTGTGTCACGGCGTGCAGCTTCATCCGGAAGGTCCGGACTACGATCACGCGATCTTCAAGCCGTGGCGCATCCAGGCGCTGGCCTTCAAGGCGATCCGGTTGTTGTATCCGCAGTATCCGCTGTGGCGCGACTTCGCCTACGAATACGAGCACGGCAAGCTCGCCATCGACGTGATCAACGGCAGCCCGCTGCTGCGCGAGTGGGTCGACAATCCATCGGCGACGCCGAAGGACCTCGATGCCCTGACGCTGCCGGACGAACAGTCCTGGGCGAGCGAGCGGAAACCCTACCTGCGTTATTGAACGTCCTCGCGCGCGCCATCGATCCAGGTGGCTATGACCGTGAGGCCTTCGCTCAGCGCCACCAGATCGGCCCGCGCGCCGGCGGTGAGCGCGCCGCGCTCGTGCTCCATCCCAAGGAAGCGCGCCGGCGCCAGCGACGCCGCGCGCAGCGCGTCCTCCAGCGGAAGCCCTGCGAGCTTCACCGTGTTGCGCACCGCCGACGCCATGTCGAGATGCGCGCCGGCGAGCGTCCCGCCGGCGGTGGTGAGCCGCCCGTGGAGCAGGGTGATCGGCCGGCCGAGCAGGTCGAACTTGTGCAGTGACGAGCCGACGCTCGGCATGGCGTCGGTGACGAGCGCGATGCCGTCGCGTTTCGCCGCGAAGGCGAGCCGGATCGAGATCGGATCGACGTGGATGCCATCCACGATCAGCCCTGCGGTGAGCCGTTCCTCGGTCAGCGCGGTCCCGATGATGCCCGGCGAGCGCCCGCTGAGCGACGGCATGGCGTTGAACAGATGCGTGACGCCGGTCGCGCCATCGGCCACCGCATGCATGACCACGTCGGCGGTCGCCTCGCTGTGGCCGATGGAGACGCGGACGCCGCTCGCCGTCAGCGTCTGGATGAATCCGGCTGGAACGCATTCGGGCGCCAGCGTCACCAATGAGGTGCCGACAGTGGCCAGCTCGCAAAGCTCGTCCAGATCGCCCTCGCGCGGCGCAACGATCCGGTCGGGCGGATGCACGCCGGGGCGCTTGGGGCTGATGAACGGGCCTTCGAGGTGCAGGCCGAGAATGCCGTCCCGCCCCGCGCCCTCGCGCGCCGCCGCGATCACGCTCCGCATCCGCTCGCGCGTATCGGTGATCAGGGTCGGCAGGCAGCCCGTGGTGCCGAAGCGCCGGTGCGCGCGGGCGATGGCCCGCATGCCGTCGGCGGTCGGCTGGTCGTTGAGGAGCACGCCGCCGCCGCCGTTGACCTGCAGGTCGATGAAGCCCGGCGCAACGATCGTCCCGGGAGGCAGCCGCGTCTGCGGCCAATCGCCAGGAACGTCACTCTGGCGCCGGATTCCCGCAATGTGGCCGTCCCGAATCAACACCGCGGACTCGTTGTGCCAGCGTGTGCCGTCAAAAACCCGGCTCGCCAGCACGGCGTGCGGAGGGGGCTCTGCGGGGTGATTTTGATCCGGGCTCATCGGCATTCGTGGCCAGCCGCACTGGCGGTGCAGGAAATCCAATTTAAGTTAAGGGGCACCAAAGTCCCAGCGGAATGATCGCCCGCCATCACGGTCATTTCCGATAAAATGCGGTGCGATTCTTTTTGATGCGCCGAAGAGTTCGGGAACATTTTCCGAATCATACGTCTTTCCAAATCGCGCGCCCGCGGCCGGAGTCGGAGAAAACATGGACCGGATGATCGTCCGAGGCGGCAGCCGCATCGAGGGCTCGGTCCAGATCTGGGGCGCCAAGAATGCGGCGCTGCCGCAGATTGCCGCGGCCCTGCTCAGCGCCGAGCGGCTGGAGCTGGGCAACGTGCCCGACGTTTCCGACATCGACACCATGCTGAAGCTGATGGAGGAGCTTGGCGTGACGGCCGGCCGCGCTCCCGGCCACCGGCTGGTGCTCGACGCCGGCGGCGCCCGCAACGGGGAGGCGCCCTACGACATCGTGCGCAAGATGCGCGCCAGCATCCTGGTGCTGGCGCCGTTGCTCGCCCGGTTCGGCTCCGCGCGGGTGTCGCAGCCCGGCGGCTGCGCGATCGGCGCGCGGCCGATCGATCTGCATCTGAAGGCGCTGGAGGCGCTCGGCGCCAAGGTCGACAGGGAGGCTGGCTACATCCACGCCCGTGTCGAGGGCGACGGCTTGCGCGGCGGCCGCATCGTGCTGTCGTCGCCATCCGTTGGCGCGACCGAGACGGCGCTGATGGCGACGGTCCTGGCGCACGGCGAAAGCGAGATCCTCAACGCCGCCCGCGATCCCGAGGTCGCCGACCTCGCGGCCTGTCTGGTGGCGATGGGCGCGCGCATCGAAGGCGCCGGCACGCACCGCATCCTGGTGCAGGGCGTGCAGGCGCTGCGTCACGCCCGCCACGACCTGATCACCGACCGCATCGAGGCCGGCACTTACGCGATCGCGGCGGCGATCACCGGCGGCCACCTCGAGATTCTCGGCGCGCATCTCGAGCATCTCGGCAGCGTGGGCGCGGCGCTGGAAAGCGCCGGCGTGCAGATCTGGCCGACCGACCGCGGCTTGATGGTGGTGCGCACCGGGCCGTTGCAGGCCATCGACATCTCGACCGAGCCGTATCCCGGCTTCCCCACCGACTTGCAGGCGCAGTTCATGGCCCTGATGACCATCGCGCCCGGCGCGTCGGTGATCCGCGAAACCGTGTTCGAAAGCCGTTTCATGCATGTGCCCGAGCTCGGCCGGCTCGGCGCCAACATCTCGCTGCAGGGCTCGACCGCGCTGGTGCGTGGCGTCGATCACCTGCACGGCGCCGAGGTGATGGCGACTGATCTCCGTGCCTCCGTATGCCTGGTGCTCGCAGCGCTCGCCGCCGAAGGCGAGACCACGGTGCACCGCATCTATCATCTCGATCGCGGCTACGAGCGGCTCGATAGGAAGCTCGTGCAGTGCGGCGCCAACATCCAGCGGGTCGCGGAATGACGGACGCCGCACCATCCGGCCCGCTGTTCGTCGGCGTCGACGGTGGCGGCACCGGCTGCCGCGCGCGCATCGAGGACGCCGACCAGCGTCTGCTCGGCACCGGCATCGCCGGCCCCGCCGCGCTGCGGCTCGGCATCGACCGCGCGCTCGGCGAGGTCGAAAAGGCGTGCCGGGCCGCCGCCGAGGAAGCCGGCATCGAGTTCCAGGCGCTGAAGTCCGCCCATGCCGCGGTCGGGCTCGCCGGCGTCGGGCGCAAGGGTGCGCTGGAAGAGCTGATGCAGCGCGCGCATCCGTTCCGTTCGGTGGTCTACGTCAATGACGCGACCATCGCCTGCATCGGCGCGCATGCGGCGCGCGACGGCGGCATCGTCATCGTCGGCACCGGCAGCGTCGGCTACGCGGTGATCGGCGAGCGCGAGGTGAGGGTGGGGGGCTACGGTTTCCCGATCTCGGACGAAGGCAGCGGCGCCGATCTCGGCCTGCATGCCATTCGCCTGGCGCTGCGCGCCTACGACGAGCGCGCGCTCGGCAGCAGCCTCACGCGCGACGTGATGGCCCGCTTCCACGACGATCCGTTCGACGCGGTCGCCTGGATGGACCGCGCCACCGCCACCGACTACGCGACCTTCGCGCCGCTGGTGATGCGGCATGCCGATACGGGCGATCCGGTGGCGCGGCGGGTCGTCCGCGACGCCGGCGAGCAGATCGACGAGCTGGTGCGGCGGCTGTTCGAATGCGGCGCCACGCGCATCGCCTTGCTTGGCGGCCTCGCGTCGTCGATGCAGCCGTGGCTGTCGCCCGACGTGCAGCGGCGGCTGGTGCCGGTCGAGGGCGACGCGATCGACGGCGCGCTGCTGCTGGCCCGGCGAAATTGCGTGAAGAGATAGCCGATGCCGACCGAGCACATCGATCCGCGCTATGTCGAGCTCGACGCCTGGTCGACAGCCGAGATGCTGGCGGCGATGCACGAGGGCCAGCTCGCGGCGGCCGCCGCGGTGCGCGGCGCGCTTCCCGCCATCGGCGCCGCGGTCGACGACGCCGTGCCGGCGCTGCAGCGCGGCGGACGGATCGTTTATGTGGGCGCCGGCACCTCGGGTCGGATCGGCGTGCAGGACGGCACCGAGTTGACGCCGACCTATGACTGGCCGGCCGAGCGGCTGGTGTTCGCCATGGCGGGCGGCATGGAGGCACTGGTCCGGAGCGTCGAGGGCGCCGAGGACAACGCGAGCGCTGGCGCGCAGGCGATGGCTGACGCGAAGATCGGCTGCGACGACGTCGTCATCGGCATCGCTGCGAGCGGCACCACGCCGTTCACGATCGGCGCGCTCCGCGCCGCCACCGCGGCCGGCGCGGTGACGATCGCGGTCGCCAACAATCCCAGTGCGCCACTCTTTGAAGCGGCGCGGCATCGCGTGCTGGTCGACACCGGCAGCGAGGTGGTCGCCGGCTCCACGCGCATGAATGCCGGCACCGCGCAGAAGATCGTGCTGAACCTGATCTCGACCGCGCTGATGGTGAAGCTCGGCCGGGTCTATCGCGGGCTGATGGTCGACATGCGCGCCCGTAACGCCAAGCTCCGCAAGCGCGCGCAGGTGATCGTCCGCGAGATCGTCGGCGGCACCGAGGCGGAGGCCGCGCGCCATGTCGAGCAGGCCGACGGCGACCTGAAGACCGCCATCCTGATCGGGCTCGGATTGAACCGCAGCGAAGCCGAGCAGTTGTTGCAGGAGCACTCCGGCAATCTCCGGGCCGCCATCAATGCAACGGGCAACAATGCGGGCAAGAGCACGCGCAAGAATGTCTGAGACGCAGCAGACCGCGATGGCACGCGAGACCGCCGAGATCCCGGCGGTGGCCGAGCGCCTGCTTGCGCGCGACGACCTGTTCGCCGCCATCGTCGAGCGGATCGACGCGATCAAGCCGCGCGTCGTGGTGTTCTGCGGCCGCGGCAGCTCGGGCCATGCCGGGGTCTATCTGCGCTACCTGTTCGAGGCGCGGCTCGGCATGCTCGCCTCGGCCTCGGCGCCTTCGGTGGTGACCGCCTACGAGCGTCCGCCGGACATGCGCGGCGTGCTGTTCGTCGTGATCTCGCAGTCCGGCCGCAGCCCCGATCTCGTTGCGGCCACGCAAGTGGCGCGCGACGTCGGTGCGCTGACGCTCGCGATCGTCAACGACGAGCAGTCGCCGGCCGCGGCCGCGGCCGAACTGATCCTGCCGATCGGCGCCGGGCGCGAGCACGCCGTGGCCGCCACCAAGACCGTCGTGACGTCGATGATCGCCGGCGCGCGCCTGGTGGCGGCGCTGGCGCGCGATGCCGAGCTGGCAGCAGGTCTCGAGCAACTTCCTGACCGGCTGTCGCGGGCGCTCGCCTGCGACTGGTCGGCCTGGTCTCATGCCGTGGGCGACGCGGCCGCGGCCTTTATCGTGGGGCGGGGCTACGCGCTCGGTCCGGTTCGCGAGCTCGCGCTGAAAGTGGCCGAGACGCTGCGGGTGCCGGCGCTGGGCTACAGCGCGGCCGAGGTGCGGCACGGGCCATGGGCCGCGATCACGCCGGCAACGCCGGTGCTGGTGCTGCGGCAGAACGACCAGGCTGCTGCGGCAGGTGACAGTGTGATCCAAGATCTGAACGCCGCGGGCATACGTGTCTTTGCGGCAGGAGGTCCGGAGCAAACCCTGCCCTGGATCGGCGACGGTCATCCAGCTTGCGATCCGATTGCGATGCTGGTGCCGGCCTATCTCGCGATCGAGCGGGCGGCGCGCGAACGGGGCTTCGACCCGGACAATCCGCCGTCGCTCAGCAAGGTCACTCACACGCTGTGAGAGGGGCGGGCCTCGCCCTTACCGCGAGCCCGAGTCGATCGGCTGTTCGGGCGAGCCCGGGCCGGACCCCGGCGACCCGATCGGCAGTCCGTTCGGCGCCGTCCCAACCCCGCGCTGCGTCTGGACCGCGCTGGAGCCCGGTGCCCCATTCGAGTTGTTATTGGGATTCGTGGTGCTGCTGTTGAACTGGCCGTTCGATTGAACGCCGCTGCCGGAGGTCTGAGCCGTGCCGCCCGCGCCTGCTCCGGTTTGCCCGGTTCCGCCTGCGCCGGAAGAACCGCTCGCGCCGGCGCTGCCGCCGCCAGAACCGCCGCCGCCCGCGCCGCCACCTCCACCTCCGCCGCCTCCACCTTGAGCCAGGACTGCGCCGGAAAGCGCGATGACGATTGCTGTGGCGAGAGCGAAGGATTTCATCGGACACCTGTCGGTTGCTTCGCGAGGTCAACCGGAACGGGCGCGTCGTGTTCCAACCATCGAGGATGCGCGATCAGCCGGCGCGTTCTTCCGTCTCGCTGTGGTGGCCGGTTTCAGCTCGATCCAGGCCGGCGCATGATCGCTGGCATCGGGTTTGCCGCGGACCGCGCGATCCACGCCCGCGCTCTGCAGCCTCCCGGCCAGCTCCGGGCTGAGCAGCAGATGATCGAGCCGCAGGCCGGCGTCACGTTCCCAGCGCCGGCGCATGTAGTGCCAGAACGTGTACACGCGCTCGCCGGGATGCAGCTCGCGAAGCGCATCCGTCCAGCCCTGTTTGACCAGCCGTGCGTACGCCGCCCGGCTTTCGGGCTGCACCAGCGCATCGTCATCCCAGGACGTGGTCGGATAGATGTCGATCTCGGTCGGCGCGACGTTATAGTCCCCGGCCAGCACGGCGGGAATCTTCTGCCGCAGCAGCGTTCCAGCGTGGCGATGCAGGCGCCGGAACCATTTCAGCTTGTAGTCGAATTTCGGGCCAGGCTGCGGATTGCCGTTGGGCAGATAAAGACAACCGATCAGGATTCCCTGCACCGCCGCTTCGATGTAGCGCGACTGCGTGTCCGAAGGGTCGCCCGGCAGCGCGGTCCGCGTCAGCATCGGCTCGCCCACACGCGACAGCAGCGCAACGCCGTTCCAGGTCTTCTGTCCCTTCCAGACCGCGCGGTAGCCGGCCTTCGCGATCGCCTGCGAGGGAAAATCAGCATCCGTGCATTTCAGCTCCTGGATGCAGGCGATGTCGGGGCTGCTCGCTTTCAGCCATGCCAGCAGGTTCGGCAGACGTTTGTTGATGTTATTGACGTTGAAGGTTGCGATTTTCACGAGCCCCGCCGGCCGGAGCGGCTCTCACCAGCAACCGCAGCCACACCTTGGCGCGCCGCTTGCGGGCGTCCGGATTCACGGTCGGAGCACGGGCGCTTGTCAGACATTCGCTCGCCATCGCTGCGCAGATTGTCTTTGTAACCTTCTTAGCGCCCTTCCTCAAACAGCCGACCATCGCCAATCACCTCGGCGATGAGCAGTTTCAATGTTCATCGGGAGCGCAAGTTCATCGGGAGCGCCAAGCGAAACCGGCGCGTTGCAAAACGCGCCGGTTTCGAGATCGCTTAGTAACAGACGCGCCGGACGATCGGACGTCCATAGGCCGTGTAGCCTACGACGTGGCGCGGACAGCCATAGCCGGGCCCGTAGTAGCCGGGACCATAGCCATAGCCGTAATACCCTGGCGCGGTTGCAGCGGCGAACGCGCCGAGCGCCAAGCCGCCGACGACAGCCGGTCCGACCCAGCCGCCGCCGTGATGACCCCAACCGCCGTGACCCCAGGCCGCGGCTGGCGATGTGGTGGCAATAGTGCCCCCTGCCAGTGTCGCAGCCGCCAGGGCGGCCATTCCGATTTTCTTCAGCATCGGGCGCATGATCACTCCTCTTCTTTTTCCACGCTCGCCTCCCGTAGGATGAAAGCGCCAAGCAGGGCGGCGTTCCCTAACATCTTGCGGAATCTCGTGAATGGTCGTTCAGACAGCGGCCGAAAGCGGGGCAATGCCGTTCAACAGGCGATGTGCGATGCGGCATCAAGGAGTGTTGATGTGGCCAAGTTCCGTCCGTGTGTCCCCAGTGAATTCACACCCGAATCACAACAATCTTTTCTTCTGTTCTCGTGCGTGTACGAACGCCATGCCTTGCTCACGTGAGGGCGTCTTCTAGGGACGCTTGGTTGGCGGAGCAGGGTGTGGCGCCTGCAGGCGTGGTTCGTACCCACGTCCCAGGGAGCGAGGTCACCGGCCGCACCCGATGAGGGGGCTGCCTTCAGTGGCTTGGACAACGTCGGATGAAGGGCAGCGCAAATGCTGCCTGGATAACGTGAGCGGTAATTCCCTCCGGTCCGATGAAAGAAGTCC
>CAKZHN010000492.1 GCA_936924235.1 uncultured Rhodoplanes sp. | reverse complement strand
ACCTCGGCGACGCTGAGCGAGCCCGCGGCCGCCACGAGAAACCGCGTCATCTCCGCTTCGGAATGCTTGTGCGCGACAAATTCGGTGAGCAGCAGGCGGTATTGCGCCTCGGTCAACTCCTCGCCATTCAGCTTGGCACGAAGGTGGGCCGCGCCGGTGCCTTGCGGCGGCGCGATCCGCGGGCTCGGCGGCGACTGGTCGCCGGGACGCGGCGTGGTCAGCACCGACACGAGCGTCGCCACGCCGGTCTCGATTTCCGCATCGTTGCGGATGACGACGGTGTCGACACCGGCCGGCAGCGGCGGCGTCACGCGCGCGAGCCGCGCCTGCACGTCTTTGGCGTCTTCGCGGCCGCGGGCGACGAGCCGCTGCGCGATCAGCTCCGCCGGCGCCGAAATCTCGACCAGCGTGACGTTCCGGACCTTGGTGAGAAGCTCCGCGGCCGCGCCACGCGAGCCGTTGACCACAACGTGGCGTCCCGACGCCAGATGATCGACCACGTGGAACGGAATGCCGTATTTGAGCCCGTGCGCAGACCAGTGAATCAGAAACGCGCCGGAACGCATCTCCCTGTCGAACTCCTCCGGCTCGCACGGCAGGTGATCTTCGTTGCCGACGCCGGCCGGGCGGGTGATCACGCGCGGCGCGAACACGACGCGACGGTCGCCGGCTAGCGCCTGCCGTGCGCCGTTCAGCAGCGTGTCCTTGCCGCTTCCGCTCGGCCCGACGACGAAGAACAGCCTGCCTTCCATGTTCCACGTGGTCCTTGCGGTGGCCCCCGCCCTGAACGCGCGGCTCGATTGTATGTGTACAAATGATAATGCCGGCGACCGGCTTGTCAACGAACCGCCGATAGCGGTTTCTACGGCAACGAACGCAGGAAGGCGCGGAGCGCCGCGTTGAATTCCGCGGGCTTTTCCCAGTGCACGAAGCGCGCCGCGCCGGGAATGCGCGGCGCCTCGCGGAAATTCGCCATGTCGTGCAGCACCTCCGGCTGATCCGGATAGGGATCGTCCGCGCCGCAGACGCCAAGCACGGGCAGATCGAGTTGCTTGAATGCGGGCACGAGGTCCGGCACCGACATGCCGAACTCCAACATGCCGCGCTGGTACTCGCCAAGCGGATGGCTCGCGAACAACTGGATCACCTTCTCGCGCACCGGTGAGTCGACCGGGATCACCTTGTAGATCGACTTGCCGCCCTGATCCCGAAGAAGTGCGATCAGCGCCTCGCGGCCCTCCTTCTCCAGCACCTGCGCGGCCTGCTTCGAATAGCGCTCCCAGCGCTCGAAATACTGGAACGCGTCGTGCATCTCGCTCCAGGCGCCGAGCACCAGCCCGCGCACCTTGCCGGGATTGCGGATCGCGTAGTTGGCCGCGATCGTGGTGCCGAAGGCGAGCGAGACGATGACAGGACGCTCGATGCCGACCCGCTCGATCAGAAGTTCCAGATCGCGGGTCTGGTTGACCAGCGAGAAGCCGTAGTCGGTCCACGTCGTCTTGGCGTGGCCGCGGCGGTTGTAGATGAAGCAACGATGATCGGTCGCAAGCTCGGCGATCTGGTGCTCCCAATATTCGAGCCCGTGGATCTCGCCGTGAATGAACACGATGTCACGGCCCCGGCCGTGCTGCTCGTAATAGAAATCGCAGCCGTTGACGCTGACCATTGGCATCGTTGGCGGCCTTCAGGACTCGATGCCGATGACCCGCGCCGGCGCGCCATCCATGCCCTGAAGCTTCAGCGGCAGCGCGGTCAGCATGAACTTCGGCCCAATCTGGTCGAGCGCGGTGAGCATCTGGATCATCGGGATGCCGGCCTTGAGCCAGCGCTTGTGATTGGCGCCGCGCTCCGTGGGCGTCAGCGTCATCAGCCAGAACGGCTTTTCCGGAAAGCAGTCCATCGCCACCGCCGACACGCCGCGCTGCTCGACCCATTCGCCGACACTCGGCTCGAGATGAATCGTCTGCGCCCAGAACTCCGGCTTGCCGAAGGCGCGGTTGGTCCACAGCGTCTTGATCACCGCGATCTGCCCGGGCCCGGGCTTCACGCCGGTGCGTTCGAGATCGTCACCGGTGACGCCCTCGCCGGGCTTCTTGTGGCTGACATCGATGACCACTGCCTCGCGCATCACGATGCGTTCGAGCGCGAGGTCCGTGACCGACGCACCATCAGCATAGAAATGCCGCGGCGCGTCGATATGCGTGCCGATATGGGTGTTGAGCGTGAACACCGTGTTCATGCTGTTGGTGACCGGCGCGTCCGGCATGAGGTCGACCCGCTCGGCCAGGAGCGTGGCGCGCTGCTCCTCGCTCACCACTGTGACGGCCTGAACGCGCGTCGGGTGCTGCTCGTAGAACGCGATCTTCGGGATGCCGGCCATGCCGGAGGTGACGGGAAGCGTCAGGTCGACGATGCGGGACATATTATGCTCTCAGCCGCGTTGCTGGGTGTAGCCGTAGTGCCACGCGAGGATGCGGTTCTCGATCAGCAGGAACAGCCAGTTGAGGAGATAGCCAAGCGCGGCGAGCGTCAGCACGCCGGCAAACATGTCGCGGATCTTGAAGCCGCGCTGCGCGCTCAGGATGAAATAGCCGATGCCGTTCGAGGCTGCGACCATCTCGCTGATCACCATCACGATCAGCGCCACCGCGAGGCTGATCCGCATGCCGGTAAAGATATAAGGCGACGACGCCGGCAGCACGACCTGCATCAGCAGCCTGCGGCCCCTGACGCCGAAGGTACGCGCGGTCTGCAGCTGGATCGGATCAACGCTGCGCACGCCGCTGTAGGTATTGAGCAGCACCGGAAAGAAGCTCGCAAACGCGATCATGAAGATCTTCATCTCGTCGTCGATGCCGAGAAACAGGATCATGATCGGCAGATAAGCCGGGCTCGGGATCGGACGCAGGATTTCGGTGATCGGCTCCAGCAGATTGTAGAAGAAGCGGATGTAGCTCATCAGCACACCGACCGCGACGCCGAGCGCGACGCCGATGAAATAGCCGGCGAACATCCGCCACAGGCTCGGCAGCACCTCGCCGAGCAACTCGCCGGACACGACAAGCCGCCACCAGGTGGCGACGATCGAGCTGATCCGCGGAAAGCTCATCGGCGGAAAGATCGCGTAGGCCGCGGCGATCTCCCACAGCACCAGCAGCACGCCGATGAAAACGACGCCGACGAAGCGCGTGTTCAGGAGCACGCTGGATCGCGACGGGCTTTTGGCCGGAGGCGCCGCGACCGCCTCGGCCGGCAGCTGCTCGCTGCGCGCGATATCGGTCACGCGGCCTCCGTCCGTTTGAGGCCTTCGTCGGCAAAGAGCTGGGCGAGAAGCCGCGCCCGGTAATCGAGATAGGCCGGCAGCGCGCGGGTCGCGATCTGGTCGCGCGGCCCCGGCAGATCGATCGGAACGTCGATCGCGATGGTGCCGGGCGCCCGCGTCAGCGCCACGACGCGAGTCGAGAGATAGACCCCTTCGTCGACGTCGTGGGTGACGAACACCACGGTGAGCTTCAGCTCGCGCCAGAGCGAGCGCAGCAGCTCCTGAAGCCCCACGCGGGTGAGCGCATCGACCGCGCTGAACGGCTCGTCCATCAGGAGCACCGCCGGGCGGCAGGCCAGCGCCCGGGCGATCGCGACGCGCTGCTGCATGCCGCCGGAGAGCTGCCAGGGATAATGGCGCTCGAAGCCGGACAGCTTCATCAGGCCGATCAGCTCGCGGGTCCGCGACGCGATCTCGGCGCGCGACAGCGCGCCCTTGTTCTCCAGCCCGAACGCGACATTGCGCTCCACCGTTTTCCAGGGGAACAGCGAGCGCGTGTACTGCTGGAACACGTAAAGCACGTCCGGCGGCGGCTCCTCGACGCGGCGGCCCTTGTAGAGCACGTCGCCCGCAGTCGGCGACGCGAGCCCAGCCATCATCTGCAACAGGGTGGATTTGCCGCAGCCGGACGGACCGACGATCGAGACGAAGCTTCCCTCCTCGATGTCGAGATCGACGCCGTTGAGCGCGACCGTGGTGCCGCCCGCCGCGGCGAAGCTCTTGTGCAGGCCGCGAACGCGAAGGACGGTCGTGCCTGGCGGGCTCATGTCAGTCTCTCGGCACGTTCAAGGCGTAAACACCCGCTTGGAGAGATCGACGGGCGTCTTCAGGAGCCCATACTTCACCATCATCTCCTTGGTGTGGTTCATTTCCTTGAGATTGATCGCGGTGCCGAGCCGCGGCAGCAGCACCTTGTCCTTCAGCGCCGGATTGAGATTGGTGAACTGCTGATTGATGTCGCGCGTCGCGGCCTCGTTCGACGCTGCAAACTGCGCGCCCTTGGCCACGGCGCGCGCGAACTTGGCCGCCAGCGCCTTGTTCTTCTCGACCCACGTCGTCAACGCAATGTATTGCGTGATGTCGGTGTTCGGCGCCGTCTCGACATAGGGCCAGCCGACGATCTCGGCGTTGCCGGTCGCCATCAGCGCGGAGCGGAACGGCTCGACCTGTACCACCGCGTCGAGCTGCCCCGCGAGCAGCGGATCGTTCATCTGCGGGAACGGCACCTCGGTGAAGCGCACCTTGGTGCGGTCGACGCCGTGCTTATCGAGCAGTGCCACTGCGTGCAGCCAGGCGGTGCTGTTGATGACGTTGACGGCGACCCGCTTGCCTTCAAGCTCCTTCAGCCCGCCGATCGAGCCCTTGCGCACGATCACCGCGGTCGTGGTGTCGGGCGGAGCTTCACGCACGACCGCGCCCGGCGCCAGCACCACGGCATCGAGCCCCTGCTCGATCGCCTGGAAGGTCGCGACCGTGCTGCTCAGCACGATGTCGAGCCGGCCCGATTGCAGCACCGGCACCGCGACCGCGCCGCTGTCGAATTTCGAGGTTTCGATCTCGATGCCTTCCGCTTTGAAGAAGCCCTGCTTGTCGGCGATGACGACCGCAAGCGACTCCGAGAACGGCAGGAGACCGATCTTGATCTTCTCCTGGGCGGTCGCCGGGAACGGCGACAACAGCACGCCGGCAACCAGCGCAGCGGCACAAGACAATCGTCGAATATGAATCACCGCAGCCTCCACGCGATCCACAATCCACCGGCGTCGTGGAAAAGACTAACGGGTGGCGGTTGCCCGGTCACCTGGGTTCGGCTGTGCCGTGGAGCGATATTTTTGCATGCGCAGCGCCTGGGCAGATGGCCGCCCAATTATGAGCCGCTCTCATAAGTCCATGCGGATTTTCCCGGCTAATCGGCCGGCGCGGCCGTCCTTATAACAAGATCGTTCTCGCGACAGGAACGCGAGATCGCAGCCCCTGATGCCCGCGAGGCATGGCGCGCTCCCCATGGAGCGCGAGCGGCAACGCGTGCGCCCGGAAAGCCGAAAGAACGTCATGTCCGCTATTGAATCCAGACCTCCCGCCATCGCGACCTCCGAGGTCGTCGTCGCGCTGCTGCCGCTCATGGCCGTCGTGCTGGTGGTGTTCCTCATCACCGGCATCGCCATGCCCGTGCTGCCGCTGCACGTGCATCAGGGACTCGGGCTCGGCACTTTCGTGGTCGGCCTGGTGTCGGGCAGCCAGTTCGCGGCGGCGCTGGTCTCGCGCATCTGGTCGGGCCATTTCGCCGACAGCCGCGGTTCGAAGCACGCCGTCATGGTCGGCCTGGTCGCCGCCGCGGCTTCGGGTCTGCTTTACATGCTGTCGCTTCGATTCACCGCTTCGCCCGCCACATCGGTGTCGATCCTGCTCGCGGGTCGCGCACTCCTCGGCGGCGCCGAGAGCTTCATCATCACCGGCGCGCTGAGCTGGGGCCTCGCACTCGTCGCCACACAGAACGCCGGCAAGGTCATCGCCTGGATCGGCACCGCGCTCTACGCGGCCTTTGCGGTCGGCGCGCCGGCCGGCGGCGCGCTCTATGCGCGCTACGGCTTCATGGCGATCGCGATTGCGACCACGCTGGTGCCGCTGGTGGGCCTGCTCCTGATCCTGCCGCTGCGCGGTGTCGCGCCGATCCGGCGGCCGCAGCCGCCGCTGTCCACGGTGCTGAGCGCAATCATGGTCCCCGGCATCGGACTTGCCTTCAGCAGCATCGGTTTCGGCGCGATCACGACCTTCATCACGCTGCTCTTTGTGGGCCAAGGCTGGACGCCGGCGTGGCTGGGCTTGAGCGCCTTCGCGGCCGCCTTCATGGCGACGCGCATCGTGTTCGGCCATCTGCCCGACCGGATGGGCGGCGCCAGGATCGCGCTGGTGTCGGTGCTGATCGAGGCCGCAGGCCAGGCGCTGATCTGGCTCGCGCCGTGGTCCGGTCTCGCGCTCGCGGGCGCGGTGCTGAGCGGCTTCGGCTACGCGCTCGTCTATCCGGGGCTCGGCCTGGAGGCCGTGCATCGTGTGCCGGCGCAAAGCCGCGGCCTCGCCATGGGCGCCTACACGGCCTGCCTCGATCTTGCGCTCGGCATCGCAAGCCCGTTGCTCGGGCTGATCGCAGGCGGCGCTGGGCTGCGCGCGGTGTTTCTCGCGAGCGCCGTCACAGTGCTCGGCGCTGCGGTCGTCGCCGCTCGACTCATTCAGGCGCCACCCCGCTCAAACGCCTAACAGGAGTTGGCCATGAAAATCGTCACCGCCATTGTCGCCTCGCTTTCGCTGATGGCTGCGTCATCGGCCAAGGCCGACACGGCCGACGACCTCCGCCGGGTCGCGCCAGCTCTCGCGAGGTACGACAACGAACGTCTGCGCGGCGATGTTTGGAAGCGCCCCGGACTCTCGGCACGCGACCGGAGCACCGTGACGCTCGCGGCGCTGATCGCGCGCAGCGAAACCGTCGAGCTGCCGCGCTACCTCGACATCGCGCTCGACAGCGGCGTGAAGCCCGCCGAGATTTCCGAGATCATCACCCATCTCGCGTTCTATGCCGGCTGGTCGAATGCCATGGCAGCGGCCGGACCAGCCAGGACGATCTTCGCCGCGCGCAATATCGGCCCCGACCAGGTCGCACCCGCATCGGTCAAGCTTCTGCCGCTCAACGAGGCGGCGGAGGCCGAGCGCGTGAAGCGCGTCGGGGACCAGTTCGGCGCGGCGTTCCCGGGCGTAGTGCATAACACCACCGACTTCCTGTTCCGCGATCTGTGGCTGCGCCCGGACCTTGTGCCGCGCGACCGCAGCCTCGTCACTGTCTGCGCGCTGATCGCAACCGGTCAGGTCGCGCAGGTGGCCTATCACCTCAATCGCGCGCTGGACAACGGCCTCACGCAACCCGAAGCCGCCGAAGCCATCGCGCATCTCGCCTTCTACGCCGGCTGGCCGAACGTGTTCTCGGCGCTGCCGGTCGCGAAGGATGTTTTCGACAAGCGCCAGAAGCCAGGAGAATAGACATGAAACAGCTCGTCGCCGCAGCCGCCTTGAATGCCGTCGTTGCCGCCTCGCCCGTCGATACGCAAGGCATCGAGATATTTCCGAACGGCTCGCGTCCCTCCGGCCGGGCATCGGCCGAGATATTCACCGGCGCCGTGACCCTCGATCCGCTGTTTGCCGCAGGACAACAGACTCGCATCGGCGCGGGCCACGTCACCTTCGAGCCCGGCGCGCGCAGCGCGTGGCATACACATCCCGCGGGCCAGCTCCTGATCGTCACGTCCGGCGTCGGCTGGGTGCAAGAGTGGAGCAAGGAGAAGCGCGAGATCAAATCGGGCGACGTGGTCTGGATTCCGCCCGGAGTGAAGCACTGGCACGGCGCCACCGCAGCTAACCGCATGCGGCACATCGCCGTCCAGGAGACCGTCGACGGCCGCAACGTCGACTGGCTCGAAAAGGTCAGCGACGAGCAGTACGCCGCGCGATAAGGCTATTTGCGATGACGTAGCGTCTCGACGACCAACGCGAACGCCGCCGACGCCTGGCGGCGGCTCGGATAGTACAAGTGATAGCCCGAATAGGGCGGGCACCAGTCCGCGAGCACGCGCTTGAGCCTGCCTTTGGCGATATAGGGCTGAGCAAGCCCTTCCGGCACGTAAGCGAGACCATGGCCATCGAGCGCGGCGTGAAGGAGATGCATGGTGGTGTTGAAGGTGAACTGGCCCTCGACGCGCACCCGCAGCTCCCGCCCGCCCTTCTCGAACTCCCACGCATAGACGCCATGAGCCGGCAGCCGCAGATTGATGCAGTTGTGCCCGATCAGCTCCTGCGGCCGCTTTGGCTCCGGTCGCTTGCGGAAGTACGACGGCGCTGCGACCACCGCCATGCGCATGTCGGGACCGACGCGAACCGCGATCATGTCCTTGGCCACTTGCTCGCCGCTGCGCACGCCCGCGTCATAGCGTTCGCTGACGATGTCGGTCAGGCCGTAGTCGACGACGAGCTCGACCTTGATGTCGGGATAGTCCTTCAGGAGCCTGCCGAGCTTCGGCATCAGGATGGTGTCGATCGCGTATTCGGTCGCCGTGAGCCGGATCGTGCCGGCGGGCTTGTCGCGCAGCTCGCCGACCGCCGCGATCTCGGCCTCGATCTCTTCGAGACGCGGACCGACGTTCTGCAGGAGACGCTCACCTGCCTCCGTGGGCGAAACGCTGCGCGTCGTCCGCGTCAGCAGCCGGACGCCGAGACGGCCTTCCAACTCGCGGATGGTGTGGCTCAACGCCGACTGCGAGACGCCGAGCTTCGCCGCAGCATTGGTGAAGCTGCGCTCACGGGCCACAGTGATGAAGGCCGAAAGATCATTGAGGTTGTCGCGGGGCATTGATCGGCTCTGTTCATGAATTCGAGCCGATTATGCAGCGGGAGCCGGGCCGATGCGAGCCCGGGTCATATCGCCCTCAAGCGGGAGACATCACTTCGGAACGACGGACGCGCCGGCCGGCACGGCGCCCTCCGGCGCCGGGCTGGCAGCCGCGGCGGCTGCGCCGGGCTCCTTCAGCATCTCGAGCAGATTGGCGAGCCGCACCCAGAAAAACTCCTCGCCGGGATAGCCCTCGATCCGGCCGATCTCCTTGCCGTTATCGGCCAGCACGAAGGTCGGCGTGTAGCGGATCGCGCCGCGCGTGATCGGCAGATCGCGATCGTGATCGAGATTGATCAGCCGCAGCGGCACACTCTGGTTGTACTCGGTCTTGGGATAGATCGGACCGATCTCGCGGTCCCATCTGGCGCACCATGGACAGCCGTCGCGGCGGTACATCACCAGCTCGGCCGCATCGGCGGCCTGCATCAGCATCGCAACGATGCACAGCGCGCCGCAGACGCGGAGCGCTGTGCCAATAATGTGCGCGAACCTCATGAAGATGATGTTCTAGCGGTCCCTGCCCTCGTGTCCAGGGCCGCCACGCGGCTCGGCCAGGCCGAAGCGGTATCAGTCTCCTCTGTTGGAGATATGCACGTCGTTCGGAAAAGGCGCACCCTTCCCGGTTTCGAGCAGCGACTTCATGCTCACCAGGAACGTCGCCCACTTCGTGCTGCAATGATCCCGGAACTCGCTTGAGTCCTTCCAGCCCTGGTGCTTGAAGCGGACCACCGTCCACTCCTCGTCCGGCGCGAGATCGAAGCCGACCGTCGTGCCGATCCATTCGCCCGGCCCGCCGGTCACCTGCCAGCGCACGCGCCGGCCCGGCTCACGCTCGATCACCTTCATGTCGATGAAGCCGCGGTCGCCGAACCGGAACTTGATGACGCCGCCGACGTCGCAGTCGCCCGTCGTGTCGGTCGTCCACCAGCCCGCGAGCCCTTCTCGTGTGGTCAGCGCGTTGTAGGCCTCATTCGGTGACGACTTGATTCCGACTCGATGCACAATGTCCGACATGGATTTCTCCTTTCACTCCACAAACCAGATGACGTCCGTCACGCCGGCACACGCCGGTCGTACTCCTGCTTGAGCCTGACCCAGCCGTCCCAGAACGGCTCGGGCTCGGTGCCGCTGACACGCGCGACCAGAACGTCGAGATGCATGTGCCAGCCGGCGCCGACCATCAGCGTCATGTTGCGGTCAGGCAGGCGGCGGTGGATCACAGTGAGCAGCACCCGCTCGCCCGCCGGCGCGAGCTCGAAGGTCACCTCGCCGCTCTCGCCCCAGGTGAAGGTGAGTTTATGCGGCGGATCGACCTCGACGATCCGGCTCTTCATGCTGTGCTCGCCGGAGAAACCGGGCGGGCGGTTGCCGGGCGGATCGGTCAGCTCGTTGTTGCGCCAGGTGAGCTCGAACGGCGCGCCGGCCTTCATCTGCATCTCGCCCGACGCGAGCCACTTGCGGCGCAGATCGCTGTCCGTGAGATAGGCCCAGATGCGCTCGATCGGTCCGGGTAGCAGGCGCTGGATCTTCAACGTCGCGGGTTCGATCAGGCTGCCATAGGCGTCCGTGGTTTGGCGTTGGCTCATTTGTTGTCTCCCTTTTTTCGGGCTGTAGGTTTGCGCGCGTCCTCGTCGAGGAGCAGGCGTTCGAGAACGTCGAGCCGGCTGGTCCAGTAGCGCTCGTAGAAGCCGAGCCATTCGTGGGCGCTGGCGAGCGGCCCCGGCTCCAGGCGACACAGATGCGTGCGACCGCGCACCTCGCGGCGGATCAGGCCGGCGCTCTCCAGCGCCTTGATGTGCTTCGAGGCCGCCGCCAGCGACATCGCGAAGGGCTCGGCAAGCTCGCTCACCGTGCGCTCGCCGCGCGTCAGCTCGCGCAGCATCCGGCGCCGCGTGGCGTCGCCCAGCGCATGAAAGATCGCGTCCAGCCGCTGTGTTTGTAATTCAACCATAAGGTTGAATATAGGCACACCGCCGAATTGTCAACCGATCGGTTGAATGACGAATTTACCGCTTCGGTTTGACCAGCGAGGCGACCCGCTCCGCGTCCTTCGGCGTCGCCGGGTTGTAGACCACCATGCTGAGATCGGGCCGGCCGTCGACCGCAAAGGCCGAATATTCCAATGCGATCGGTCCCGCGCGCGGATGGCGGAGCTGCGGATGGCATCCGCCCCGGCAGCAGCTTACCCTCAGCGCATAAAACCGAGGGAGGCTGGTGGTGGATTTCGCGTTCAGCGACGAGCAGGTGGCCTTGCGCGACAACGTGCGCAAGCTGATGAGCCGGATTGCCACGCCCGACTATGTCCGCAAGCTCGACCAGCAGCAGGCCTATCCGGACGAGCTCTACGACGCCTGGGTCGAGATGGGCCTGCTGCGGCTGCCGTTCGACGAGAGCCTCGGCGGTGTCGGCGGCAGCGCGCTCGACCTGGTCGTGCTGGCGGATGAACTCGCCAGGACCAGCTTCGACTTCTACACGGCGTACTCGTCCAGCATCTTCTGCGGCCTCAACATCGCGAAGATGGGCTCGCAGGCCCAGAAGGACCACTGGCTGCCGAAGCTCCTGAGCGGCGAGATCAAGATGTCGATCTCGATGTCGGAGCCCGACGCGGGCTCCGACATCGGCGCCATGCGAACGTCGGCCAAGCGCGACGGCGACGGCTGGGTCATCAACGGCCGGAAGATCTGGGCGACCGGCGCGGGCGCCAAGCGCAACGTCATCAACATGTACGTCAAGACCGACACCACTGCCGACTACCGCAAAGGCATGTCGCTGCTCCTGATCCCGAACGACACGCCGGGCCTGCAGCTCCGCAAGCTCGAGATGCTCGGCCGCAGGTGTACCGGCACGTTCGAGATCACGCTCGATAACGTGCGCGTGCCGGCCGAGAACCTCGTCGGCGGCGAGAACAACGGCTGGGCCTGCGTGATGGGCGGCCTGCAGATCGAGCGCATCACCTCGGCAGCCGGCTATTGCGGCTCGGCCCAGGCGGCGCTCGACATGACGGTGCAGTACGCCAAGGACCGCATTCAGTTCGGCCGGCCGATCGGCACCAACCAGGCGATCGCGCATGAGCTTGCCAATCTGCAGACCGAGCTGGAGGCGGCGCGATCGCTGGTCTGGCGTGCCGGCTGGCTGGTGGCGAACCAGTCGCCCGACGCCCTGAAAATGATCACCATGGCCAAGCTGTTCGGCTCCGAGCTGTACGTGAAGATCGCGAACGCCTGCATGCAGGTCTATGGCGGCGCCGGATACAGCATGGAGTTCGACATCCAGCGCCACTATCGCGACTCCCGCAGCGCCACGATCGGCGCCGGCACCTCGCAGATGCAGCGGAACCTGATCGCGGGCCTGATGGGGCTGAAGGTGCGATAGCGAATGGAAATCGCGCCGCGCTTCGATCACACTGGCGTGTGAACGAGGTGGTCCGGGAGAACTGCATGCCAAAAGGGTCCGATCTGCTGGTCCGGGCGCTGGAGAACGAAGGCGTCGAGCGGATATTCGGCGTCCCGGGCGAAGAGAATCTCGACGTTGTCGAAAGCCTGCGGACGTCCTCGATCAAGCTCGTGATCACGCGTCACGAGCAGGCGGCCGGCTTCATGGCGGCGACGCATGGCCGGCTCACCGGCCGGCCCGGCGTCTGCATCTCCACGCTCGGGCCCGGCGCGCTGAACTTCACGACGGCTGCCGCCTATGCCGATCTCGGCGCCATGCCGATGGTGATGATCACCGGACAGAAGGGCATCATGAGCAGCCGCCAGGCGCGCTTCCAGATCGTCGACATCGTCAGCACGTTCAGGCCGCTGACCAAGATGTCGCGGCAGATCATCGGCGCCGGCACCATCCCCACTTTGGTGCGCGACGCGTTCAGGGTCGCCACGGAAGAGCGGCCGGGGCCGGTGCTGCTGGAATTGCCCGAGGACGTGGCGGGCGAGGCGACCGCAGAGCAGCCCGTCGTGCCGCGGCATGAGATCGAAATCCCGGTGGCGCATCCGGTCGCACTCGACCGCGCCGCCGCCATGATCGCGAAGGCGCAGCGGCCGCTGATCATGCTGGGCGCGGCCTGCTCGCGCCCGCGCGGCACCACGGGCATCAACGCCTTCGTGCGCCGCACGCGGATTCCGTTCTTCACGACGCAGATGGGCAAGGGCACCGCGGCCGGCGGCACCGGCCTCTATATGGGCACCGCGGCGCTGTCCGAGCGCGACTATGTGCACGAGGCGATCGACCGGGCCGACTTGATCATCGCCATCGGCCACGACACGGTCGAGAAGCCGCCCTTCATCATGGGGCCGAAGGGCCCGCAGGTGATTCACGTGGGCTACACGCCCGCCAACGTCGATCAGGTGTACTTCCCGCATGCCGAGGTGGTCGGCGATCTCGGACCGAGCCTTGAGCTCCTCGCCGACCGGCTCGACGGCAAGCTTCCCTCCGCGAGCGCGCTGCTGCCGCTGCGCGACAAGATTCTCGGCCGTATCGCCGATCGCGAGACGGAGAACCGCTGGCCGGCGACGCCGCAGCGCATCGTGCACGACGTCCGCAAGGTGATGCCGCCGGACGGCATCGTCGCGCTCGACAACGGCATGTACAAGATCTGGTTCGCGCGGAACTACCGCACCGAAGCCGCCAACACGCTGCTGCTCGACAACGCGCTCGCCACCATGGGCGCAGGGCTCCCTTCTGCCATGATGGCCTCGATGCTCCATCCGGAGCGCCGCGTGATGGCCGTGTGCGGCGACGGCGGCTTCATGATGAACAGCCAGGAGCTCGAAACCGCGGTGCGGCTCAGGCTCAACCTCGTGGTGCTCATCATCGAGGACCACGCCTACGGCATGATCCGGTGGAAGCAGGCGGTCGACAGGTTCCCGGACTTCGGCCTGACCTTCAGCAATCCGGACTTCGTCCGCTACGCCGAGAGCTATAGCGCCAAGGGCACGCGGGTGACCAAAACGGACGATCTCGTCCCGGTTCTGGAGAAGGCCTTCAGCGGCGGCGGCGTGCACCTTGTCGCGGTGACGGTCGACTACTCCGAGAACAAGCGCGTGCTGGTCGACGAGCTTGCCAGCGCCAACCGCGGTTGAGGCTTCATGCGCGGCACGAAGCCGCGCCCCTGCCAACCTGATCAAGCTTAGACTTGGGTATAAGGAGCGTCCGCGAACCGGGCGTGCCAAGATCGGGCAACAACAATCTAGCGACGACTGGGAGGTCGCCCATGGGTTTGTGTTCGCGCGCGCCGTGGCTCGGCGCGCTCGCGCTGGCGGCAGCAACGAGTGCCGCGTCGGCGCAAGGCGCCTTTCCGGCGAAACCGCTGACCTTCGTGGTTCCGGCCGCGGCCGGCGGCCCGACCGACACGGTCGCCCGCCTCGTCGGGGAATCGATGCAACGCACGCTTGGGCAGACCGTGATCATCGAGAACGTCGGCGGCGCCGGCGGCACCATCGCCATGGCCCGTGTCGCCAAGGCCGCGCCCGACGGCTACACGGTCGCGGTGTGGCACGTCGGGCAGGCCACCGCCCCTGCCCTCTATGACAATCTCCGCTACGACGTCATCAACGACTTCGACTCCATCGGCCGCATCACCGACGTGCCGATGACGCTGGTGTCGAAGACGGCGCTTCCGACGAAGGACGTCAAGGAGCTGCTCGCCTGGATCAAGGCACAGAACGGCAAGGCCACCTACGGCCATGCCGGCGTCGGCTCGGCTTCGCATCTGTGCGCGCTCAATCTGATGGACCGGCTCGGCCTGCAGATGGAGGGCGTCAGCTATCGCGGCACCGGACCCGCGATGAACGACCTGATCGGCGGCCAGTTCGACGTGATGTGCGACCAGACCACCGGCACCACCAACCAGATCAAGGACGGCAAGATCAAAGGCTACGCGGTCACGACCAAGTTCAAGGTGTCGTCGCTGCCCGAGCTGCCGACGCTCGACAGCGGCGCGATCCCGGGCTTCGAGGTCTCGGCGTGGCACGCGATGTGGGCGCCGAAGGGTGTGCCCAAGGACGCGTCCGACAAGCTTGTGTCGGCGCTGCAGGTCGCCTTGAAAGACCCGAAGGTGGTCGACCGCTTCGCGAGCCTCGGCACCGAGCCGGTCGCCCAGGCGCTGGCGACACCCGATGCGCTGAAGACCCAGCTCGTGGCCGAGGTGCAGAAGTGGGGCGCCGTCATCAAGGCGGCCGGCGTCAAGGGCGGCAACTAGGGCATGATCCCGAAAAGTGCGAAGCGGTTTTCGGAAAAGATCATGCCCAAACGAGACAAGGAGCGACGGGTCTGATTCAACGAAATTGAATCGGACCCTAGCGTTCAGGATCATCCGACATGAAAACCTACACCATCGCGGCCATCCCCGGTGACGGCATTGGCACCGAGGTCGTGGCCGCGGGCGTCGAGGCGCTGACCGCGATCGCCAAGCGCGACGGCGGCTTCGCCTTCAAGTTCGATCATTTCGACTGGGGCGGCGAGTACTACAAGAAGCACGGCCGCATGATGCCGGAGAACGGCCGCGAGATCGTCGGGAAGCTCGAGGAAGCTTTCGAGGAACCAGGGCTCGGT
>CAKZHN010000491.1 GCA_936924235.1 uncultured Rhodoplanes sp. | reverse complement strand
GCGCGCCGATCAGCAGCGAGGCGAAAAACAGTCCGCCGCGGAAGCCGGTGCCGAGCGACACGATCGAGGCAATTGATTTCAGCACGAACAGCAGCGCGATCGCCGACAAGGTCTGCGTCGTCGCCGACGAGATGTGGATCGCGCCATGGCCGGACGACAGCACCTCGGGCATCACGATCGCGAGCGCGCCCACCACGATCCCGCCGAGCGTCGGGCGCAGGATCGGACGGATGCGCAGCCAATCGAGGATGAACTCGCAGGCCGCGACGCCGCGCATCAGGGTGATGCCGACCGCCGCCGCCGCGATGCCGACCAGCGCCGACACCGCGAGGTCGAGGCTGCGGACGTGCGACACGTACATCGAGCCGATGCCGAGGCTCGGCTGATCGAGCGACGAAGCCACCAGATAGCCGACCAGCGCCGCGGCGCCGACCGGCGCCAGATTGGCGACCGAGTAGCTCGCGATCACCAGCTCGAAGGCATAGAACGCGCCGGCGAGCGGCGCCCCGAACGCGCCCGCGATCGCGCCGGCCGCGCCGCAGCCGACCAGCACGCGCAGGTCGCGCCGGCGCAGCCGGAATGCCTGGCCGAGCCAGGACGCGACGCCGCTCGCGAGCTGGGTGTAGCCGGCCTCCAGGCCGACCGAAGCCCCGACCCCGCTCGACCAGATCGTCTGCAGGGCCACGATCAGGCTGCCGCGCGGCGACATGCGCCCGCCATGCAACGCGTTGGCCTCGATCGGATCGACCTCGCGGCCGGGCCGCCAGCGCAGCAGCGCCCACAATCCAAGGCCGAAGGCCATGCCGCCCACGGTCGGCACCGCGAGCACGATGACCGGATTGAGCTTGGTCACGGCGGACAGCCGCTCGCCGAGCGGCACGCCGAACAGCAGGTGATGCAGAAAACCGACGCTGAAGCTCATCGCGGCCACGATGAGGCCTGCGAGCAGCCCGACCATCGCCGCAACGACGATCAGGCCGGTTTCCCGCGCACGCACCAGGGTGCGCAAGGCCTGGGGCACTTCGATGCGGGTGATGAGAGACTGAACGCGATGACGGGCCGAAAGCGCAGCTGGCATGAACGAAAGTCCGGATGCCCCCGTCGTCTGCTACGCCAATTTTGCCGCGAGGTACAGGATTGTACCGCCGCACCCGATGCAGCCCCGCCCCTCTTCAGGGTGATGGCGCAAGCCGATACGATGATCCGTCTCCGGGCTCGGCACCAACAAGCCTGGGGGCCCAGCGCCAGCAAAAGGCGCAAACGGGGAGGTCCACCATGAAATTCGATCGCCGATCGTTTCTCAAAGGCACCGGCGCGACGGGCCTCCTGCTCAACGTCCACCCCGACCTGATGGCGAGCGCGGCGAACGCCGCAACGCCGGCGCAGGGCGGCTGGGACACGGGCCTGGTGCGGCACATCCTGCCGGCCGTCAGCGACAGCCGGATGCTGATCAAGGCGTCGTTCGCGCAGCCGCTCGCCCAGGCGCCGAACCTGCGCGTCGACGGCCGCAGCGTGCGGGGCCAGATGACCGACACTCGCGGCGACTTCTGGCAGTTCTATGTTACCGGGCTCGCTCCCGGCCGGGCCTACCGGCTGGCGTTGACCGGCCCAGGCGGACGCGCGCTGTGCGAGCCGTGGCAGCTTGCGACGTTCCCGGCACCGGACGCGAAGCCCGAACGCTTCCGCTTGCTCTTCATGTCGTGCGTGGGCGGCCATGAGGCCATGAAGTTCCTGCCGCCCGGTGTGCGCAACAGACTGTTGCGCCGCGCGCTCAGCTTCAAGCCGGATGCCGCGGTCGCCAACGGCGATCACGTCTATTGGGACCTGCTGTCGCCCAACACCTCCAAGACCTACGCACAGTCGCCGGAGGCGCTGCAGATTGCCGGCAAGTTCGACCGCTCCGGCATCGTGCTCGGCGGCGACAACGAAGCCGTGCTCAAGCGCGCGGTCAGCCCGCAGATCGTTCCGGTCTATGGCACAGACTTCCGCTCGACGCCGGTGTTCTTCCTGATGGACGATCACGACTACTTCGACAACGACGACGCGTTCGACGAGATCATCACCTTCCCGCCGTCATTCTTCATGCTGCAGCTCGGCCGCGCCACGCAGCACATGTACTATCCGGAGTTCCTGCCCGATGCGGCGCGCCCGCGCGGGCTCGCATGGTCGTCCATGGCCGACCGGCCGGAGGGTGTCTCGGAGAGCTTCGGCACGGTGCGTTACGGGCGGCTGGCCGAGGTGCTGCTGTACGACATCCGCCGCACCTTGACGCTGGCCGGGCCGAGCGCGGTCTATATCGATCCGGAGGCCGAGCGCTGGCTCGCGGCACGCATGGCCGACAACGAAGTGACGCACGTCGTGCACGCGCCTTCCAATCCGCCCGGCTGGACCGCCGGCAAGTGGGGCGAGTGGTATCCGGACGTTCTCGGGCCGGACAAGAGGCTCACCATCACGTCGTCCAAGTCTTACTGGCAACCGGGCTGGCTCAAGCAGCACGACCGGATCATGACCGCGATGTCGGCGATGAAGGGCCGTGCGCCCCTGGTGGTCAGCGGCGACATGCACGCGATCGCGCTCGGCAAGATGCTGCGCAGCGGCAGCAACGACTTCAGCGCCAATCCGATCACGGTCTGCCTGTCGGGCACCGGCGGCACGCGGCCACTCGGCTGGCCTTCGGCCGGCTTCCGCGGCACGGGAGCGATGCCGTCACAGGTGCTCGACTTCGTCGAAGAGGTGAAGCCGATCGAGCTGCACGGCTTCACCATCGTCGATTTCCTGCCGGACCGGATGATGCTGCAGCAGTTCAAGTGGGACGTGAAGACAGAGCCGGTCGAAGCGATCGACACCTTGCAGCCGTTCCACCAGGCGGTGCTGCCGCGGCCGGCGTGACGGTTCGCGACGAAATCACAGAGGAGCGTCATGACAATTGCAACACGACTGACCGAGCGGCTCGGCATCAGGCATCCGATCATGCTGGCGCCGATGGACCTCGTCGCCGACGGCAAGCTTGCCGCCACGGTGAGCCGCGCCGGCGGCTTCGGCATCATCGGTGGCGGCTACGGCGACGAGGCCTGGCTCAAGCGCGAGCTGGATGCCGCAGGCGACGCCCGGATCGGCGTGGGCTTCATCACCTGGAGCATGGCCAAGCAGCCGCGGCTGCTCGATCTCGTGCTGGAGCGGAAGCCCGCTGCGGTGATGCTGTCATTTGGCGAGGTGAAGCCGCACGCTGCCAAGATCAAGAAGTCCGGCGCCCTCCTGATCTGCCAGACGCAGACCCTCGCTCACGCCAAGGAAGCGGTCGAGAACCACGCCGACGTGATCGTGGCGCACGGCGCCGAAGGCGGCGGTCATGGCATCGCGCGCGGCACCTTCGCGCTGGTGCCGGCCGTGGTCGATGCGGCGCCCGGCACTCCAGTCGCGGCGTCAGGCGGCGTCGCCGATGGCCGGGGGCTTGCGGCGGCGCTGATGCTCGGCGCCGATGGCGTGCTGGTCGGCACGCGGTTCTATGCCTCGATCGAGGCCGCGGGCTTCCAGAGCGCCAAGGAGCGGATCGTCAAAGCCAACGGCGACAGCACCATCCGCGGGATTCTTTTCGACATTGCGCGGCGCAATGTCTGGCCGGCGCCGTTCGGCGGCCGGGTGCTGCGCAACGAGTTCTCCGAGCGCTGGCGCGGGCGCGAGGCCGAACTGATGCAGCATCCGGAAGAAGCCGAGCGCTACGCCAAGGCGCGCGAAACCGGCGATTACGACACCGCGGCGGTGATCGCGGGCGAAGTGGTCGACCTGATCGGCGATATTCCACCGGCCGCCGAGATCGTCGAGCGCATCACGCGGGAGGCCGAAACCCTGATCGGCGGCGCCTCGAACCGCTATCGCACGTCAAAATGAGCCGCTAGTCTCTGCCACCAAATTCAGCAAGGACTTGTCCCATGAACCGCCTGATCGAGCTGCCGCCGGAACAACAGACCGCGGAGCAGAAGAAAGTCTTCGAGCAGCTCGTCGCCGGCCGCGGCCGCATCCTCGGCCCTTACAAGATCTGGATTCACTCGCCGACCGTGGCGAGCGGCATGGAGCACATTGGCACTTATCTCAACAAGAAAGGCTCGCTGTCGGAGCGCGAGGTCGAGATCGGCATTCTTCTGACCGCGCAGCACTGGGACGCCAACTATGTCCGGCAGGCGCATATCAAGATGGGCAAGCAGGTCGGGCTCAGCCAGGAGATCATCGACGCGGTGCTGGCAGGCCAGGACCCCAAGCTCACCGATCCGCACGAGCGCGGCGTGCATCGCTTTGCCACCTCATTGCTGAAGGGCGCAAAGCTCCCCGATGCCGAATTCGCCGAAATCGAGAAGGCGATCGGCCGCGACGGCATCGCCGAAGTGCTGGTGCTGATCGGCTATTACACCTCGGTCGCCCTCGGCATGAAGGTGCACGAGGTGCCGATCCCGCAGTCGTAGCCATGCGCGGGACTGCCCCCTTCGTCGTGGCGGCGCTGCTTCTGGCTGGTGGCGCCGACGTGGCCATCGCAAAATGCAAACCGATCGAACGCGAAACCATCGTATGCAACGATGGACCGCGGACCTTGCGCATCATCCGCCAGAGCATCTCGCCGTCGAAGCGCTACGCCGTCGGCTGGACCATCGAGGACGGCAAGAACGCCATGGCCGACCTGGAGGAAGACCAGCGCCAGGCCGACGAGGCCGTGAGCCGGACCTTCTCCACCGAGAACCGCGATCACGTCTGGAACTACCTGGTGCGGCTGCGTGACGGCAAGGCGCTGAAGAAGCTCGACGGCCGCCACTTCGGCGATCGCGATCGCTACAACCACTACACCCACCAGATATTCTGGTCGCCGGACGAACGCGGTTTCGTGCAGATCACGAACTGGCGATTCGGCAGCAGCTTCGCGTCGGCCTATCGCATTGCGCCTGGCGATCGCGTGTTGGGTCCCGTTGCGCTGATCCCGCTCGCGCGCCATGACGCGTTGTCGCGGTCAAACGACGAAAGCGACGCCGATTATCTCAAAAAGGCCGACGTCACCGTGGACGTCACCACGATCGAGAACGACGGCACGCTGAAGCTATCGCTCGGCTTCGCGGCTCCCAAGGACGCCAGCATCGACTTCAACATGACGGCGAAGCTGAAGACCGTGGGGCGGACGGTGACTTTCCAGACGACCTCCATCGAGCGGCAAAAGGATTGATTGCCGCGGCGGATCAGGCCAAAACGACCCCCAACGAAAACAAGCAACGTCATTCGGGAGAAAGTGCCTATGACCACCCGCCGCCAATTCGTTCAACTCGGTGCCGCAGCCCTGGCCGGTGCGGCGCTGCCCGTCGCGGCTCTTGCGCAAGGCTCTGCACAGAATTGGCCGACGCGGCCGATCCGCGCCATGATTCCGTTCGCGGCGGGAAGCTCGCTCGACATCGTCGGGCGGATCGTGATGGATCCGCTTGCGGCGCAGCTCGGCCAGCCGATCGTGATCGAGAACCGCGGCGGCGCCGGCGGCACCATCGGCACGGCGCTGGTCGCGAAGTCCGACCCGGACGGGTATTCGATCCTGATCCAGGCCTCGGCGCATTCGGCGGCGCCCGCGGCCTATTCCAACATCGGCTACGACGTCGCCAAGGACTTCATCGCCGTGATCCCGTTCGGCACGCTGCCGAACGTCACCGTGGTGTCGCCGGCAAGCGGCATCAAGACGCTGAAGGACCTGGTCGCCAAGGCGAAGTCCGGCCCGATCACCTACGCGTCGGCCGGCACCGGCAGCGCCACCCACTGGGCCGCCGAGCGCATCCGCGTCGCCGGCGGCTTCCAGGGCACGCATGTGCCGTTCCGTGGCGGCCCCGATGCGCTCACCGAAGTCATGACCGGCCGGGTGGATTTCACCTCGATGGGCATGTCATCGGCGCTGCCGCTGATCAAGGACGGCAAGCTCGTGCCGCTCGCGGTCTCGACGACGAAACGCTCGAGTGCGCTCCCTGACGTGCCGACCACGATCGAGGCCGGCCTGCCGGATTCCGACTACACCTACTGGATGGGACTGTTCGTGCCGGCCAAGACGCCCGAGGCGATCGTGACGCGGCTGCGCACCGAATCCGAGAAGGCGCTGAAGAATCCGAACGTGGTGGAGAAGTTCGCGCAGCAGGGCATCGAGCCGATGCCGATGTCGTCGGCAGACTTCGATGCATTGATCCGCAAGGAAATCCAAAGCAACATCGCGCTGGTGAAAGCCGCCGGGCTGAAGTTCAACTGACGGAGCGAAATGCATGGATGGCACCGCAGCCCTGGCCGAGAAGATCGCCGCCCGCCTGATCGCACGGAAGGAGACCGTCGCGGTGGCCGAAGGCTCGGCCGGTGGATTGATCTCCGCGGCGCTGCTGGCGGTGCCCGGCGCTTCTGCCTATTTCGTGAGCGGCGCGGTGGTCTACACGGGCGCGGCGCGCGGCGTGCTCGCCGGCATCACGCTCGACGAGATGAAGGCGATGGGAATGCGCCCGGCGAGCGAACCCTATGCCACGCTGCTCGCGCGCCGCATGCGCGAGCGGCTCGAAACCACCTGGGGGCTGGCGGAGGCCGGCGCCGCCGGTCCGACCGGCAACCGCTACGGCGATCCCGCCGGCCACACCTGCATCGCGGTGGTGGGGCCGTCCGAGCGGGCCGTCACGCTGCGCACCGGGTCGAGCGACCGGCGCGCCAATATGCAGGCGTTTTCGCTGCGGGCGCTGGAGATCTTCGCCGAGCAGCTGGGCTGAGCGAACCGGCAGTGTCGTTTTCCCGACTGATGATGTAGGGATCAGCCTTACGCGGCCAGCCCGAAACACGGCTGGCCAACCCAGGTCCGTTGTGCGCAAACTCCCGAAAAATGGGATCGGCTCGATGCCATTTTGGCAAAACAGCATGCAACACAGCACGTCGTCACGCACCTCGCCAGGGTGGGCCGCAACCTGCCTGCTGGCGATGGCCTGCGCCGGCGTCGCCACGGCCGCGGAATTCATCTTCAGCGCGGTGGTCGGCCCGACGCTGCCGTTTGCCGCCTATTTCCCGGCGATCGTGGTGGCCGCCCTTCTGGGCGGCGTGGCGGCCGGCACGCTCACCATCCTGATCTCGGTCGTCGTGGTGTGGTGGGCGTTCATGCCGCCGTTCTATGAGTTCAGCATTCTCGACGCCAAGCAATCGGCGAATATCGCGCTGTTCTCGCTGTCGGCGTTCGCCATGGTATGGGCGGCTTACCGGTATCGTCGGACGGCCGGCGAGCCGGCCGAGCGCGACTGAAGCAGTCGCCGCGCTCCGACCTTTCATCAAACCTCTGCGGAATTCTTGTCAGAATTCCTTGCCGATGTAGTGGTCGACCGAATAGCGGCCGCCGCCGCGGAAGAAGATCGCCACACACAGCAGCGCCCACATCAGCGCGAACTCGTAGCCGCGGCTGGTCCAGAAGTAGCCATACTGCCACTGGAACACGAACGTGATCACCAGCATCTGGATGCCGACCATGGCGGCGGCGATGCGCGTGAACAGACCGATGGCCAGAAACAGCGCGCCGAAGGACTCGGTGAAGAACACCAGGTAGGACAGCAGCTCCGCCGCCGGGATGCCCTTGCCGCCGATGTTGGTGGTGAAGCGCGCGATGTCGCCCGACATCAGCTTGACGACACCGTGCGGCACGAGGATCGCGCCGGTGACGAAGCGCATGAAGGCGTAGGAGTAAGGCGCGAATTTTTCATAGACACCGGCCATGCCCTTCACGATCAGGCGGCGCCGGTCGATCAGCGAATCCATCGAGTATGTCCCCAGCATGGTTTGTCGTCTGAGATTGAGATGACGCCCCGCCCGGACCCTAGCCTGGACAGCACCGCGGTGAAACATGCGCGGGCGCGGTGCACCCCTGCCCTCACCGGATGTTGATGAAGCGTCACGGGCGCCTGTAAGCTTGCGGCAACGAGAAATGACAAATGGAGAGGAGTGTCATGCGCCGTCTGCCCGTCGTCCGGATCGCTGCGGCATGCCTGCTCGCCGTGGCATCCTCCTCGATCAACCGTTCCGTCCACGCCCAGTCTGCGGGCACGCCGCAGAGCACAGGATCTCAAATGCCCTCCGATATCGACCAGCGTTCTGGAATGCGCCTGCCCCTGCCCAACCGCGAAGACCTCGATGACGAGGGCAAGAAGGCCTATGACCGCGGCGCCAAGCCCGGCGCGTCGATCGCGGGACTTCAGGGACCGGCGGGCATCCAGCTTTTCAGCCCGAAAACCGCCGCGACTGTGTCGGCGATCAATCGCTACCTGCGCTACGAGGCGGGCTTCACCGGGCATGTGCGCGAGGTCGCGATCCTGATCACGGCGCGCGAGATGGACAGCCAGTTCGAGTGGGTGGCGCACGAGCCCGAGGCGCTGAAGGAAGGCGTCTCGCAGAACGTCATCGACGTGATCAAGTACCGCCGCAGCACCGAAGGCCTCGACGAGACCGACGCGCTGATCATCGAGCTCGGCCGGCAGCTCTGGCGCGACCACAAGGTGAAGCCGGAGACCTTCGCCAAGCTCAAGACGATCTTCGGCCCGAACAAGCTCGTCGAGCTCGTCATGCTGATGGGCAACTACGCCGGCACCGCCGCGCTCCTGACCGCCGTCGACATGCAACTGCATACCGGCAAGAAGCCGCTGCTGCCGATTCCTTGAACCGCAACGGCGCGGACGGAAACCAGTACGCCGATCATACCGATACCGCCGAACGCAGGTTCCGCAGCGAATCGCTGCGGAACCTGCATGCGGTCCTGCGCGTTGAATCGCACACTCATCACATGCGAGGTGACGCCATGACCAGGACATGGACTGCACTTGCGGCAGCCGGAGCGATCGCGGCTGCGGCCATCGCCGCTCCGACCACGGCGGAAGCGCGAGGCTGGGGCTGGGGCGGCGGGGCGTTCTTTGGCGGGCTTGCAGCCGGCGCGATCGTCGGCGGCGCGCTCGCTGCGCCCTACTATTACGGCGGCGGACCTTATTACTACGGCGGCGGCCCCTACTATGCCTACGCGCCGGGCTATGCCGCTGGTTACGCTTACGGCCCCGGCTGCTACTTGCATCGCGAACGATTCTGGGACGGCTACGGCTGGCGCGTGCGGCGGGTGCGAGTCTGTCCGTAACAAGTCCGCCCGTAACGTTTCTTTCAGGCCGGTAATGTTCCTGTCAGGTTTGTCCCTGAACTGCCAGCCGCCGCCTGAACCGGCGTTCAGTTTGGTGCGTATTCCGGCGGCTTTTCGCATCGCGGAAAGCCGCCGATGCACTTCAAACAAATTTCCGACAAATTGGCGATGCGTAGTTCCGGCCGGTTCGGTCCGGTAAACGAAGACCGCGTATTTCGCGCTCGGCGCTGGGGCCGGTCGCTCATGGGAGAAATGGAATCATGCGAAAGACTTTGCTTGCACTTGCGACCAGCGCAGCGCTGGCCACTGCGGCGCTTGCGCCGTCGACGGCCGACGCGGGCTGCCGCGGTTGCGGCGTGGGCGTCGGCAACGCCGGCGGCCTGGTTGCGGGCGCCATCATCGGCGGCGCGATCGCGAACTCGGCTCCGGCCTACGCCTATCCGCGGGCCTACTACCCGGTCGCGGGCTATGAGCCGTATCCGGCTTATGCCGCAGCCCCGGCCTACGGTTGCCCGAACGGCTATTGGGCGCGCCGCCCGATCCGCGATCCGTACGGCAACGTCGTCGGTTGGAGCCGTCCGCGCTTCTTCTGCCCGTAATCTGACGGTCTGAATTTTCGACGAACCGGCGGTGCGCAAGCACCGCCGGTTTTGTTTTTGCCCCAGGTCATTCCGGGGCGCGAGCGCAGCTCGCGAACCCGGAATCCAGTCACACAAAGACTGTCTACCGGACTGGATTCCGGGTCCGCCGCTTCGCGGCGTCCCGGAATGACGAAGTGGATGGTCTAACGCTTGCCCTGCATGTGGCTCAGCACCGCAGCGGTCGGCCAGCAATCGAGCTTCAGCCCGTTCGCCTTCTGGTATTCGCCGAGCGCCGCGCGCGTCAGCATGCCGGCCTTGCCGTCCTGCTTGTCGTTGTAGAGCCCGCGCGCCGCGAGCGTCTTCTGCATCGCCTCGACCTGCTCGGTGCGAAGCTGCGCGTTCTTGCTCCACGGCTTCTCGAACGGCCGCGGATCGAGCATGCGGTCGCTGAGATGGCCGACGAACAGCACGTAGAGGTCGGAGAAATTGTATTCCTTGATGACGAAGTAGTTCTTCGGCGCGAGGAAGCCCGGCCCGTAGGTGCCCTCGGGCAGCAGCAGCGAGGCGTCGTTCTTAAGCTCGTTGGCGGCAAGCTTGCGGCCATAGGCCGGGACATAGCCGCGCTTCAGCCATTCGCCGATCGCCATCACATGCGCGGGCTGCGCGATGGTGCAATCGTCATCGGCCGGCACGCGCACCTCGTAGGCCCAGCGCTCGCCGCGCTGCCAGCCCTTGTTGACGAGTTGCTTGGCCGCCGACGCCAGCGCATCGGGGATCGAGGTCCAGATGTCGACGCGGCCGTCACCGTCGAAATCCACCGCGTGCTTGTAATATTCCGACGGCAGAAACTGCGTGAGCCCCATGGCGCCGCCCCAGGAGCTGCGCATCCTCTCGCGCGGCACGCCGTCCTGCAGCATCTTCAGGGCAGCCAGGAACTCGCCGCGGAACATGTCTTTCCGCCGTCCGACATAGGCCTGCGTCGCGAGCACGCGCACTGCGTCGTGCGGCAGCTTGTAGCGGCCGAAGTCGGTCTCGCGGCCCCAGATCGCGAGCAGGATCTGCGGCGGCACGCCGAGCTGCTTCTCGATCGCGTTGAGCGTCGCGCGATTTGCGTCGAGGAGCTTCTTGCCCTCCGCGGCGAGCCGCGCGATCGAGCTTTCGCGCACATAATCCGCCGGCGTCTGCACGAATTCGGGCTGCGACGGCGGCCGCTGCTCGGGCCGTCCGGGAACCGCGAGATCGGGCAGCGTGAGATCCGGCTCGAGCCCGCGGATCGCGGTGTCGAAGGTGGCGCGCGACACGCCGAGCTGCTGCGCGTCGGGCCACAGCGATTGCAGGAAACTCTGAAACGCCGGATCGGCGGCATGCGCCTGCGACAGAGCCCACAGCAGCAGCGCCAGAACCGCTGCGAACAACCGCATCAGTGCTCCTTGTGGGCGTAGACCGGCTGGCTCAGCCGCTCAACCATGGCGACGCCAATGGCCGAGGCAATGAACAAGCCGTGGATGATGGCCTGCCACATCACGCCGGATTCCGTGTAGAGCGCACCCTCCTTGCCGAGCTGGCCGGCGTAGAGAAATGTCCGCAGCAGATGGATCGACGAGATTCCGATGATCGCCATCGCGAGCTTGATCTTCAGCACGCTGGCGTTGACGTGGCTCAGCCATTCCGGCTGGTCGGGATGCCGCTCGAGCTCCATCCTCGACACAAACGTCTCATAGCCGCCGACGATCACCATGATCAGGAGGTTCGAGATCATCACCACGTCGATCAGGCCGAGCACCACCAGCATGATCTCCTGCTCGGTGTAGTTCAGCGTGTGCTGGATCAGGTGCCAGAGCTCCTTGAGGAACAGCACCACATAGACGCCCTGCGCCACGATCAGCCCGAGATAGAGCGGCAGCTGCAGCCAGCGCGATGCGAAGATCAGTTGCGGCAAGGGGCGCAGCGCGGGCGCGTCCGGCGGCACCTTGGGATCGTCCGCAGCCATCGACATCAGGTGTCTCCTATCGCAGCCATTGCGCTATGGACGCCGGATTTATATGCGATTCGACGACAGGGAACGGCGCTGCGGCAATCAGGCGCTGCGGCGCAGATAGGCATCGGCCGCGGCGCGGACCTGCGGCGGCAGCTCCCCGGAACGCGCCAGGATCACGAGCCGCGCCTCGGTGGTGGCGAGGCGGATCTTCAGGAGCGGCGCGTAGCGGTCGGAGATGTAGAATTTCAGCGCGTCGTCGGCTGCCGGAAACTCGATCAGCACCACCCGCTCCGGGACGAACGACCCATGCAGCGGTGTCACCTTGCCGCCGCGCGCCAGGAACCGGCCGCCGAAGCCTTGCACCACCGCCGGCACCGCCTCCGCATAGGGCCGGAAGCGCTCCATGTCGCGCATGATGTGGCCGCCGAGCACGAAGGCCTGCCCGTGCCCGGGCTCCTCCAGCCCTTCGACCACGAAGGCGTTGTGGCCGGCTTCGGCGAAGCGCGCCTTCAGCGCCGGCAGGTCGACCGAGCCATCGAGCCGCGCGATCAGCGGCGCGCCGAACGACCAGGGCTGCTCGAACGAGATCATGCCGCCGTCGGCGAGCAGGCGGCAGCCCTCGTGAAGGTGGCCGGCCGCAGCTTTGCTCGCGACGAGGTATTGCATGAGCCCTATCGGCTGAACTTCTTGTACTTGATCCGCTTCGGCATCACCGAATCCTCGCCGAGCCGGCGCATCTTGTCCTTCTCGTAGTCCTGGAAGTTGCCTTCGAACCATTCGACGTGGCTCTCGCCCTCGAAGGCAAGGATGTGGGTCGCAATGCGGTCGAGGAACCAGCGATCGTGGCTGATGATGACGGCGCAGCCGGCGAAGTCCTCCAGCGCCTCTTCGAGCGCGCGCAGCGTGTCGACGTCGAGGTCGTTGGTCGGTTCGTCGAGGAGGAGCACATTGGCGCCGGACTTCAGCATCTTGGCGAGATGCACGCGGTTGCGCTCGCCGCCCGAGAGATTTCCGACCTTCTTCTGCTGATCGGCGCCCTTGAAATTGAACGCCGAGACGTAGCCGCGCGAGTTGACCTGCTGCTTGCCGAGCATCAGCTGGTCGAGCCCGTCGGAGATCTCCTGCCAGACGTTGTTGTTGGGGTTGAGCGTGTCGCGCGACTGGTCGACATAGCCAAGCTGCACCGATTCGCCGACCTTGATGGAGCCGCTGTCCGGCTTGTCCTGCCCGGTGATCATGCGGAACAGCGTGGTCTTGCCAGCGCCGTTCGGGCCGATGATGCCGACGATGCCGCCGGCCGGCAGCTTGAAGGTCAGGTCGTCGATCAAGAGGTTGTCGCCGAAGCCCTTCTTGAGGTCGGTGAAGTCGACGACGTTCTGGCCGAGCCGCTCGGCCACCGGAATGACGATCTGCGCGGTGTCGTTTTTCTTCGCGGACGCCTTCGCCAGCAGCTCCTCGTAGCGCTCGTAGCGCGCCTTGGACTTGGCCTGGCGGGCGCGCGGCGAGGAAGAAATCCACTCCTGCTCGCGGGCGAGCGTGCGCTGGTGCGCCGCCTCCTCGCGGCCCTCCTGCTCCAGCCGCTTCTGCTTCTGCACCAGCCAGGACGAGTAGTTGCCCTCGTAGGGAATGCCCTTGCCGCGGTCGATCTCCAGGATCCAGCCGGTGACATTGTCGAGGAAGTAGCGGTCGTGGGTGACGATCAGGATCGCGCCGGGGTAGTCGCGCAGATGGCCTTCGAGCCAGTGCACCGATTCGGCGTCGAGATGGTTGGTCGGCTCGTCGAGCAGCAGCAGCTCGGGCTGGCTGAGCAGCAGCCGACACAGCGCGACACGGCGGCGCTCGCCGCCCGACAGCTTGGTGAGGTCGGCGTCGTCCGCCGGGCAGCGCAGCGCGTCCATGGCGAGGTCGACCTGGGAATCGAGTTCCCACAGGTTCTTGGCGTCGATCTCGTCCTGGAGCTTCGCCATCTCGTCGGCGGTCTCCTCGGAGTAGTTGGCGGCGATCTCGTTATAGCGGTCGAGCAGCGCCTTCTTGGCGGCCACCCCCTGCATGACGTTGTCGCGGACGCTGAGCGAGGGATCGAGCTGCGGCTCCTGCTCCAGGTAGCCGACCTTGGCTCCCTCGGCGACCCAGCCCTCGCCGACGAAGTCCTTGTCGATGCCGGCCATGATCCGCAGCAGCGTCGACTTGCCCGAGCCGTTCACGCCCAGCACGCCGATCTTGGCGTCCGGATAGAACGAAAGGTTGATGTTTTCGAGAACTTTTCGATTGCCGGGGTAAGTCTTGGTCAACCCCTGCATATGGTAGATGAACTGACGGCCGTTCATTGGCTTCGCATTTCCGAAAATTTGAGGAATTTCTGGGAGATTTGGCGCTGGATTTAGCGATCGACTGAGCCCAGGGCAAGCGGTCCGGTTCCGTTATGAACCTCGCCGCCGTCTCCGCCGACCAAAGGGCAAGTTGAAGCCAACAACAAACAGCGGAACGGCGCCATGTCTAGCCTGATCGAACTGGGAAAGAGCTTCTTCAGGTCCCTGACCGACCACTACCACCCGGAACGGCACTATATGCGCGGCCCGGGCCCCAAGTGGCGCCAGAAGCACGGCCAGGTCTGAGGCTCCGGCCGGTATCCCGGCCTACCCCTCAGGATCGCCGTAAAGTCCGCGGTAATCCGACAATTCACAGCAGGTCCGTTTCCGCCGGAAACGGACCTGCTTCAGTTTCACCCCCTCGAAAGCCTGTGGGGCGACTGCCCCGGTCTCTTGGCCGCGCCTCAGGCGCCGGCGGCCCGCTAGTTTCCCGCCCGCAACAGATCGCGCGCCAGCGTGGAAATCCCCCGGTCGGCGTCGATGTTGCCCATCACCGTGGCGCTCATCCACGAGCCGCTGTTCTGGCGGCCGATCACGTTGGAGGCCATGAAGCCGCTGATCACCCCGTCGTGCTGGAAGAACCGATATTGCGGCGCGTCGCAGGCGTACCAGCCCATCGCGTACCGGCAGCCGCGGTAGACCCCGGATTCCGCCATCGGGGAGGCCGGCGTGAACATGGTCCGGAGCGAGGCCTCGTTGATGATCTTCCCGGACATCAGCGCGACGTTCCAGCGCGCGATATCGGCGGCGGTGCTGATGAGGTCGCCCGCGCCCTGGGGCCAGTGCCCCCGGTTGACCAGCGGCGGATGCAGATAG
>CAKZHN010000490.1 GCA_936924235.1 uncultured Rhodoplanes sp. | reverse complement strand
GCCGAGCCCCTCGATGTCGAAAGCGCGGCGCGACACGAAATGCATCAGGTGCTGGGTGCGCTGGAACGGGCAGGCAAATTCGCCGGTGCAATGCGCCCGCGCGCCCGCCTCGCCGCCGGCGATGACCTCGCGCACCACCTCGGTCTTGAGCGGGCATGGGCATTCGGTCGGAAATTTGTAGGCCTTCTTGCCGCGCGGCTTGTCCTGCACGACCTCGACCACCTGCGGGATCACGTCGCCGGCGCGCTGGATCGTCACGGTGTCGCCGATGCGCACGCCGAGCCGCTCGATCTCGTCCTGGTTGTGCAGGGTCGCATTCTGCACCACGACGCCGCCGACCGTGACGGGCTCGAGCTTGGCCACCGGCGTCAACGCGCCGGTGCGCCCGACCTGGATTTCGATGTCACGCACCACCGTGGCGGCGCGCTCGGCCGCGAACTTGTGCGCGATTGCCCAGCGCGGCGTGCGCGACACGAAGCCGAGCCGCTCCTGCCAATCGAGGCGGTCGGTTTTGTAGACCACGCCGTCGATGTCGTATTCGAGCGTGGCGCGCTTCAACCCGATCTCGTGGTGGAAGGCGAGCAGTTCCTCGGCCGAACCGCAGAGCTTCCAGATCGGATTGACGTGGAAACCGGCGCTGCCGAGCCATTTGATCATGCTCGACTGCTTGTCGGCCGGCATCTCGGTCATCTCGCCCCACGCATAGGCGAAGAAGCGCAGCGGCCGCGACGCCGTGATGCTCGAGTCCTTCTGCCTGAGAGAGCCCGCAGCCGAGTTGCGCGGATTGGCGAATATCTGACCGCCGGTCTCGGCCTGCCGCTTGTTCAGCGCCAGGAAGTCGGCCTTGGTCATGTAGACCTCGCCGCGCACCTCGCAGATCTCGGGCACGTTCCGACCTTTGAGCTTGTGCGGCACATCCTTGAGCGTGCGGATGTTGGCGGTGACATCCTCGCCTTCGGCGCCGTCGCCGCGGGTCGCGGCGACCTTCAGCTCGCCGCCCTCATAGCGCAGTGACATCGACAGCCCGTCGATCTTGGGCTCGGCGGTGAAATCGAGCTTTTCGTCTTCCTTCAGGTTGAGGAACCGCCGGATGCGGCCGACGAAGTCGGTCACATCGGTATCGCTGAAGGCGTTCTCCAGCGACAGCATCGGCACCGCGTGCCGCACCTTGGCGAAGCCGCGCGCCGGCGCCGCGCCGACCTTGCGCGACAGGCTGTCCAGGGTGCGCAGGTCGGGGAAGCGCTCCTCGATGGCGTTGTAGCGCTGCCGCAGCGCGTCGTATTCGGCGTCGGAAACGACCGGCGCGTCCTTCTGGTAATAGGCCTCGTCGTGCGTCTTGATCTCGGCTTCGAGGCGCGCGTGCTCGCGCTTGGCCTGGTTGGCCGTCATCTCGTCGACGGCGAGCTTGGAATCGCGATGCGGCTTGGCGGCTTTCATGGCTCGTAAAAGTGCGCTGGGCTCAAGGCGGATATTTGGGGACGACACTTGGTCATTTCACGGGTCGCGTTGTCCCGCAACCCCGATTGCGGAAGGCCTGTTCCGGGCCTAGGCTTGCACCCAGCCGGACTTTTCCGCGCGTCCAACGAGATACATTTGGGAGGACTGCGATGACCGCCCTGCCCCGCATTCTGGCGTGTGCGTGCTTTGCCTTGGCTGCTTCGGCCCTGACGCCGCTCTCGGCATCCGCCGACACGGTCCGCATCTACGTGACCAACAGCGCGGGCGACAGCGTCCATGTCATCGACCCCGCCACCAACAAGGTGGTGCAGACCTTCCGCGGCCCGGAGACGATGCACGGCATCAACTTCTCGCCGGACGGCGCCCGCGTCTACATCAGCAACGAGGAAGGCTCGACGCTCGACGTGTTCGAGCGCAAGAGCGGCAAGCTCATCAAGCAGATCCCGCTGTCGAACCGGCCGAACAACATCGCGGTGGTGAAGGACGGCCGGATCGTGGTCGGCATCGCCCGCGGCGACGGCGCGCTCGACATCGTCGATCCGGTGAGCCTCACGGTGAAGAAGACCGTGCCGGTGCACGGCCGCCTGCACAACGTCTATGTCACCCCCGACAACAAATACGTCATCACCGGCTCGATCCGCGAAAGCCTGCTGACGGTGATCGATCTTTCGACCGAGCAGATCGCCTGGGAGGCCAAGCTCAGCGGCGGCGTCCGGCCGATGACCATCGAGACCAATCCGGACGGCTCGACCAAGCGCATCTTTGCGCAGCTCTCCGACCTCAACGGCTACGCCGTGGTGGACTTCGCGCAGAAGAAGGAAGTCGCCCGGGTCGAACTGCCGAAGGCCAAGGCCGAGTTCGAGATGGACGGCGGCCGCAACTCCTCGCCGTCGCACGGCATCGGCGTCACGCCGGACATGAAGACGCTGTGGGTCACCAGCATCCCGAACAACGCGGTGTACGTCTATTCGCTGGCCGACCTGAAGCTCGCCGGCGAGGTGGCGCTGCCGGCGCTGAAGATGCCGGGTCATGACGCGATCTCCTCGGTGGCCAACTGGGTCACCATGACGCCGGACAGCAAGACCGTGTACGTCTCCAACGCCGGCATGCGCTCGGTCACCGCAATCGACGTGCCGTCGATGAAGGTGAAGGCCGTGGTCCGCGTCGGCGAGGTGCCGAAGCGAATCAACACGCTGGTGATCCCGGGCGGGTCGGCCGCTAGTTCTTCTTCGGACCGGAGAGCGTCGCTCCATTGACCCATGCGGCGATGGTCTTCCAGTCCGGGTCCTTCGTGGACATGAACTGACGGCCGCCGGAGTGGAAGACATCGCCGCCGCCCTCCGGGGCGAGCGGGTGCATCAGCAGCCGGCTCACCATCGGCTGGCCCGGATTGACGAGCTTCGACACCGCCTCGTAGTTCTGGCGCGACTGCTCGTCGGTCCAGGTCTTTGCGCCGTGCGGCAGCGGCTGGAGCTTCAGGAAGTTGTTGGACTCGGAGTGGCACACCACGCAGCGGGTGTGGCCGTCCTTTTTCTTGAGGAAGATCGGCTCGACGCGCGCCTTGTAGTACGCGTAGTCGAGCTCCGGCGCGGGCTTCGGTTGGGCGCCGATCTCGCCCGACGCAAGCGCAACGCATGACACCGCAAAAACCAACGTCAAAGCCCGGCCGCCGATCATCATGTCCTCCCAGCACGGTTGTTGTTTGACGCAAAGCGTAGCAGAGCTGCCATGACGGCGCGATGGCCTCGAAGCCTGTTTCAATCGGCGTGACGCGGGGTGTAGCATTGCGGCGAAGGCCGATCGCCGGACAACAACGGCGGCGGCCGCAACCAATTCGGGGAGGTCTCAGCTCATGTCGTCCAAGCCGTCCGATCGCGATACCGAAGCGAACCGCCGCCGCTTCCTGCAGTATCTTGCCGCAAGCCCGCTGCTCGCCGCGGGCGGCAGCGCCGCTCTCGCCGAGACCTTGCTGCCGAAAACCAAGCAGCCCGACCCGCTGATGTGGGGGCCGCTCGACCCCAACAAGCTGATCAAGTCGCCGAAGGAAGCCATCAACGTGTTCGATCTCGAACCGGTGTGCCGGCAGAACGTGCCACCGGCGCATTTCGGCTACATGGCGTCCGGCATCGACGATGAGGTGACGCTGCGGCGAAACCGCGAGGACTTCCTGAAATTCTATCTCCGGCCGCGGCGCCTGGTCGACGTCAGCAAGGTCGACATGAGCGTCGACATCCTCGGCACCAAATACGCCTCGCCGATCGTCTGCGCGCCGGTCGGCGGCCAGCGCTCGTTCCACGATGACGCGGAGTCGGGCGTGGCCCGCGCCGCCAAGGCCGGCGACCATCTGCAGATCCTCTCGACCATGACGTCGGACCCGGTCGAGGATGTGATCAAGGCGCGCGGCGCGCCGATCTGGATGCAACTCTACGCCACCAACAAGTGGGAGGTGGCGGCCGCCATCACCAAGCGCGCCGAGAACGCCGGCTGCACCGCGCTCGCCGTCACGGTCGACAGGAGCGGCGGCCGCAACCAGGAAACCCTGTTCCGGCTGCGGCCCGACGACACCCGCAACTGCTCCGGCTGCCACGACCGTTCGAGCTTCGCCAACTCGCTCAAGACCCGCGCGATGTGGAAGGACCTCGACCTCACCGGGCTGCGCAACACCCAGTCGTCGAACATGACCTGGGACTTCTTCAAGAAGATGCGCGACCACACCAAGATGAAACTGATCGCCAAGGGCATCCTGTCCTACGAGGACGCGGTGCTCGCCGCCGACAACGGGCTCGACGCCATCATCGTGTCGAACCACGGCGCGCGCGCGGAGGATGCCGGCCGCTCGACCATCGACGCGCTGCCGGAGATCGTCGAAGCCGTGAAGGGCCGCATCCCGATCCTGGTCGATTCCGGCTTCCGGCGCGGCTCCGATGTGGTCAAGGCGCTGTGCATCGGCGCCACCGCCGTCTGCGTCGGCCGGCCATACATCTGGGGGCTCGGCGCCTTCGGCCAGGCCGGCGTCGAACGGGCCCTTGAAATGCTGCGCGAAGAGACGCACGCTATGATCCAACAGATGGGAGCGCAGAACGTGAAGCAGCTCCTTCCAGCGATGGTGCGGCGGGCCTGAGTGAGGCCACACGGGCCCTGTGCCAGGAGGGGTCCTCGGCAACGAGGACCCCTCACTTTGCACCGGGATTTTGGGGCTCCCGGAAACGGGAGCCCTCCGCTTATCCGCAAAGCTGGAGCGCTTCCGATGTTCAAGACATTGATTGCTGGTTTGATGGCTGTGGCGTTGTCCGCTGCCGCCGCGCCGGCGCAGACCATCGCACTCACCAATGCCACATTGATCGACGGCAGCGGCGCGCCGCCGCAGGCGGGCGTCACCATCGTGATGGAGGCCGGCCGCATTCGTGACATCGGCCCGGCGGCGCAGGCGCCGGCCGGCGCGACCGTGATCGACCTCACCGGCAAGTTCGTCACGCCCGGCATCATCAACGGCCACGGCCATGTCGGTCCGCCGGCGCGAGACCCGCAGCTCCGGCAATACGCGCTCTACGGCGTGACCACCACGACCAGCATGTACTTCGACCAGGACGACGTGCAGGAGTTCAAGAAGCGGCAGAAGGCTGGCGAGCTGCGCGGCGCGCGCATCCTGACCGTGATGTACCGCTTCATGTCGGAGCCGTTCAAACCGGGCTCGGAGGCCAAGACGCCCGAGCAAGCCCGCGCCAAGGTCGACGAGATCGTGGCGAAGGACGCCGACTTCGTGAAGGTGTGGATCGACGCGCAGGGCGGCCGCTATCCGAAGCTCACGCCGGAGTTCACCGCCGCCGTAATGGACCAGGCCAAGAAGCACAACAAGATCCGCATGGCGCACATCGTCGAGCTCGCCGACGCGGAGCGCATGGTCGACCAGGACGTCAACATCCTGGTGCACAACGTGCGCGACAAGGAGATGCCGGACGCGTTCATCGCCAGGCTGAAGGCGCAGAACGTCTCGGTGATCTCGACGCTCGCCCGCGAGGAGGCGATGTTCGCCTTCGGCGACGGACCGGCCTTCACCGACAATCCGTTCTTCCAGAAGGGGCTGACGCCGGAGCGGCTGGCGATCCTCAGGACCAAGAAGCGCGAGGAGCAGGCCTCCGATCCGCAGCGACCGACCTACCAGAGCATGTTCGCGACCGACAAGCGCAATCTGAAGAAGCTGGTCGACGCCGGCGTGAAGTACGGCTTCGGCACCGACTCCGGCGGCGAGCTCAACCGCTTCTTCATCCAGGGCTGGTTCGAGCACCGCCAGATGGAGCTGATGCGCGACGCGGGCCTCACGCCGATGCAGATCATCGTGGCGTTCTCCAGGAACAACTCCGAGATGCTCGGCATCGACAAGGACTTCGGCACGCTCGCCAAGGGCAAGGCGGCGGACTTGCTGGTGCTGACGAAAAACCCGCTCGACGACATCACCAACATGCGCGGCATCGAGACGGTGTATCTCGGCGGCCGGAAATTCGAATAGGTCATTGCAGGGAGGCGACAGATGAATCGATTGATTGTTGGGACCGCGATGGCGCTCGCGTTGGGCGCAGCGCCGGCGCTGGCGCAGACCGCGCCGAGATACGAGGTCGACGCGACGTGGCCGAAGCCGCTGCCCAAGGACTGGATCACCGGGCAGCTCGGCGGCGTCTGCACCGCCGAGCAGGACCACATCTACGTGGTCAACCGCCGCAACATCACCGACGAGGAGAAGGAAACCTCGACCTCGGCGCCCTCGATCATCAAGTTCGACACCGAGGGCAACGTGGTCGGCTCGTGGGGCGACCAGACCACGTCGCCGGGCTCGATCCACGGCTGCTTCGTCGACAAGGACAAGAACGTCTATGTCGCCGGCAACTCCGACGGCATCATCCAGAAGTATTCGCCGGACGGGAAGCTGCTGCTGCAGATCGGCACCCGCGGCAAGTTCGACTCGGTCGACGGCACGCAGAAAGGCAAAGGACTGAACGCCGCGCACGATCAGTTGCACATGCCGTCCGGCATCGTGGTCGATCCCGGCAACGGCGACATCTACGTGTCCGACGGCTACGGCAACC
>CAKZHN010000489.1 GCA_936924235.1 uncultured Rhodoplanes sp. | reverse complement strand
GTGCATGCCGAACGGCAGCGCCGTGCCGACGGTGAACGTCGGGTCCTTGCCGAAGTAGTAGTACGACGAGGTGTGGCACATCTCGACGGTGCCGGCCGAGACCGCGTCGGCGGCCTGCAGGCCCGGTACGATCTCGCCCGCAGCGAACACCTGGATCTGAAACTTGTTGTCGGTCGCTTCAGCGACCGCCTTCGCGAAGGTCTCGGCGCCGCCATAGATGGTGTCGAGCGATTTCGGCCAGCTGGTCGTGCAGCGCCACTTGAGCTCGGGCATCGACTGGGCGATCGCGGGCGCCGCGATCGCGGTACCGGCCAGGCCCACCCCCGCAGTCTTCAGGAATTGACGGCGTTTCATGGTTCTCCCCTGTCTTTTTTATAGAGGGGGAAGCATGACCCGCGGTCCTGGGGTCTGCAAGCCGACTTAAGTCAGGATCGGTCAGGATTCGATGACGATCTTCGGGCTCGGCCTTGCTGCGGCGCCAGAGCCGAGCTGCTCGCGGACCTTCTCGGCGATGCTGCGGTAAGCTGCCGCATGGGGGCTGTCGGGCTTCGACGCCACGATCGGCGAGCCCGCGTCCGAGGTCTCGCGGATCGTCATCTCGAGCGGCACCTCGCCCAGGAATGGCACACCGAGCCGCTCCGCCTCATGGCGCGCGCCGCCGTGGCCGAAGATGTCGGAGCGCGTCCCGCACTTCGGGCAGATGAACATGCTCATGTTCTCGACGATGCCGAGCACCGGCACGTTGACGCGCTTGAACATGGCGATGCCGCGCCGCGCGTCGATCAGCGCCAGATCCTGCGGCGTCGACACGATCACCGAGCCCTTCAGCGGTACCTGCTGCGCCATGGTGAGTTGCGCGTCGCCGGTGCCGGGCGGCATATCGACCACCATCACGTCGAGCGTGCCCCACTCCACTTCGCGCAGCATCTGCGTCAGCGCCGACATCACCATCGGGCCGCGCCAGATCATCGGCGTCTCTTCCTCGATCAGGAAGCCGATCGACATCACCGTGAGACCATGACGCTCGATAGGCTTGAGACGGTTGCCGCCGATGGTCTCCGGCTTCTCCTTGATGCCGAGCAGCTTCGGCAGCGACGGCCCATAGATGTCGGCGTCGAGCACGCCGACCTTCATGCCGAGGTCGCGAAGCCCGAGCGCGAGATTGACCGCAGTGGTCGACTTGCCGACGCCGCCCTTGCCCGAGGCCACCGCGATGATCGCGCCGACGCCCGGCACGCCGGACGGCCCCTGCCGCTCGCCATGGCCATGAGCATGGCGCCCGGGCGCCGCGCCCTGCCCTGGACGCCCGGCGGCCGCCGGCGCCGAACCCGCCTTGCGCTCGGCGGTCAGCGCCACCATCACCGACTGCACGCCGGGAATGGCCTTCACGGCCTCTTCGGCGCGCTTTCGCACCGGCTCCCAGGCCTGCACCACCGCGGCATCGACGGTCAGCGAGAAGAACACCTTGCCGTCGTTGGCGACGATCTCGGACAGCGTGCCGGTCGCAGGCAGCGGCGTGCCGTCGGGGCCCGGCACCTTGTTGAGGCTCGCAATGACGTCGTCCTTGGTGACCGGCATGGCTCTTTTCCCGGGTCTTTTTCCTGCAAGATTTGGCCGTCACCATAGTGTCGCAGGCGCTATGGTCAACGGCGCGACCGCAAGTTAATGATCGGACCACGACAAACTAGAGTGTCCTGCGGGCCTCGCGCGGACCCGCATATTTGCAGGGAGGATGACGATGGCGAAGGTGGCGTTTCTGGGCCTCGGCGTGATGGGCTATCCGATGGCCGGGCATCTCAAGACCAAGGGCGGCCACGACGTCACCGTCTACAACCGCAACGCCGCCAAGGCCGATCAGTGGGTCAAGCAGTTCGGCGGCAAGAAGGCCGCGAGCCCCAAGGAAGCCGCGGCCGGCCAGGACTTCGTGATGATGTGCGTCGGCAACGACAACGACGTGCGCGAGGTCGCGCTCGGCGCCAACGGCGCCTATCACGGCATGGGCAAGGGCACGGTGTTTGTCGACCACACCACGGCGTCGGCCGAGATCGCGCGCACGCTTTATGCCGAGGCGAAGCAGCGCGGCTTCGACTTCATCGATGCGCCGGTGTCCGGCGGCCAGGCTGGCGCCGAGAACGGCGTGCTCACCGTAATGTGCGGCGGCGATGCCGGCCCCTATGAGCGCGCCGAGAAGGTGATCGCGGCCTACGCGCGGATGTGCAAGCTCCTCGGCAACTCCGGCTCGGGCCAGCTCGCCAAGATGGTCAACCAGATCTGCATCGCGGGCCTCGTTCAGGGTCTCTCCGAGGGCATTCACTTTGCGAAGAAGGCCGGGCTCGACATCGAGGCCTTGATCGCCACCATCTCCAAGGGTGCGGCGCAGTCGTGGCAGATGGAGAACCGCTACAAGACGATGCGCGACGACAAGTTCGACTTCGGCTTCGCGGTCGACTGGATGCGCAAGGATCTCAGCATCTGCCTCGCCGAGGCGCGGCGGAACGGCGCGAACCTGCCGGTCGCGGCGCTGGTCGATCAGTTCTACGCCGAGGTGCAGAAGATGGGCGGCAGCCGGTGGGATACGTCGGCGTTGATTGCGCGGCTGGATCGGTAGCGTCCGAACACGTCCGGGATTCACACGTCTGGAAGCGCCGCTACAGCGGCGCAGAACCGGTCATTGCTCGGAGCGCATTCTCTTAACGTCGATCCTCATCTCCAGGCACGCGATCCACTCGGCATAGCTCGGCGAATAATACTGCGGATGGACACATGCCGCCTTGTAGGCTTGCGGAATGTCTTTCCATGCGGCTTGGAGCGCGTCCAACGCCCTTTGCTCGGATTCCACGCAATTCTTGAAAGGATCACCGCCGGTGCCGACGACCAGCTTGGCAATCGACGCGGCCCGGGCGCGGCAGAGCTTCTCGAATTCGAGCTTGGGCACACCCTCATTCTTTCTCACGTCCCTTTTCGCTTCCTTCGCGTGCGCCGCAAAGGTCGCGAAAGCAATCAGGACCGCAAAAAGAAGCATGAGGGGTTTCGTCATCATGGCTTACCTTCCCATGGAACCGGGCCATGACAACAGGTGTTTTCGGGCGGCTCGCAAAAAAACGCCGCTCTCCGGAGCAATTCACCCTGCTCTTTGAGCGTCTTGCCGGGGCCGCGAGCCGACGTCCAATCGGCCGCTCACGGCGCTGCCGCGCGCCCGCCAGTCACGACGCGCTAGCGCCTGAGGTTGTCCGGCAGCGTATTCACCCCGGCCCAGCCCCTCTTGGGTTTGCCGACCGCGTGGCAGCCCAGGCAGTCCGACTTGGTCTTGCCGAACCAGGAGCCGCCGGCCTCGATGATGGGCTTCTGGACATAGATCGACGGCAGCGGGTCGAGGCACAGCCGGACGCATTCCGCGTACAGCTTCTTGCCCTCGGGGGATTTGAGCTGCGGGTCGAATGCGCCGTAGGCGCGGTAGGTGCCGTGGAGATGGCCGGCGCTGCAATCCGCCTTGCACGCGGCGGTCCTCGCGCCGATGCTTCGCGACACTGGCTTCACGGGCTCCGCCTGGGCCAGCGTGTGCGCCAAGGCCAAGACCGCAACTGCTGCACTCACCACCACAACACGCATCGTCATGCTCGACACATCCCCCGGCTGATGACCAACAACGTTTCGGCGACACCATAATCGAACTGCAGCGTTTGCCCAACAGCTTGATGCTCCTGCGAGCGTCATTCGATGCCTGCTGGAACCAAACGCCGTATACCACACAGATATTCGTGAGGCTTTTCCTAAGCGGCGTTGAGCGAACCCTCCGGTTCGCTCAGGCGGAGATTCACCTTATTCCTTGAGCGTCTTGTCGAGCCAATCCGCGATCACGGCTGCGATCTGCATGTTGTTCTTTTCCAGCATCATGACGTGACTGTTGCCTTTGATACCAATATCGACGAGCCGGATGAAACTCGGCTTCACGCCGGCCTGCTGCAGGAACTTCACGGTGCAGTGATCGTAGGGCGCGTGGTAGGAGGCCTCCGACGTCAGCACCATCACCGGCATCTTCTGCAGGTTGGGCAGCTGCCGCGCCGGCTCGGCCTGCTTCCAGCAGGTGGCGAGCCCGGGACCGTCCGGCTTGTCCTCCTTGACGAACTTCAGATCGGCCGGACTTTGCAGCGGCGGCGCATAGGTCAGCGGCACCGAGGTGACGCCGTAGGTCAGCGCAAGCTTGCCCTCCTTGAAGTAGTCCGGCGCGCCGATGAAATCGAGCGAACGGCCGGGCGGGCCGTTCGGCTCGATCGCAAGGATCGCCTTCACCTTGTCCGGCCGCGCATCCGCCACCGGCCAGCCGAACGCGCCGCCCTGCGAGTGCGTCATCAGGATCGATGGCCCGATCTTGTCGACCAGTGCGATCAGCGCGTCGCGCACCATCGGCTGCTGCTTTTCGAAGTCCTTGATCGCCGGCAGCTGGCTCATGGCCAGCTGCAAGGTCGCGGAATCGTCGGCCTCGCCATTGCCGGGCCATTGGGTGTGCAGCACGGCCTGCGGCCACAGCTTGGTCTTCTCCTGCGAGACAAAGCGCGACGCCGAATTGTCGCGCGTCGAATTCTGCATCGGCCCGGTCGCAGCGGTCAGAAAGCCCGAGCGGCCGCGGCCCGGCTGGTCGACCACATAGACGGCGTAGCCCTGGCGCACGAAGTACTGCGCCCAGCCCTCGCGGCCATCCGGCGTGCCGGTGTAGTTGGTGCCCGACATCGAGCCGCCATGCACCATGATGATCGGATAGGGGTGCGTCTGCTTCGCCGGGATGCGAATCTCGACATACATCTGGCCGAAGATGTAGTCGCGGCCCTCGACCTGCATGGTCTTGCCGCCGACATACATGAAGCCGTCGCGCGCCAGCACCAGCGGCTCGTCGGCCGCCCGGGCGCTGCCGCAAGCAAGCAAAGCAAAGGCGGCCGTTGCCGCGATCCGAAGTTGTTTCATGGTGTGCCTCCCTGTACCCCCGCAGTGTAGGCCAGAATTTGGCGCGTGACTGTTCACGGCACGGTGACACTTGGAAGCCTGCGGCCGAACTCCCGGGTCTCTTCGATGAGCATGGCGCGAAATTCTCCCAGCGCCCGGCTGATCGGCCGGTCGTTGCGGCGCACCAATGTGCGGCGGATGGAGTATTTCGGCATGGCCTGACCGGACATCAGCCCGCGCTCGACCTCGGCGATCAGCGCCGAATACGGCGCGATGGTGAAGCCGACGCCCGCCATGATGAATTCGCGCGTCGCCTGGATCGAGTCGCTTTCGGCGACGACGTTCAATTTCAGCTTTGCCGCGCCGAGCTCGCGGTCGACGATCCGCCGCGTGGTCTGCGGCGAACGGGCGAGGATCATCGGCAGTCTCGCGATCTGCCGCAGCGTCGCCTTGGTGCCGGCTGTTTTCCGGTTGAGCGGCCCGAACAGCCAGAGCGGCTCCTCGAACAGCGTCTCGGCCGCGAGAAATGACTCCGCGAGGTTCTCGCTGACGATGGCGGCATCGAGCTCATCAGAGAGCACGGCGCGGCAGAGCTGATGACTGACGCCCTCCTGGATCTGCACGCCGACATTCGGAAATCGCTCCAGGATGCGGCGCGCCGGCCGCACGATCAGCGGGCTGGTCAGCGTCGGCGTGCAGCCGATGCGGAGCTTGCCGGTCGGCGCTGCGGAAAAATCCCTGATCTCGGACTGGATGCGGTCGAGCGACAGCAGCACGGGCTTGGCCCGGTCGAACAGCGCCTCGCCCGCGTCGGTCAGGCCGACGCCACGCCGATGCCGCACCAGCAGCGGCGTGCCGAGTTCGTCTTCCAGCAGAGCGATCTGGCGGCTCAGCGCCGGCTGCGCCACGCGCAGCTTGGCCGACGCCTTGGTGAAGGTGCCCTCGCCCGCGATGGCGATGAAGTAGCGGAGCTGCTTGGTGTTCATAGTGTCGCTCTTGGCTTGGCGCTTTTTGGCCGCGACCTGCGTGCTATATCATTTTGATATACTAGCAGAAGCAAATTGGGATTGGCGATCGCGGCCGAAGCTTGATTTCCTTTCCGAAAATGGACGGACACCGCGCCAACAGCCTGCGGCTCCGTCCCATCAATATCCGGGAGGAACTGCGATGCGCATCGACTGGCACGTCCACATCAACGATCCGAAATACATGGGGCCGAAGTGGTGGAAGCACCCGGTGCCGATGACGGTGGAGCATGCGCTCGACGCGCACCGCCTGGTCGGCCTCGACCGCACCGTGATCAGCAACGCCGTGCACTACATCCGCTTCTGCGAGACCCAGAAGGACGCGCTGGCCGCGATAGAAAGCTCCAACCGCTATCTCGCCAAATGCCGCGACGACCATCCGGACAAGTTCGTGCCGATGGCGACCTGCATTCCCGGCGGCGGCGATGAAGGCCTGAAAGAGCTCGAGCGCGCCGTGAAGCAGGATGACGCGAGAGCCGTGATCATCAACTCGAGCCATCACGGCCATTACCCCGACGAAGACGCCGCGAAGCCGTTCTGGAAGCTCGTCACGGACCTCGACATCCCCGTCTTCATCCATCCCGGCGACGCGACCACGCCGGCG
>CAKZHN010000488.1 GCA_936924235.1 uncultured Rhodoplanes sp. | reverse complement strand
CCAGTCGTGGGCCGTCGTTTTCACCGACCAGCTCAGGCTCTGTCCTGAAATGGACAGTTCCGAAGAGCTGCTTTCAACACTCCAGGTGCTCTTGAAGATTTCCAGTTGCCGGAGGAAGCGCCGATAAAATGCCGCTGCCGCGCCAGGATCGTAGCCGCCAACGTAGAGCACTTTTCTGCGTCGAACCGATGGAGCCCCCATTGAACTTTTTTAGGACCGTCCAGGCGGCTCTGCCATTAAAAAGTATGACTGCTGCGGAGACTGCGACCGCAAAGCAACGCGCACGCATTCGTCTCCGGCCCGAGAGCAAGCCAGGGTTCGTCGCGTCAGCGCTGCGAGAATCGTCAGCCCAGAAAGGCAAAGGGGCATCCGTTTAGGGATGCCCCTTAATCTCAGCTTTTGAAGGCCAGATTAGCCCTTGGTGATGACCGGAGCCGGGCTCTTGCCGACGAAGCAACCGCCCAGGCTGACGCCCGCCACCACCAAAACCAGTGCCAAAACCAACTTTTTCATTTGTTGCCCCTGTCCAGGATACACACGAGAAAAAGAGAAGCACTGTCGCGCCCCCCGGGCCTAGTGCCGAAAAACCACACTGAGGTAGATTCAGACCATTTCGACCACCAGTCCACAGGCTGGGCCCGGCGGTATCAATTGGGACTAACTGTTGGAGGGGGCTGGAAAGCGGACATTTAGGGCGTCCCAATTCGAGAAGGCTGTACCGGACGGGCCATTCTGCGAGGCCGAAGGTCAAAAATCCTCGAAAAACGCTCCACCGCGTCTGGACACAATCAACACCAGTCGATCTTGCTTCGGTGCAAATGCCATGGCCGCGCTTGACGCAGTTGTGAATTGAGTCCCGGTCGCGGTCTGGACACCGCGCCCACCCCGCCATTGTTCGCCAGGCGATCCTCGCCGCGCAGTCACGGGTCAGCGGAATTGAAATCCGTGATGTGGCAGTTTTGCACTAGAACGACAGGGCGGCCGACTCTTAATTTGCCCGCGCTGCAACACCACGCGGGTCATCATGTCAAAGATTAGATCGCTGCTTTTGTCCTTGGTCGCGTCGTTATTCGTTGTCGGCAACGCGCCTGGCGCACGGGCTGAAGCTCTGTTGTCGACGCCGTTCGGGATCATCTACAAAATCCCGTCGCGCGACACGGTCCCATATTCCAAGTCATACCCGCGTGGGACCATCGTCGTAGCCACCAGTGAACGGCACCTCTACTACGTGCTCGGGGATGGTGAAGCGCTCCGCTACACGATCGGTGTCGGCAAGGAGGGCTCTGCCTGGACGGGAGTGAACACCGTTTCCGCCAAGCGCGAATGGCCCGACTGGTCGCCAACGCCGAACATCCGCAAGCAGCATCCCGATCTGCCAGCCATGGTCAAAGGCGGGGATGGAAACCCGCTCGGAGCTCGCGCGCTTTATCTGGGAGCTTCGCTGTATCGCATCCACGGCACCAATGAGCCTTGGAGAATCGGCGACGCCGCATCCGCCGGATGCATTCGGATGACCAACGACGACATCATTGACCTGTACAACCGAACCAAAATCGGTGCCACGGTGGTCGTCCTGCGGTAGCCGCCGGGAACCGGGCGGCCACCTGCGCGTCTTTTCTTCGGAGAGTTGCATCGCCTCGTCGACACCGCATCCGCTTTGCTGAGCGGGAACCGACGGTGTGCTTGCGGCTGGTCGCGCCAGATCGGGTGGGAATGTCGATAGCTTAGCCGGAAACCAGCCCGGCGCGGTTGTTCCGCGATCGCTCGTCTTGCGCTCGGTACCGCCGCTTGCGCGGGATGACAAAGGGAACTCTGGCGTTTGTTTCCGCCGGGAGAAGCCTGATATTTTGATGGATGGTTGATCGTCGCGTCATTTTGCGCGACGCGTCACTATGCGCTTCACTCCGTGCTCGTCCAAACAGGATGCTTTGAGCTAGGGTTGCTGCCGCAGACCACAGAAAGGAACGCCATGCCGCAGCTCGAGCCCGTCGTTGTCGTGACGGGTGCTTCGACAGGTCTCGGCAAAGCGCTTGCCGGTGCTTTTGCGGAGCGGGGGCATCGGCTGGTTCTCGTCGCCCGCCGTCAGGCGCAGCTCGACGCGGTGGCCGATGACATTGCGGCTCGAGGGCACGAGCGGCCGCACGTCATCGCTCTCGATCTGACTGAGCGTGATGCCTGCGACCAACTGGCTCTTGGATTGCAGCACGCTGGACTGGAGCCGGAAATCGTCGTGAACAATGCGGGGTTTGGATTGCTCGGTCACG
>CAKZHN010000487.1 GCA_936924235.1 uncultured Rhodoplanes sp. | reverse complement strand
TTCGCCCACCACGAGCCGGTCGGGGCGCATGCGCAGGGCCTCGCGCACCAGCCGGTCGAGCCCGATCGCCCCGGCGCCGTCGAGGTTGGCCTGGCGGGCCTCGAGCGCGACGACGTGGGGGTGCGCGATCCGCAGCTCGGCGATCTCGTGGGACGACAGTTGCGAGATGTCGCGGCCATCGAACAGGATGCGGCCTTCGCTCAACCGCGGCTGGCCGAAGATCGTCATCATCAAGGTCGACTTGCCGGCGCCGTTGGCGCCGATCAGCGTGACGATCTCGCCCTCGTTGACGTCGAGGTCGATGCCCTTCAGCGCCATGATGTTGCCGTAGAATGTCCTGACGCCGCGCACGGCCAGCAGCGGATTGGTCATAGCCCGACCTCCGCGCCGACCTTGTCGACCTCTTCGTCCTCGACGCCAAGATAGGCGGCGATCACCTTGGGATCGTTGCGCACCTGCTCCGGCGTTCCGTCGGCGATCTTGACGCCGTAGTCCAGCACCACGATGTGGTCGGAAATCTGCATCACCACCGACATGTCGTGCTCGATCAGGAGGATCGAGGTCTGGTGCTCGCCGCGGATGAAGGTGAGCAGCCCGTTGAGCTCGGCGCTTTCGCGGGCGTTCAGGCCTGCGGCGGGCTCGTCGAGGCAGAGCAGGACGGGATCGGTGCACATGGCGCGGGCGATCTCGAGCCGCCGCTGCTCGCCATAGGCGAGCGAGCCCGCCGCATCGTCGGCGCGCGCGAGCAAACCGGTGCGGTCGAGCCAGTAGCGCGCCTTGTCGATCGCGGCGCGCTCGGCGTCGCGATACGACTTCAGCCCGATCAGGCCGGCGAAGGTGAATTTGGATGCCCGCATCAGCGGGTTGTGCTGCGCCACCACGAGGTTCTCCAGCACCGTCATGCCGGAGAACAGCCGGATGTTCTGGAAGGTGCGGGCGACGCGGGCGAGCTTGGAGATGCGGAAGTTGAGCAGGCGCTCCAGATAGAACACGCCGCCGTCGGGGTGCGCCAATCGGAGAAGCCCGGTGGTCGGCTTGTAGAAGCCGGTGATGCAGTTGAACACGGTGGTCTTGCCGGCACCGTTCGGACCGATCAGCGCTGTGATGTCGCCGCGGCTCACGGCGAACGACAGATCGTCGACCGCGACGAGACCGCCGAAGCGCATGCTCAGGTGGTCGACGATCAGGATCGGCGGGCCGTCGCTCATGGTGGCCTACCCTTGGCCCTGCTTGACCAGCGTTGCCGCGATCGACTTCTTCTCCTCGCCGAGATGGATCGACGGATCGCGGGTCGAGACCAGCCCGCGCGGCCGCCAGATCATGATCAGCACCATGGCGAAGCCGAATACTAGCATGCGATACAACTGGAATTCGCGGAACAGCTCGAAGCCGCCGATCATGACGAGGGCCGCGAGCGCGACGCCGAGCTGCGAGCCCATGCCGCCCAGCACGACGATGGCGAGCACCAGTGCGGACTCGCTGAACGAGAAGGATTCCGGGCTGATGAAGCCCTGCCGCGTGGCGAAGAACGAACCGGCAAAGCCGCCGAACATCGCGCCGATGGCGAAGGCGGTGAGCTTGGTCGTGGTGGTGTTGATGCCAAGCGAGCGGCAGGCGATCTCGTCCTCGCGCAGCGCTTCCCAGGCGCGGCCGATCGGCAGCCGCCGCAGGCGGAGCGTCACCCAGTTGGTGATCAGCGCGAGCGCGAGGATCAAATAGAACAGGAACACCACGCGGTGCGTCCCGGAGTATTCGAGGCCGAAGAAATGGGCGAAGCCGGTCTCGTCGTCGACGAAGGGCAGGCCGAAGAAGCTCGGGCGCGGGATGCTGGGAATGCCGTTCGGTCCGCCGGTGACGTTCGCCCAGTTGAGTAGCACGAGGCGGATGATCTCGCCGAAGGCGAGCGTGACGATGGCGAGATAGTCGCCGCGCAGCCGCAGCACCGGAAAGCCGAGCAGCACGCCCCAGAAGGCGGCGAGGATGCCGGCCATCGGCAGGCAGATCCAGAACGACAGCTCGAATTGCGTCGCGAGCAGCGCGTAGGAGTAGGCGCCGACGGCGTAGAACGCGACATAGCCGAGGTCGAGCAGGCCGGCGAGGCCGACGACGATGTTCAGCCCCCAGCCGAGCATCACATAGGTCAGCACCAGGATGCCGAGGTCGAGGATGTAGCGGTTGTGATAGAACAGCGCCGGCACCAGCAGCGCGAAGATCAGCAGCGCCGGCGCGCCGAAACGCGCGATCGAGGCGAAGGCGCGCGTCAGAT
>CAKZHN010000486.1 GCA_936924235.1 uncultured Rhodoplanes sp. | reverse complement strand
CATGAAGCTCGCATGCCGCACCTCGATGACGTGGCGGATCTTGCGGCCGTCGAATTTCTGCGGCAGCGCTTCGAGGAATTTGCCGAAGTCGACCGGATCGAACTTCTTGAACGGCGCGAACTGCCAGAGCAGGGGGCCGAGATGATCGCCCAGCTCCGTGACACCGGAGTCGAAGAAGCGCTTGATCGAGTCGCCGGCCTCCGCGAGCACGCGGCGGTTGGTCACGAAGCGCGATCCCTTGATCGAGAACACGAAGCCTTCCGGCACCTCGCTGGCCCATTTGCGGAACGTCTCGGGCTTCTGCGAGCTGTAGAACGTGCCGTTGACCTCGATCGACGTTAACCTTTCGCTGGCGTAGGCCAGCTCTTTCGATTGCGACAGGCCTTTGGGGTAGAAAACCCCGCGCCACGGCGCGAAAGTCCAGCCGCCGATGCCCACCCGGATTTGACCTGATTTTGTCGTCATTTGGCTGTCACGACCCTCGTGTAGAAGTAGGTTTCAAGCGGCGGCGGAGAGTATCTTGTTTCGCCGTCCTAGCGGCCACATTGAAGCGGTGACGCCGGATGTAAGCGCACCGTTTCAGTTGTGGTCGTTTCTTTTTGGGCGCAAGGCCCAAAGTCTTTGGCACAAAGCTCCTGTAGCATCGGCGTTCCCGCGAGAGAGGGCGACGATGCCCATGCCGACAAACACACGCCTGACTGCCATCGTACTGCTCGCATGGACCGTCGCTCCCGTGCACGCCGATGAGATATGCCATACGCAAGGCGGTCAATACGCCGAGACGCGCACCTGCGTCAGCAGCACGCTGGCCCCGCAAGGCGGCAACAGTTACGGCCCCGATCAGATCACCGGCCTGGGCGAGGGCGCCTGGTGCGAGGGCGTCGCCGGACCCGGCATCGGCCAGAGCGTGACGGTGCACCAGAAGCCGGTGCGCAAGATCGGCACCATCATGTTCGTCAACGGCTATGCCAAAACGCCGGAGACGTTCCGCGCCAACGGCCGCGTCAAGCGCGCCCGCATCGAGACCAGTGGCGGCGCGGCGCGCACCGTCACGCTCAAGGACACCGCCGAGATGGAGGAGATCAAGATTCCGCCCGCGCGCGTGTCGTGGATCAGGCTGACCATCGTCGATGTGTATCCGGGCGAGCGACACGCCGACACCTGCATCAGCAAATTCTATTTCAACCAGGAAGAGTTCGGCGCGGCGAAAGTGCCCGCGCGAGCCGCAGCCATCGTGCTGCGATAGCCCGCGGCGCGCCGAATTCGATTGGTCAAAAAGAAGAAGGCCCGGGATCGCTCCCGGGCCTTCGACTTTTGGCTCTCTAAGCAGGGCTTAGAAGTCCATGCCACCGCCCGGCGGCATCGCCGGCATGGCATCCTT
>CAKZHN010000485.1 GCA_936924235.1 uncultured Rhodoplanes sp. | reverse complement strand
TTTGGGCACCTAACAACTTCGTAGCCGAAGCCTTTAGCAGAGTTTTCGACGGTGACATCGTTGTGATTCCACCCTGCATCGAGCCCACGACTAACGCCCCGCTGACACGCGCGCACTACGGGCTTGAAGATGGTCGGTTCTATTTCCTCTTCACCTTCGACTACTTCTCTTTTCCGGCCCGCAAGAACCCACAAGGGGTACTCACAGCGTTTCAGAAAGCATTCCCTAATAGATCGGAAGCGGTTGGTCTTGTGCTTAAATCAACTGGGGCCGCCGGACATCATCCTGAACTCAAGCGAGAATTTTTGGCAGCATCCAAAGCAGATACGCGAATCCATATTTTGGACAAGAATATGTCGCGTTCCGATGCACATGGGTTAATTCAAACGTGTGACTGCTACGTTTCTCTTCATCGCTCTGAAGGTTTCGGTTTTGGGATGGCGGAAGCCATGTTCTACGAAAAGCCGGTGATTGCAACCTGCTATTCCGGGAACACTGACTTCCTGACCAATGAAACAGGCTTTCCCGTAGATTTCCATTTACGTGCAGTCGAGGAGGACGAGTATGTCTGGCCTCATCAACAAGTTTGGGCGGAGCCAAGCCTGAGGTCAGCCGTCGATGCATTTAGGACTGTTTACGAGCGCCCGGACCTTCGACGTCAGCGCGCTGAAAAGGGTGCAGCGTTTGTCCGTCACCATTACGGGGCCTCAGCCGTAAGGGCTGCGATTGAGGCACGTCTCAAGAAAATTAAACCTAATAGTCCATCTAAGAAGTCATGATGCCCTTGCGATACGGCGCAGGAGGATCATGGCGTAGGCTGCGTAGAGGAAGGCTGTAGCGGAGGCGAGCGTGGCTTCGGTGTCTCCTCTAGAGACGACGGTGTTGATTTGCGCTGAGAGCTGACCTGGGATTTGCGCTGAACTGATGCAGTGGATGCCCTACCTGCGGCATCACGTAAAGAGCGCGGAGACGCAAGGGCATGCGGTGGCGTTCCGCACGTACCAGCGTCTGGTCCGCCAGCGCACGCAGCTCATCAACGCGCAGCGGGGCCATCTGGCCGAGTTCGGAATCGTCGTGCCGAAAGGGCCGGCGAACCTGGAGGTGCTGGAGGAAGCCCTGGCCGACGAGACAAGCGACCTGCCCGCCGCGGTACGAGCGATGGGCGCGATCTACCTCGACCAGATCGCACGGCTGACGGACGCGATCGAGCGGCTGGGCGATGAACTGGCGACCGCGTCGCGAACGGACACCGAACTCCAGCGCCTATGCACCATACTGGGGATCGGGCCGGTGACCGCAGGCGCCGTCGCCCCGGGGTCGTTTGCGGGAGAGGGCGAAATCCTACGCTAAGGCTTTGGCCAACGATATTCTCCGGTAAGATTGATGTGTTCCCAGGGGATAGGAGAAGTCGCTTGATATCTAGTATGACGTCTGTCGCACCTGCTTGATCGCGGCCGCGATAGCTAGATCGCGTTGCTCCTCTTCTCCATCCGCGTTCCAAGCTGCGGAAAGGCACCCATAAGCGTACGCCTGGTCGAGCAGGCGACGCGGATCGACGTCCAGCGCACGAGAGAATGCGTCCGCCATCTGTGCAATGCGTCTAGGATCGAGACAAAGGTCGTCTCTGTCAGCCGGATCGTAGAACATATTGGCGGCGCCAAAGCCCACTTCACCGACCAGACCGACGGGATCTATCACCAGCCAGCCGCGACTGGAGAACATGATGTTTTCATGATGCAGATCGCCATGTAGCCCACGCAGTTCCGAGGCATTGCTCATCATTTGATCGGCTATAATCGCCGCGTGGACGTAGTCAGTTTGACAACCTGCGTTTTGATCATCGCGCGCCCGCTGAAACAAAGCTGCAAAGCGATCCCGGATCGGGAGAAGGGCAGAAGGCAGGGGTTCCTCAGATGCGGCATACAGCTTCGCCATTAGTTCCGCTGCAATTTCGGTCGCCTGGTAGTCGCCGTGCTCGGCAACGATGTGAGAGAGCATTCGCTCCCCGGCATATTCGAGCAACATCAGATTGTTCTCACGACCGAGCAACCGGACTGCTCCCCTCCCATTGCGCCATACCAGATAGTCGGCCCCGCGCAGTTCATCAGCAATGTCTTCTATAGGTTTCAATCCCTTGACGATTGCAGGAGTCCCGTCTGGCAATGAAACTTTCCAAACGAGGCTGGAAAAGGTGTCCGCAATGAGAACAGGTTGCGAAACGTGCCAATGAGCAGGAAAAACAGGCGGCATGAACATCAACCCCAAGTCAGAGGGTCCAATCGCAGATAGAAGGCAAGGCGTTCGCGGTCGGGGGCTTCGATCCCCAATACATTGAATAGGACAGCGAAGGCGCGCTCTGCTTCATCTGGCGCTGCCCAGTTCTCTTCGGCGTTAGCAATCATGAGTGCCAAATCGGCATAGCGATCTGCTGTTCCGAGCCGCCCAAGGTCGATCAGACCCGTGCATTGAAGAGTTTTAGGGTCCACCATGAAGTTCGGCATGCAGGGATCACCATGGCAAACAACCATATCGGTGCGCTCTTGGTCGAGCCGCACCGGTAGCTCTCGTTCGACACGAGCCAAAAGATCGAGCTGCGGCGTACTCTTGTCCTCGTCCGGTAAGAAGTCGGGATTGACGGCATTGCGGGACACCACATCAACGGCGCGTCCGAACATTCGCGACAGCCTGCGCTCAAACGGACATTGATCAACCGATAGGCTGTGAACAGCGCCAAGTTGCTGCCCCATTGACGGCCACGCTTTGAGCAAATCCGCTCCAGACAGATCAGCCGCCGGTACTCCCGGAATTGCCGTTATCACCAAGCATGCACCCTCCTGTTCCTCCTGCCAGTTGATCACCTCGGGGCAAGCCACACCTCGACCTTTGAGCCAAATGAGGCGGTCACGCTCTCCAGCGAGCTCACCGCGGCGGGAAGCAGGTGCGATTTTCGCGAAGGCATGCCCGTCACCACGTCGAAAAACAAAATCACCAGATTCTCCGCCTCTGACAGGCAACCAGTCAGAATGCGATTCACCAAAAAAAATATTAGTTCGATTCAATGGAGGTTCCTTCAGTTTTCTGATGAAGCGCGGAGGTGGCTCAACCTGCGAAAAGAAACGAGTTGCTACGTAAGTCCGAGAACATGCTTTCCATGGTCTCTGAGCTCGCCTTTGGGACCGACATATCGGTAGAGAGTGACGCGCTCGATGCCGAGTTCCTTGCAGAGATCGGAAACTGAAGTATCGCGCTGGGCCATGGCGGCTTGCGCGAGACGCACCTGAGC
>CAKZHN010000484.1 GCA_936924235.1 uncultured Rhodoplanes sp. | reverse complement strand
CCGATCTGGATCACCCGGATCCGGGCGCCATAGCAGGGCCGCAGCGTGCGCGGCGTGCTGACCGGATCGGGATTGTAGAGCGCGGCCATCAGTTCGGTGGTGCCATAGGCGTGCCGCACCATCGCAGGCCACTCGTCCTGCATGCGTTCCAGCAGGCCTGGCGCGATCGGCTGGCCGCCATAGATGACGTGCTCGATCGAACGCAGCCGCTCGGGCAGGTAGTTCGGCGCGGAAAGCAGAGCCTGGAACATGGTGGGTATGGCGAATACGAACGTGATCCGATGCCGTTCGATCAGGTCCACGGTCGCGGCCGGGTCGAAGGCCGGCAAAGTGTAATAGGTGCCGTTGTACGCGAGTGTGAACAGGAACACAGCGTAGAAGCCGATGGCGTGAAACAACGGCGAGGCGCCCAGCGCCCGGAGCTCGGCGCCCGACATCAGCCCGGTCGACGGTACGATCCAGGCCAGCCGAGGCTCGCTGGCGCGATGCGGAATGAGCACGCCCTTCGGCTCGCCGGTGGTGCCGGAGGTGTAGAAGATAAACGCCGTGTCCTCCGGTGCCGGCCTGTGGCGTCCGGGCAGCAGTGCCGGATCGCCGGTGCAGCCGGCAAAACTCAAGGGACCGCCGCCGCCGTCGGTCACGAGCAGACAGTGATCCGGTCCCATCGCGGCACGGAGCGCGTCGATCAGGCCGGGGTTGTCGCCGACGATGGCGCCCCGGCATTCGCCGTCGCGGATCAGCGCGGCAAGCTGGTTCGGCTCCAGGCGGAAGTTCATCAGCGCCGGCACCGCCCCGATGCGCGTGAGCGCGATGAGGACGAGCGGATACTCCAGGCGATTGGGCAGCACAGTGGCCACCCGGTCTCCGGGCCGCAGGCCGCGCTGCCAGAGACCCGCGGCGATGCGGTCGGTCTCGGCGATGAGCTGCCGGTAGGTGAAACGGCGGCCGCTCTGATCGTCGACCAGCGCCAGAGCGTCCGGGCTGCGCTCCGCCGCCATCCATATGAGATCGTAGGCTGTCAGCATGACGTTGCCTCCTCTCTTCGTTCAGGCGATCCGGCTCATCGGCCGGGACGGCAGCCCCTCGCGCACGAAGCTCGGGCCTTTCAGCTCGTAAAACCCGCGCGTCGCGTGCAGGGTTTGGAGGTCGAGCGGCAGGGTCGCTGCCATCCACCAGTCGGAATTGATCAGGGCCGGCAGGCCGAGCGGCCGAAGCCTCCAGCTCAGCGCCTGGAGCCGCGGCAGCCACCAGGCTTCGAGCGCGATGGAATATTCGTCGATGCCCTCTTCGACGCCGTACTCGATGGCGGCGGCAAACAGCTCGCCCAGCAGAACGCCGCCATAGCGGCCGTCGCGGCGATTCTTGACCACGAAGATCCGCGTCCATTCGAAAACGCCGTCGCCGCGCGGAATGCCGCGCACGTCGGCGAGCTGCGGGCACACCGTCTCCAGCATGTGCGGCTTGGTGCTGGGCCGGATCCGCGAGGCGCCGGTCACGCGTCCGTCTTCGATCGCCAGGAAGTAGGACGAGTCGTCGTCGTCGTAGTCGTCGATTTCACGGCCTTCGCTGCTCGTGAGACCGCGCCACTGGCGCTCCACCACGTAGATGTCGTGACGCAACTTGAAATATTGATCCATCGCGTCGGCGTAGCGCGCGCGATTGTCGGACGTGACCAGGTGAATCATTGCCGCCTCTCTCCATCGAATGGAGGCAGCTAACAATTCAGGTGCGCACGCGGACAACTACGTGAACGCGTAGTTGACCGGCGGCGCCACTTTGCTTCAGGGAACGATTTCTCTGGCCTTGATGGCGGTTGCCACCGCCTGGGTTCGCGTGACGGCGCCGAGCTTCTTGGTGGCGTTTCGGACGCGCCAGTCCACGGTCGATTCCGGAATGTCGAGGATTTCGGAGATTTCCCAGTTGCTTTTGCCGGCGGCGATCCAGGTCAACACCTCGCGCTCGCCTGCGCTCAGCCTTCTCTGTTCGGCCAGCTTTTGCATGCCGACGATCGACAGTATCTTGGCATGCGCATAGAGCGAGATCAGGTGGATGGCGCGCTTGGCGACGGGATCGAAATCGGGTTTTCCCCCCGCCATGGTGACGGCACCCATCATGCCGTCGGGATGCAGGATCGGAACCACAAAGCCCTCGCGCAGATCGAATTCCGTGGCCGCATTCATCACGGTCGCGGCGCGAGGCCACTTCTCGGGATCGTACCGGACCTCCGACCACTCGTATGGATTGACCGTTTGGCGGCACCAGGTCGCGATCGGATCGTCCTTGTAATAGTCGTGCTGGGCGTAGACCTCGGCCCACTCCGGCGGCCAGCCGTTGAGCAGGAAGTACGGCTGACCCGTACCGGCAACAACCTCCGGCGAGGTCGAGATCAAAAACGAGGAGTAGCCGAACTCGCCGAGCGCGGCCGACATCTTGGCAATGATGGCTTCGGGCGTATTGAGCTGGTCGAGCTCGAACGTGAACTCGATCGCTCGCTGCCCGTATCGCGCAGGATCCAAGGCATCCCCCATTCCGATACCTATTGAAGCAAATTCTGCGCCCTGAACAATCCCCGTTTGCGAATTTCAACGGCTCGCTGCAGCAGCGCTTACTTGTCGCCGGTCGGAACCGAGATCGACAGGCCGAAGTACGACGGGGGATGGCGCTGTGTGGTCTCGACGCCGGCGTAGGACGTCCGAGCGACCACGTGTCATTTGATGCATCGATCGCCGAGACGAGCCGCAACCCCGGTTGAACCTTCAAGCCCAACCTTCCACCAGCGACGCGACAACCAGGAGATTCCCGGCTGCGACCCCAAGCATCACAGCATGTTTCACCCGATTACAGCCAATTCGGGGTTGCCGACCCTGTTGACGACGCTGGGTTTATTGCCTTCAACAGCCGGGACCGCATTCGCAGGGATAACATCGCTCATGGCGCCGGACGCGCAACAAGCCTCGCAAAGCCGTGGTCCGGTGCTGGTCACCGGGGCCAGCGGCTTTGTCGGCGCGGCGGTCGCGAACGTGTTCCGCCGCGAAGGGTTCCCGGTCCGCGTGCTGGTCCGGGCTTCGAGCCCGCGCACCAATATCGATCCGGCCGATCAGGTGTTTGTCGGCGACATGCGCGACCGCGCGTCGGTCGCAGCCGCGCTCAAGGGCGCGCGTTACCTGATCCATGTGGCGGCCGACTACCGGCTCTGGGCCCCGTCGCCCGACGACATCATTCGCGCCAATGTCGACGGCACCCGCATCATGATGGAAGAGGCGCTGCGCGCCGGCCTCGAGCGCGTGGTCTATACCAGTTCGGTCGCGACCTTCGATCTTCGCTCAGGCGGCATCGCCGACGAGACCCGCAAGCTGCCCGCCGATGCCGCGATTGGCGCCTACAAGCGCAGCAAGGTAATGGCCGAGGACGTGGTCCTCGACATGGTGGCGCGGGAGCGCCTGCCCGCGGTCATCGTCAATCCGTCGACACCGATCGGCCCGCGCGACGTGCGGCCGACACCGACCGGTCGCATCATCATCGAAGCGGCATCCGGCCGCATGCCCGCGTTCGTGGACACCGGGCTGAACTTC
>CAKZHN010000483.1 GCA_936924235.1 uncultured Rhodoplanes sp. | reverse complement strand
CATCAGCGCCTTGACCTTGAGCCCGGCCTCTTTGGCGTAGCCGACGCAACGGTCGTTGTCGGCAAGCTTGGCGCGCTTGTCGATGTTGACGAGGATCCGCTCGTTGGCGGCCTCGAAGCCGCACAGGAGCCACCGGAAGCCCGCGCGGCGCATCGCCGTGGCCTGCTCCAGGGTGAACAGCTCCGACTTCACGAAGCCGCGAAGGCGAAACTCGGCGCCGAGCCGCGACTGCAGGTCGCTCAAGCCGTTCATCAGCTCGACGAAGCTCTTCGAGACGTTGAGTTCGTCGTCATAGAACATGAAGCCGGTGTAGCCGTGGTCGCGGTTGAGATGCTCGACCTCGAGCAGGATCGACTCGACCGAGCGGTTGCGGATCTGGCGCAGGCTCTTGGAGTTGCGGCCGCCGCAGAAGCCGCAGCCGAACGGACAGCCGAGCTGAGCAATGAGGCTCGTCGCGCGGTGACCCTCGATGCTGTAGTGATACGATTTCAGATCGACGAGATGCCGCGCCGGCAGCGGGCTCTCGGTGAACATCGCATCGGTGAGGAACAGCCCGCCCTTCGGGTCGTCGCCGTCCACCACCTTGGGCGCGTCGTCCTTCAAGGCCTCGAAGATTGCAAGCTCGCCGTCGCCGCTGCACAGCACGTCGAAGATCGCTTCAAGTTGCGCGGCCGAGCGATGGCCGCGGCCGTTCACGACGTTGCGCTTCTTCTCGAGCTTCTGCGCCGAACAGACCAGCGTGACGTGAGGCCCGCCGAGAATGAGCCGCAGGTCAGGGCGCAGCCGCCGGATGGTCTTGGCGATCTGGATCACGGCCGGAAGCTGCGGGGTGGTCGCCGTGATGCCGATCGCCGCGTCCTGGCAGGTCGCGAGATAGTCTTCCAACGGCGCCAGAAAATTCTCCACGCCGGACAGGTCGAGCAGGTTCACCCGCCAGCGCTGGGCTTCGAGACTCGCCGCGACCTTCAGCACGCCGAGGCTGACGAACACCCGCTCGTCGAGCAGGAACGCGGACGGCGGGGTGATCAGGCAGACCGAGCGCGACCGGTCGGCCAGCGACCGCAGCGCGCCGTTCCAGTTCCGAGGGGCGCTGTCGCGGTGGGAAAGCGTGGTCACGCGGCTAAGGCCTTTCACCCGGCGGGCGGCCCATGCCGCCGTACCTGCCAAGTTATTAATTTATTTGGTTAATGTTCGTTTAAGCGCGGGCCTTTGCGCCTGCGCGGCAGCTCCCCTGCCGTTTTATTTTGCATCGCACAAATTTCAGGCAGTCGCTCTCCGCCAAACGGACGACGGCAAAGCGCGGCGTTCGCAGCTCAAGCCTTTCATTCCGCAGGGAAAATCGTGCCCTAGGGGCGGTTGGCACGTTGCTTGAATTTTATTCAGGGCCGTGGACCCTTCATTCAAGATCGTCATCGTCGACAAGAACCCGATCCGTGCCGCCATCCTGGAGGATGGGCTGCGGGAGGCCGGTCATGTGCAGGTCGTGCGGATCGACGAGACCTCGCATCTCCTGCAGCGCATCTACAGCATCGACCCCGACGTCATCCTGATCGACCTGGAGAACCCCTCCCGCGACGTGCTCGAGCAGATGTTCCAGATGAGCCGGGTGGTGAAGCGGCCGATCGCGATGTTCGTCGACCAGAGCGACCGCGCCTCCATCGAGGCCGCGGTCGACGCCGGCGTGTCTGCCTACATCGTCGGCGGCCTGCGCAAGGAGCGCGTGCAGAACATCCTCGACCTCTGCATTTCCCGGTTCAACGCCTTCTCGCGGCTCGAAGGCGAACTCGAGCGCACCCGCTCGCAGCTCGAAGAGCGCAAGGTGATCGACCGCGCCAAAGGCATCCTGATGAAGGCGAAGAACCTGACCGAAGAGCACGCCTATGCGCTGCTGCGCAAAACGGCGATGAACGAAAACAAGAAGATCGTCGAGGTCGCCCAGGCGGTGATCACGGCCGCGGAGCTGTTCAAATGACCACCGACAAGCGTCTGCGCATCGGCTTCATCCCGCTGTGCGACGCCACCGCGCTGCTGATCGCGGTCGACAAGGGCTTCACCGCGGCGGAGGGCCTCGACGTCGAGCTCGTGCGCGAGGTGTCGTGGGCCAATATCCGCGACAAGCTCAACATCGGCCTGTTCGATGCCGCCCATCTGATCGCGCCGATCGCGATCGCGTCGAGTCTCGGCCTCGGCCACGTCAAGGTGCCGATCGTGGCGCCGTTCGCGCTCGGCGTGAACGGCAATGCCATCTCGGTGTCGCCCGCGCTGTACGCCTCGATCGCCGCGGCCGCCGACGGCAACGTCACCGATCCGCTGGTCACCGCGCAGGCGCTGGCCAAGGTCGTCGCCACGCGCAAGCAGCGCGGCCAGGACCCGCTGACCTTCGGCATGACGTTTCCGTTCTCGACCCACAACTACCATCTGCGGTTCTGGATGGCGGCGGGCGGCGTCGATCCCGACGAGGACGTCCGCCTCGTGGTGCTGCCACCGCCCTACATGGTGGAGAGCCTCGCCAACCGGCATGTCGACGCGTTCTGCGTCGGCGCGCCTTGGAATTCGGTCGCGGTCGATCTCGGCATCGGCTTCATCCTGCATTTCGTCTCCGAGATCCTGCCGCGCGCGGCCGAGAAGGTGCTGGGCTTCCGCAGCCGTTGGGCGCGCGAGAACCCGGAACTGCTGGCGGCGCTGGTGCGGGCGCACGCCAAGGCCGCAGACTTCGTCGAGGACCCGGCCAACCGCGACGAGGTCTGCGCCATCCTCGCCGCACCCAACCGCATTGGTGTCGCGGCCGATGTGCTCCGCCGCACTTACGACGGCAAGCTGAAGGTCTCGCCCGACGGCGCGATCCGCAGCGATGCGAATTATCTGCTGGTGGGCCGCGACGGCGCCGGCCGGCCCGACCCGGCGCAGGCCGCATGGCTCTATGCGCAGATGGTGCGCTGGGGCCAGGCGCCGTTCTCCGACGAGATGTGCCGTGCCGCCATGGCGGTGTTCCGGCCCGATCTCTATGACGCGGCCACTGCGGGAATGAACGGCGTGCCTGCGAGTCCGCCGGCGAGCATCGGTGCGTTTGCCGGGCCGGAGTTCGACCCTCGAGACATCGCCGCACACCTCGCTGCGTGGCGGATCGGCCGCGTGCCGACCGGCTGAGCGTCGCCCCTGCCTAAATATTGCGCTGCACAAAAAACCAACAATTGGTGGCTGAGTAGGGCAGCACAAACCGTCAAAAACGCCCTGCCGCATCGCTGTGCAATGACCGCAAAGCATTGACACTGCGGGCTCTTTTGCACTGCACCCCAACTGGCACGTCCTTTGAATGGAGGATGTTGAGCGATGCCGATGCGCGAGCAGCGGTGTCAGGTCCAACGACGGGCCGCATAGCAACGCCGCTGTCCTGGGGAGGCTCTTCGCGCCTCAGGCTGCGGCTTTTTTGTTGCCTGAAATCGGTGCCTGCAGGGGCATCGGCGACGGGATCAAAACCAGAGAGGGCAAGGAAGACATGACCAGCGACCGCCGCACCAAGAGCACCGGCAGCAAGAGCATCACGCGTCGATCGTTCCTCAAGGCCAGCGCCGGCACCGCCGCACTGCTCGGCGCCGTGCAGAGCCAATTCCCGTTCGGCGCCAATGTCGCGCAGGCGGCCGGGCCGGAAGTGACAAAGGCGGTCCTCGGCTACATCGCGCTGATGGACGCCTCGCCGCTGGTGATCGCCAAGGAGAAGGGCCTGTTCGCCAAGTACGGCATGCCCGACGTCGAGGTCGCCAAGCAGGCGTCGTGGGGCGCGACGCGCGACAACATCGTGCTGGGCTCCGCCAACAATGGCATCGACGGCGCGCACATCCTGACGCCGATGCCCTACCTGATCTCGGCCGGCAAGGTGACGCAGAACAACGTGCCGACGCCGATGTACATCCTGGCGCGGCTCAATCTCGACGCGCAGGCGATCTCGGTCGCCGATGAATACAAGGACCTGAAGGTCACCGCCGACGCCTCGCCGCTGAAGGCCGCCTTCGAGAAGAAGAAGGCCTCGGGCAAGGAGGTCAAGCTCGCCATGACCTTCCCGGGCGGCACCCACGACCTCTGGATCCGCTACTGGATGGCCGCCGGCGGCATCGATCCCGACAAGGACGTCTCGACCATCGTGGTGCCGCCGCCGCAGATGGTGGCGAACATGAAGGTCGGCAACATGGACGCCTTCTGCGTCGGCGAGCCGTGGAACGAGCAGCTCGTCAACCAGGGCATCGGCTTCACCGCCTGCACCACCGGCGAGATCTGGTCGAAGCATCCGGAAAAGGCGCTCGGCCTGCGCGCCGAATGGGTCGACAAGAATCCCGCCGCCGCCAAGGCGCTGCTGATGGCCGTGATGGAGGCCCAGCAGTGGTGCGACAAGATGGAAAACAAGGAAGAGATGTCGGCCATCGTCGGCAAGCGGCAATGGTTCAACGTGCCGGTCGCCGACATCGTCGGCCGCGCCAAGGGCGACATCAACTACGGCAACGGCCGCATCGAGAAGGGCACCAAGCAGTACATGAAGTTCTGGAGCGACCACGCCTCGTATCCGTTCAAGAGCCATGACGCCTGGTTCGTCACGGAGGACATCCGCTGGGGCAAATTCGAGCCCTCAACCGACATCAAGGCGCTGGTCGACAAGGTCAACCGCGAGGACCTGTGGCGCACCGCCGCCAAGGAGCTGTCGGTTGCGGCAGCCGATATCCCGGCATCGGCCTCGCGCGGCAAGGAGACCTTCTTCGACGGCAAGGTCTTCGATCCGGAAAACCCCACCGCCTACCTCAAGAGCCTTTCGATCAAGCGCGTCGAAGTGTGACCACAAGCACGGGCCTTCGGAGAGAAAGTCGATGAACATGCAGGCCGTTAAGACCGAGAGCGTCGCAGCAATTCCGCTCGCCACCACGGGCGAAGTGCTGCGGCTGCCGGCGCCGAAAGCAAGCTATCTCAAGACCAGGCTGGTCCCGGCCGGCAAGGAGCTTGCCGCCAAGCTGATCCCGCCGCTGGTCATGATCGCGCTGATCCTGGTGGTCTGGCAGATCCTGTGCTCGAAGCAGGGCGCGACCTTGCCGTCGCCGTCGAAGATCTGGAGCGAGGCCCGCGATCTGATCGTGGATCCGTTCTTCGTCGCGGGTCCGCAGGATATCGGGCTCGGCTGGCGCGTGCTGACCTCGCTGCAGCGCGTCGCCATCGGCTACGGCTTTGCCAGCGTGATCGGCATCCTGCTCGGCGCCCTGGTCGGCCAGTCGGTCTGGGCGATGCGCGGACTCGATCCGATCTTCCAGATCCTGCGCACGATCTCGCCGCTCGCCTGGCTGCCTATTTCGCTGGCGGCGTTCCGCGACAGCCAGCCGTCGGCGATCTTCGTGATCTTCATCACCGCAGTATGGCCGATCATCATCAACACCGCGGTCGGCATCCGCAACATTCCGCAGGACTATCGCAACGTCGCGGCGGTGCTGCGGCTCAATCACTTCGAGTTCTTCGTCAAGGTGATGATCCCGGCGGCCGCGCCCTACATCTTCACGGGCCTGCGGATCGGCATCGGCCTGTCCTGGCTCGCCATCGTCGCAGCCGAGATGCTGACCGGCGGCGTCGGCATCGGCTTCTTCATCTGGGACGCGTGGAACTCATCGCGGCTCTCGGACATCGTGATCGCGCTGGTCTACATCGGCGGCACGGGCTTCGTGCTCGACCGCATCGTCGCCTTCATCGCAAACGTCGTCACCCGCGGCACCTCGGCGAACTAAGGAACACAACGATGCCGACCTATCCGTATCTGAAGATCGATCACGTCGACAAAAGCTTCAATCGCGGCTCCGCCACGACCGAGGTGCTGAAGGACGTCACGCTCGGCATCGAGAAGGGCGAGTTCGTCTCGATCATCGGCCACTCCGGCTGCGGCAAGAGCACGCTGCTCAACCTGGTCGCGGGCCTGATGCCGGTCTCGGCCGGCGCCGTGCTGCTCGAGAACAAGGAGGTCAACGATCCCGGGCCCGACCGCGCCGTGGTGTTCCAGAACCACTCGCTGCTGCCGTGGCTGACGGTCTACGCCAACGTGAAGATCGCGGTCGACAAGGTGTTCTCGTCGATCAAGTCGCGGCAGGAGCGCCACGACTGGATCATGCACAACCTCGACCTCGTGCAAATGAGCCACGCCAAGGACAAGCGACCCTCCGAAATCTCCGGCGGCATGAAGCAGCGCGTAGGGCTGGCCCGGGCGCTCGCAATGGAGCCGAAGGTGCTGCTGCTCGACGAGCCGTTCGGCGCGCTCGACGCGCTGACCCGCGCGCACCTGCAGGACTCGGTGATGGCGATCCATTCCAAGCTCGGCAACACCGTCCTGATGATCACCCATGATGTCGACGAGGCGGTGCTGCTGTCCGACCGCATCGTGATGATGACCAACGGGCCCGCGGCGCATATCGGCGAAATTCTCGAAGTGCCGCTGGTGCGGCCGCGAAAGCGCCTCGCGCTCGCCGGCGACGCCACGTACCTCAAGTGCCGCCAGCGCGTGCTCGAGTTCCTCTACGAGCGCCATCACTTCGTGGAGGCGGCGTAAGGCGCCATGTCAGCGGACTTCTCGCCCGAGCAGAAGCGCTACCTGGAGGGTTTCACCTCCGGGCTTCTGATCGCGCGCTCAGGCGGCGGGCCCGGCAAACCCGCGGCAGCGGCACCGTCCGGTCCCGATGCGGAGCACATCGCGGCGCAGGACCGCACGGTCGCGGCCGGCGGCAAGCTCAGCGAGTCCGAGAAGTTCAAGCGCGACGAGCATCCGTTCGACGCCTATCACCGCCTGCAGGAGCAGGCGGCGAACAACGAGCCGCCGAAGCCCGCCGATAATTTCCGCTGGCGCTATTACGGACTGTTCTACGTGGCGCCGGCCCAGACCTCGTACATGTGCCGGCTGCGAGTGCCGAACGGCATCGTCAAGCACTGGCAGCTCTCGGGGCTCGCAGACTTGGCCGAACAGTTCGCTGGCGGCTATTCGCACGTTACGACCCGGGCGAATTTCCAGATCCGCGAGATCGAGCCGAAGAACGCCATCAACGTGCTGGAAGGCATCGTCGACCTCGGCCTCTGCTCACGCGGCACCGGCGCCGACAACATCCGCAACGTCACCGGCACGCCGACCGCGGGCATCGATCCGCAGGAACTGCTCGACACCCGCCCCTACGCGCGGGCCTGGCACCACCACATCCTCAACGAGCGCGGGCTCTACGGCCTGCCGCGCAAGTTCAACGTCGCGTTCGACGGCGCGGGCCTCATCCCGGTTCTCGAGGACACCAACGACATCGGCTTCCAGGCTATCGCAGTGAAGGACGGCTTCGGCGTCGAACCCGGCGTCTGGTTCAAGCTGGCGCTCGGCGGCATCACCGGCCATCGGGATTTTGCCCGCGACACCGGCGTGATCGTGAAGCCTGCCGACGCGACGAAAGTGGCCGACGCCGTCGTGCGGGTGTTCAGCGCCCATGGCGACCGCACCAACCGCAACAAGGCGCGGATGAAGTACGTGCTCGACGCCATGGGCTTCGAAAAGTACCTGGCGCTGGTCGAGGAAGAGCTTGGCGCAAAGCTCACGCGCGTGCCGGCCGAGGCACTGGCGCCGCGGCCGATGTTCGACCGCGCCGCCCATATCGGCGTGCATGCGCAGAAGCAGGAAGGCCTGCACTGGGTCGGCGTGGTGCTGCCGGTCGGCAAGCTCTCCTGCGCGCAGATGCGCGGCCTCGCCCGGATCGCCCAGGACCTCGGCGACGGCGACATCCGTTTGACCGTGTGGCAGAACCTGCTGATTTCGGGTGTGCCGACCGGCAATGTCGCGCTGGTCGAGGCCGCGGTCGCAAAGCTCGGGCTGAGCACCAAGGCGTCCTCGATCCGCGCCGGCCTCGTCGCCTGCACCGGCAACAAGGGCTGCCGCTTTGCGGCGTCCGACACCAAGGGACACGCCGAAGACATCGCGCGCTGGTGCGAGGCGCGCGTGAAGCTCGACGGACCGGTGAACATCCATCTCACCGGCTGCCATCATTCCTGCGCGCAGCATTACATCGGCGACATCGGGCTGATCGCCTGCAAGGTCGCGATCAACGACGACGGCGACACCGTCGAGGGCTATCACATCCTGGTCGGCGGCGGTTTCGGCCCGGAAGCCGCGCTCGCCCGCGAGATCTACAGGGACGTCAAGGCCGAGCATGCGCCTCAGGTCGTCGAGCGCATGCTGAAGGGCTATCTCGCGCGGCGCGCCGCGCCCGGCGAGAGCTTCCAGGCCTTCACGCGCCGCCACGAGATCGCGGCGCTGACTGAAATCTTCGCAGAGGTCGCAGCATGATGAACGCTCCGATGCGTCCGCCGCTTTCCTCGATCGTGCCGGAAAATGCGCCGTTCACGCCCGAGCAGCGCAACTGGCTGAACGGCTTCTTCGCGGGTCTTCTTGAAAGCGACGCAGCGGCGCTGTCGCCGCAGGAAGCCCAGGCGCTGATGCCGGGCGTGCAGATCGGCGCCGAAGAGGACGAGGCGCCGTGGCACGACCAGACCATGCCGCTTGTCGAGCGCATGAAGCTCGCCGAAGGCAAGGCGCTCAACCGCCGCATGATGGCGGCGATGGGCCAGCAGGACTGCGGCCAGTGCGGCTATGACTGCAAGCAGTACGCGGACGCGATCTTCGGCAAGAGCGAGGAGCGGCTGAACCTTTGCGTGCCGGGCGGCAAGGAAACCACCCGGATGCTGAAGTCGCTCCATGCCGAGATCGGCTCGGCGCCGGCGGCGGCGAAGCCCGCGGTTCAGCCCGAGCTGCCTTCCGCAAAGCCTGCAGGGGCGCCCGGCACCTCCCGCGACAACCCGGCGCTCGCGACCTTCGTCTCCCGCACACGCCTGAACAAGAAGGGCTCGGCGAAAGAGACCTGGCACATCGAGTTCGATCTCGCCGAAAGCAATCTCGACTACACGGTCGGCGATTCCTTCGGCCTGTTTCCGACCAACGATCCCGGGCTGGTCGAGGCGGTGCTCACGGCGCTCGACGCGCCGGCGGACTTCCCGATCGGCGGTCGCACGCTGCGCGAGGTGCTGACCGACGGCGTCTCGCTGTCGCCCGCGCCCGACATGCTGTTCCAGCTGTTCTCCTACATCACCGGCGGCGACCGCCGGAAGAAGGCCCAGGCATTGGCCGCCGGCGAGGATCCCGACGGCGATGCCGCGAGCCTCGACGTGCTAGCCGCGATCGAGAAGTTCCGCGGCGTGCGGCCCGACCCCGAGGCCCTCATCGAGGCGCTCGATCCGCTGCAGCCGCGGCTCTATTCGATCTCGTCGTCGCCCAAGGTCACGAAGGGCCGCGTCTCGCTCACCGTCGACGCAGTGCGCTACGACATCAACAAGCGCACCCGGCTCGGCGTGGCGTCCACCTTCCTCGCCGGCCGCGTCAATCCCGGCGACAAGCTCCGCGTCTATGTGCAGAAGGCCCACGCCTTCGGCCTGCCCGCAGATCCGAACGTGCCGATCATCATGGTCGGCCCGGGCACCGGCGTCGCGCCATTCCGCGCCTTCCTGCACGAGCGCATGGCCACCAAGGCGCCCGGCCGCAACTGGCTGTTCTTC
>CAKZHN010000482.1 GCA_936924235.1 uncultured Rhodoplanes sp. | reverse complement strand
AATGGAATGAGCCCCGACCATTGCAATGCACATCCTTGTTGCGTTATGAAGCCGCGGGGCGATGCGTCGTTTCGTCACGCTTAGCATGATGCTTGTTGACCGCCAATCGCACATGCCGCCCAGCAAAAGTCACCCAACCGACGTGAAGCCAACGCTCGACGCCGTCGATCGGTTCTTGTGCGCCGTCAGGGAAAACCCTGCACACCTCGCCGTGTTCCACGATTCCGGTCAACCGAGCTTCGCGCAGCTCGAGGAGCAGGTTCGGCGCTTTGCGACGGCGTTTCAAACCGGCGACGAGCCGCGCGTGCTTATCGCGTTACCGCAAGGCGCCGACGCCTATGCGGCGATGCTCGCCGCGGGATTGTCCGGCGGGTACTACACGCCGCTGAACACCGCCGCGCCGGTGGCGAAGCTTCGCCGTATCGCGGCGCAGCTTCAGCCGACCGTCATCATTGCCGACGACCCGACGCTTGCGTCGGAACTTGCGCAAGAAGCGCCGCTGGCGAAGCTCATCGATCCGGCCACGGCGAAGCAAAGCAAGCCGTTCGACGGCCGCGGCACGCGCCACGGGCTCGCTTATGTCATCTTCACGTCAGGATCCACCGGCACGCCGAAGGGCGTGATGATCCCGCGCACCGCGCTCGATCATTATGTCGACTGGGCCGCGGGCGCGATCCCGATGCATCCCGGCGACCGGGTTTCGCAGCATCCGAACATCGCGTTCGACGTCAGCGTGCTGGAGATCTACGGCGCGCTCGGCTCGGGCGCGACCTTGTGTCCGCTGGTGAGCGCCGGCGAGCGGCTGATGCCGGCGCGCACCATCGACAACACCGGCATCACGGTCTGGGTCTCGGTGCCGAGCGTGGTCAGCCTGATGGCACAGGCGCGGCAGATCAACGCGAACCTGCTGCGCTCGGTGCGACTGTTCGGATTCTGCGGCGAGCCGTTGCTGCCCACGCATCTCGACGCGCTGTTCGCCGCCCGCCCCGACGCCGACGTCATCAACCTCTATGGCCCCACCGAGGCCACTGTCTCGATGACGGCGATGAACCTGAATTCACAAAATTACCGCGATGCCTGTCGCGCCACGGTCTCAATCGGCGGGCCTATTGCGGGCATGGGATTGCACCTCGTCGGCGGCAGTCATCCGGATGAAGGCGAGCTCGTCATCACGGGCCCGCAGCTTGCCGTGGGCTACTGGAAGGACGAGGCGCGCACCGCGCAGGCCTTCAGGCAATTCGAGCTCGATGGCGTTTCGCTGCGCGGATATTTCACCGGCGACTGGTCGGAGCGCGTCGACGGCCGCATCTATTTCAAGGACCGTCTCGATTTCCAGGTCAAGGTTCACGGCTATCGCCTCGAGCTCGACGAGGTCGCGGCGGCGATCCGGGATTGCGGCTGGCCCGCGGTCTGCGTCGTCAAGTGGAACGATGCGGTTGCGGCCGTGGTCGAGCAGATCGACGGCAAGGACTTCGACGAAGCGGCGCTGCAGGCGGCGCTGGCGTCGCGGATCGAGCCCTATGCGATTCCAACCGTGATCCGCGCGGTCCGGCGGATTCCGCGAAACGACAACGACAAGCTCGACCGCAATGCCGTCGTCGCGTGGCTGAATGCCGAACAGGCCGCCGCCGGGCCTGCGCCCGCGCCGCCGAAACAGCGGACCTCGACGTGAAAGCGCCGGACGAGAACTTTAAAGATCTGTTGGATCGGACCACCGAGATCAATGCGCTTTGCCGCTTCGAGGAGGCGGACGCGCTTCTCAACGAAGCCATCGCGTCATACCCCGATCGCCCGGAACTCGCCGCACATCATATGAGGCTCGCGCAGGGCCGAGGTGATCACTACGAGGCGCTGCGGCGCGCGCAGGCCATGATCCAGAATTTTCCCAAACACCAGGCGGGCTATCTCGGAGGCATCCGGTCGTTTCAGGCCATCGGCCGGCATGACTCAGCCAACATCCTCGCGGACGCTGCGCTTCAGGCCTTTGCCAACCAATCCTGGCCGCTGCATTTGAAAGCCCAGATCGCCGCAAGTCTTGCGGCCTATGCGGATGCGGAAAAATTCTGGAATGACGCGCGGACCAGATTTCCCAAGGAGTCCCGAGGCTGGCTCGGCACCGCGGCCCTTTTCACTCAAATCGGGCGACTGGAAGCCGCCGAAGCGATGCTGGCGGAGGCAATATCGAACTTTCCGCATGACGAGCGCGTGCGCGTCAGCTTTGCCGAGTCCGCCGAGAACCTGAAGCGATGGAGCGACGCCGACCGCCGGTGGAACAGAACGAGGCAGACGTTCCGGGACAATGCCGTGGCCCGCCTCCGCTATGCGCTCGTACCCGCACAGGACAACAAGCCGGACGAATCGTTCAAACGGCTGCGTCTGCTGCTGCGCGCATATCCGGACGATATCGACGCGCACGTGGAATACATCGAGCTATTGTCTCGGCAGAATCGCCTCGATGAAGCCCGGGCCTACGCTGCGAAGTCGATGCGCAGCTTTCCGGACGCGGCGAAGCTCGCCATCGCGTTTTCCAGGACTGAGCAGGCGCGCAAAAACACCGGCGCAGCGATTGATATCCTGCAGCGTTTCATCGCGGGCCGCCCCCATGTTGCCAGCGTCTATACGGAGCTCGTTGCGACGCTCGGCCGTGCAGACCGCATCGCGGAGGCGGAAGCCGTCTGCAAGGTAGCGCTCATGCAATCGCGGTTTCACCCCGGGCACCATCTCATCTACGCAACTTTAGCGATGTGGCAGGAACGCTGGGCAACGGCACTTGAGCGTTGGAACGAAGCCGCAAAGTGGGCGCCGGGTTGGCCGGGGGTCCGGGTCGGAATCGCCACCGCCGAAATGATGCTGGGCGAGCAATCGGGGACGGCCAGTACAACGGCATCCAACGGCAGTGGCAACGTGCTGTCCGATCTGATGATGAATTTCGAAAGCCTGGGCGGAAGCGCGCATGGCTTCGGTTGCGAGTTCAGGATCGTGCAACGACGCTTCGGCGCCGAGCCCGTCGGCCTGCTGCGCTGGAGCGACATGCCGGCGCACCTCATGATCGAAGCCCTCGAAACCAGGTTCGAAGGAGTCGGCACGGTCGAGCAGACCCACGTCCTGCCGCCCAGCGATCAAGGCGAACACTTTGCCAAGGACAGCCGCTTTCAAATCGTCACCCATACGTTCTTCGACAGCGGCTTCAGCCGGATGGACAAGGTCATGGAACAGACCTGCCGCCGCCTGCAGTTCTTGCGAAGAAAATTCATCGAAGACCTGGAATCATCCAGAAAGATTTTCACTTATAAGCCCAGGCCCACGCCCAGCATGGATCTGATCGAAGGCGTTTTTCGCGCCATGCGAAAATACGGCGAGAACACGCTTCTGTTCGTGCGGCCTGCAAATGAGGCCCATGCCGGCGGGACGGTGGACGTTGTCGAACCGGGACTGCTGATCGGATATCTCGACGAATCCCCGGCCGTAACGTTACTCGACGCGCGCAAGCCGAACTATGCAAGCTGGCTTCAAATCTGCTGGAACGCCTACCGGCTCGGAAAGCCGCAGGTGAGTTCGGAGCGTTTGGGCCACCACGACTCCTCTCAAGAATCCGAATCCTCCGCCGCCTGAGCAGGTCGACATATGACCACGACAGACAAACAAGCCGATGCCGCCCCCGCCAAAAGGCGCGATGCGGATTCCGCAAAGCCAGGCCGGGCTGCGGCGAACGCCCCTGTGGTGGACAGCGTGATTGCCGCGGTGCTGGATCAGGCAGCGGCGCTCAATGCGCGATTCCAGTTCAAGGAGGCCGATGAGCTGCTGGAAAAATCGCTGGCCGCGAATCCGGGAAACTTCGACATCCTTTCGCAGTACGCAAGACTCGCGGCGCATCGCGGCGACATCTACGAAGCCGCACGGCGTGGCGATGCGCTGAGGCAGCAGTTCCCGCGTCATCCGCTCGGCTATCGGATCGAGATCAAGGCGCTGCAGACCGGCGCCCGTTTCGACGAGGCCGAAAAGGTGATTGCGGCGGCAGCGGCGCAATATCCGAGGCAATCATGGCCGCTCGCAGCCGCGGTGTCGTTGGCGATCGACCGCTCGGCGTTCACCGATGCCGAACGGCTCTTGAACGAGCTGATCACGAAATTTCCGGCGGAGCCGGCAAACTGGCTCGAGATGGCGACGTTCCTGCGCCGCAATGGCCGCGTCGAGGCCGCCGAGACGCTACTGGCGAAAGCCGTCGATCAGTTTTCCGACAACTACAAAATCCAGGAAGCATTCGCGAGAGCCGCCGACGAACTGAAAAAGCCCGCCGAAGCGGAGGCGCGCTGGAGCAAGGTGCGGGACTTGTTCGCGGACAATCCGGCAGCCCATCTGGGCTATGCGCTGACGCCGGCGGCAGCTGCAGTTCTCGAGGTGGATGCGGCAGCGGTCCGGGCTGCCGGCCGGGACGAGGCCATGGCCCGGCTGCAAAAGACGATGCAACAGTTCCCGGGCTTCGTCGACGCGCAGCTGGCCTATAGCGGGATGCTGACGCAGTCCCGCCGCCAGGACGAGGCGCATGCCTTTATCGAAGAGCAGCTCGCAAGCGCTCCGGGCGAAGCCAGGCTTGCGCTCGAGCTTGCCAAGATCAAGCAGCTGCGCGACGGCGCCGCGGCAGCGGCCGATTTTCTGACCAAGTATGCGTCACAGCACCCGAACTCGCATCAGATCTACTCCGAGCTGACATACATGCTCGGCCGCGCCGGACGGACCGATGCGGCGGAGGCGGTCTGCACGTTTGCCATCAAGCGTTTTCGCACACGGCCGCATCTTCATGCCGCCTACGCCAATGTCGCGATGTGGCGGGAGGATTGGCCCGAGGCCCTCAAGCGCTGGATCGAGGCGGCCCGATGGTCGCCGGGCGCCTATGCGACGCGCCTGGGCATCGCGACGGTTCAATCCTTCCTGGCCGAGCAGTTGCAGGAGCACAATCAGCTGCCGCCGACGGTGGCGGCGATCGGCGCCGAGAGCCAGAACCCGGTCGCCGAGTTGATGCTGCGGTTCGAAAGCCTCGGCGGCATCGAACAGGGCTGGGGCTGCGAATTCGGCATCGTGCAGCGCCGCTTCGGCGCAGAGCCGGTCGGGTTGATGCGCTGGACCGGCATGTCGGCCAACCGCCTGGTTGAAGCGTTGCAGGCGCAGTTCGAGGGCGTGGGAACGCCCGAACAGACCATCATCGTGCCCGCCGGCGAGCGCTTCGGCCACGCCGTGAAGGACACGCGCTTCGACATGATCACCCACAACCTGGCGACCAGCCCGGACCCGGCGTCGCCAAAGATGCTGGAGCAGAACTGCCGGCGTCTGCGCTTTCTGCGGCGAAAGTTCCTGGAGGATCTGGCGTCGCCCGCCAAGATCTTCGTCTACAAGCCCAATCCGGCGGTCGAGTTCTCCATCGTGGAGGCGCTTCACAACGCCATGCGGCAATACGGGGAAAACATCCTGCTCTACGTGTGCCCGGCAGAAGGCAGCCACGCGGCCGGCACCGTCGAAATCGTCAAGCCCGGCCTTTTTGTCGGCTACATCAGCGAGCCCGCCGCGGCGACGACCAGCACCCGGATTCCGAATTTTGCCAATTGGCTGCAGATTTGCTGGCAGGCCCACCGCCTCACCACGACGGAAGCTGATACACATACGAGCTGAAGTCCGTGCGGGCTGAAGTCCCGCGCTCAGCTCGCTGATCTGTCAATCGAGAACCTCAATCCATGGCCCCATCTGAGATCCAGGAAGCTCTGCAAGGCATCATTCGTGACGTTTTCATGAGCGATGATCTGGAACTGACCCCGGAGACCTCGGCCAAAGACGTTCCCGGCTGGGACTCTTTCAAGATGGTCGAGATCATCGTGACGGTCGAAGAGCGCTTCGGCATTAAGATTACCAGCCGCGATGTCGACCGGCTGAGGAACCTGGGTGATCTCGTGACGATGATTTCCGACAAGCAGGGCGTGGCCCGGCAATAGGACCGCCAAGAATTAAGACCACCGCCCCATTCCGCCGCTCCCGGCGTGGACCTGCCCTGCGGAAGCGTTAAGGCGATCTGCTCACAATTGTCGCAGTTCACCGGCAGCGTTTACCTCGCGCCGAAAAGGCGAGCCTTTCGTGGCAGAAAAGTTGCTTGCCTGCCTCATGGGAATGGGACATTTGTGCTAAAAATCCGCTGTTGTCTCGGGATGACAGCGTCCGATCGGCGTGTTTCGTCATCTTGCCGTCGCGACGGCACAGGAATTGTTCACCGGATTAGGATCGTTTCGAATGAACGTCGCTGTAAAGACTGACCTCACTGCAGAACCGGCCAAGGATTTGCTGCGGTTTTTGACCTGCGGCTCCGTCGATGACGGCAAGTCGACCCTGATCGGGCGGCTGCTGCACGACTCCAAGCTGATCTTCGAGGACCAGCTTTCGACGCTGGCCAAGGATTCGGTCAAGCACGGCACGACCGGCGAGGAGATCGACTTCGCGCTGCTGGTCGACGGCCTGGAGGCTGAGCGCGAGCAAGGCATCACCATCGACGTCGCCTACCGCTTCTTCACCACGCCGCGGCGATCTTTCATCGTCGCCGACACCCCCGGCCACGAGCAGTACACCCGCAACATGGCGACCGGCGCCTCCAACGCCGACCTCGCCATCATCCTGATCGACGCGCGCAAGGGCGTGCTGGTGCAGACCCGGCGGCACTCGCTGATCTGCTCGCTGCTCGGCATCCGCCACGTCGTGGTCGCGGTCAACAAGATCGACCTCGCCGGCTACAGCAAGGAGACCTTCGACCGCATCGTCGGCGACTACACGGCGTTCGCGTCGCAGCTCGGCTTCACCTCGATCATGCCGATCCCGCTGTCGGCCCGCTTCGGCGACAACGTCACCGAGCTGTCGGGCAACACGCCCTGGTTCCGGGGACCGTCGCTGATCGAATATCTCGAGACCATCGACGTGGAGAGCGATGCGGCCACGAAGCCGTTCCGCTTCCCGGTGCAGTGGGTCAACCGGCCGAACCTCGACTTCCGCGGGTACACCGGCACCGCGATCTCCGGCTCGATCAATGTCGGCGATCCGATCGTGGTCGCGGCCTCGGGCAAGCTCAGCCACGTCAAGGAAATCCTGACCTATGAGGGCCCGCAGCCTTCGGCGACCGCCGGCGACGCCGTCACCATCACGCTGACCGACGAGGTCGACATCGCCCGCGGCGATCTCCTGGTCAATCCGACCTCACGGCCGGAGGTGTCCGACCAGTTCGCCGCCCATCTGATCTGGATGAGCGAGGAGCAGATGGTGCCGGGCCGTTCATACCTCGCTCGCATCGGCACCAAGAGCGTGCCGGTCACCATCACGTCGATCAAGCACAAGATCGACGTGAACACCCGCGAGCATCTCGCCACCCATACGCTCGGCCTCAACGACATCGCGTTCTGCAATCTCTCGACCAGCGTTCCGGTAGCGTTCGATCCCTACGAGCAGAACCGCCGCACCGGCGCGTTCATCATCATCGACCGCTTCAACAACCACACCGTCGGCGCCGGCATGATCTCGTTCGGCCTGCGGCGCGGCACCAACATCCACTGGCAGCCGCTCCTGATCGGCAAGGCCGAGCGCGCGGCGCTGAAGCACCAGAAGCCCGCGATCGTGTGGTTCACCGGCCTTTCGGGTGCCGGCAAGTCGACCATCGCCAACATCGTCGAGCAGAAGCTGCACGCGGCGGGTCATCACACCATGATGCTCGACGGCGACAACGTGCGTCATGGGCTCAACCGCGACCTCGGCTTCACCGAGGCCGACCGCGTCGAGAACATCCGCCGCGTCGGGGAGGTGGCGAAGCTCATGACCGAGTGCGGCCTGGTGGTGATGTGCTCGTTCATCTCACCCTATCGGGCCGAGCGCGATATGGTGCGCGGCCTGGTCGGCGATGGCGAGTTCCTGGAGGTGTTCGTCGACACCCCGATCGAGGAGTGTATCCGCCGCGATCCGAAGGGCCTCTACGCCAAGGCCAAGGCCGGCCAGATCAAGAACTTCACCGGCTTCGATGCGCCCTATGAGGCGCCGGAGAAGCCGGAGATCCACCTGCACACCTCGGGCCTCGAGGCGGCGGACCTCGCCGACCAGGTGGTGACCGCTCTGCGCGACCGGAAGGTCGTCGAGTAAAGGCGCTTACGGACTGAACACGGTCCGGCCGCGACGTCCGCGTCGCGGCCGGATTTATTTTAAGCTTCGGCGTTGGCCGGCCGCGGGCGGAACGACGGCAGCAGGATCGGCGACTTGAAGCGCTGACCGGATGCGGCGGCGCGGGCGTCGGCTTCGGCCTTGCAAAGCTCCTCGCAGGTCTCGGCGACATGCTCGATGCCCGCCGCATACATCTGCTTCAGCTCGTCGACCGAGTACCTTGGCAGCAGCCGGTAGCTCATCGCGCCGCGGCCGTTCGAATGCAGCGAAACCAGCTCTTCGATGATGTCGTTGCGCGAAAACAGCGAGACGAGCTTCTCGATCTCGCCGTGCTCCAGCAGCGTCGTCACACGCCCGAGATTGGTCTTGTAGACCACGATCGGCGAGCGGGTCGAAATCAGGTAGCGCCCCTGGTTCTCGATCAGCTGGAGGTTGACGCGATAGATATCCTGCAGAGCCCGCAACTCCGACAGCAGCGCGGTGCGCAGCTTGCCGGCTTCGGCCTCGTCAGTCCGGCCCTTCCGGCGATGCATCATGACGTGGTTCATGATGACGATCCCGAGCATCAGCGCGATCGGCGCAAGATTGAGAGTCCAGATTACCGTGGGGTGCATGTCAGTCTCCATGAGAGCTATCGCAATTTAACCCAGCTTCCACTTCCGGAGGACGGCTTCGAAACGTGCATGCCATGAACGGACCGATGCATACGCGGAAGATTGTGATTGTTGCAGCAGAAAAAAAACGCCGTGAATGTGGCGCAAGGACTGCGGCCGGAGTTCATGCACCGCCTTGCTATTGGTTGAGAGACTCGGCTTCCTTCTGCCGGCCCTCAAACCAGAGATAGATTCTTTTTTTCTCTCCTCCAATAGTAGAAAACCAGCTACTGTATCCGGCGAACAGTCGATTCGAGCATGGTGGCCTAGCCTTGTCGCGTTCGATTTCGGACACCGCTCCGCGAACGTCGCAATCCGGCGATCTTGATGCGTCGGGCGGCACCGGCGGACGAGCGAGGACATGGTCGCCGCTCAAACGCTGCTGCCAGTCCCAGTTCCGCCTGGCGCGGCCGGTGGCTCGAGACACTCACCGATTGCCCTGACCGCATTTACCACAAGATCTGACACAGCCATCTTGCGGTGGCGCGTGGTGGAGATAGCAAAGGCTAGCGTCCGAGCAAGCTCGAGCTGAAATGTGGCATCAGTCAGCTCCGCCGGGTTCTGTTCCACGTTCGGCTCGGGCGGCGAAGCAGAAGCGATTCGCGAATGCACATAAGGCAAACAGCTCTTGGCGATGTCTATCCGAGCACGATCGCTGAGACTAGGATCGTCCATCATTCTCAGCAAGAATTTGAGGGGCGACTGGCCATCACCCACCACATCCGAACCGAGATGTGCGCCGATCCTGTCAGACACGCGGTAAG
>CAKZHN010000481.1 GCA_936924235.1 uncultured Rhodoplanes sp. | reverse complement strand
AGCACGACAGCGTGCCGACCTTTGCCGAAGCCGGCGTCCAGGGCGTCGAGGCCGACGCGTGGTCGGCGCTGTTCGCGCCGGCGAAGACGCCGCAAGCGACGATCGATCAGCTCTACAAGGCCGTGGCGTCGGCCCTCGCGAAAGACAGCGTGCGCGCCTCCCTCGCCCGCCAGGGCCTGCCCGTTGCGGTCAAGACGCCCGCCGAGATGTCCGCGATGCTGCCCGGCGAAATCGCGAAATGGGCGGCGGTCATCAAAATCGCAAACGTCACCGTGGAATGAGGGAGGCGAGCCCATGAACCTCAGCCGACGCAAATTCCTCGAGCTGACGGCTGGCGCTGCGGCGCTTCCTCTCGCGGCGCAATCTGCGTGGGCGCAAAGCTATCCGGCCCGAGCGGTGCGCGTCGTTGTCCCGGTCGCGGCCGGCGGCGCCAACGATGTCTCCGCGCGGCTGATCGGCCAGTGGCTGTCGGAGCGGCTCGGCCAGCAGTTCGTCATCGAGAACCGCCCGGGCGCCGGGACCAATGTGGGCACCGAGTCTGTCATCCGGGCGGCCGCCGACGGCTATACGCTGCTCATCGCCGGCAGCAACGCCGCGATCAACCCGAGCCTGTTTGCGTCGCTCAGCTTCAATTTCATCCGCGACACTGCGCCGATCGGGAGCATCGTCCGCGTGCCGCAGGTCATGCAGGTGCATCCGTCGGTGCCGGCGAAGACCGTTCCCGAGTTCATCGCCTATGCCAAAGCTCATCCCGGCAAGATCGCCATGGGCTCCGGCGGCAACGGCTCGCCAGCGCACATCGTCGGCGAATACTTCAAGCTCGCGACCGGCACCGATCTCACGCATGTGCCCTATCGCGGCGCTGCGCCCGCGGTGAACGATCTGCTCGCGGGGCAAATCCAGGTGGCGTTCACCGAGATGGCCACGTCGCTCGGCCACATCAAAGCCGGCACGCTCCGCGCGCTGGCGGTGACGACCGTCGCGCGGTCGGAGGCACTGCCGGAGGTCCCCACGCTCGCCGAGTTCGTTCCGGGCTTCGAGGCGAGCCAGTGGATCGGCCTCGTCGCGCCGAAGGACACTTCGCCGGCGATCATCGCGAAGCTCAATGCGGAGATCCAAGCCGGGCTCGGCGATCCGAAATTGAAAGCGCGGTTCGCGGAGCTTGGCGGCATGGTGCTGCCGGGCTCGCCGTCGGATTTCGGCAACCTCATCCGGGATGAAACCGAGAAATGGGGCAAGGTGATCCGGGCGGCTCACATCAAGGTGGAGTGAAGGCGTGCAGCAGCGCATCGGCGGCGTCATTCGCGCCTACGAGGAGCAGGGATTTCACCGCACCGGCACGGCCGTCGATCGCGCGTCCGCGGAGTGGCTCGCGGGCGCGGTCCGCCAGATCGGCCTCGAACCTATGCTCGAGGAGTTTTCGCTCCGCCGGGTCGATCCCCTCGAAGCGTCTCTCACCGTGAATGGCCGCAGGATCGAAGGACTCCCGCTGTTCGACGGCGGCTTTTCGGATGCCGCGGGAATCGAGGGCGCGCTCGGCAACCTCGACAGCAGCGCGCCGATCGGGCTCTGCGAAGTCGCGCCGAACGCCGCAGGCGACGGCGCCCTGGGCGAGGCCAGGCGGCAGAATCGGCATCGTGCGATCGTCGTCGTCACCCGCGGGCTGCGTCCGGGTTTTTGTCCTAGCAATGCCGACAACTTCGTTCGTCCGTTCGGTCCGCCGGCGCTGCAGGTTGCCAGCGAGGAAGCGGCCTTTCTCGCTGAATGCGCGCGGCAGGGTGCGAAGGCTCGGTTGACCGCGCATGTCGAACGCAAGACCGCCTCCGCGGCCAATGTCGTCGCGACGATTTCGGGAACGAGCCCAGGTCTCACGCCTCTGGTGGTGATGACGCCGCGCAGCGGATGGTGGTGGTGCGCGAGCGAGCGCGGCGGCGGCCTCGTCTGCTGGCTGGAGATCATGCGCGCGCTCCGCGCCGCGAAGCCCGCAAGGGACGTGCTGTTCGTGGCCTCAAGTGGCCATGAGCTTGGCCATCTGGGCCTCGATGATTTCATGGAGCGGCGGCCGCAACTCGTCTCCACAGCAAAAGCATGGATTCACCTGGGCGCCAACATCGGTGCGGCTCAAGGGCCCGGCAACATCTTGCAGGCGTCGGACGACATGCTGGAAGCGATGATGGCCGATGCGATGATGAAGATCGGCCTGCGGATCGACCGGCGCCATCCTCGCGGCACAGCACCGCGCGGCGAAGCGGAAAACGTGCATCGCGGCGGCGGACGATACGTCTCCATCATCGGAAGCAACGACCTTTTTCACAACACCAGCGATCGTGGACCGGATACGGTCGACCTGCGCGCTATCGAGCGTTTCGCCGATGCGTTCGCGAGGGTCGCAACATCGCTCGCCGGCGATTGACGCCCTGAACGAGCAGGTTCGTACGTCCTTCCTGAACTGGTTCCATCGTTAATCACGAAAGCTGGATGGATGCCTAACGTCGCAACCGGAGCTTGGTCGATTCGTTGTCGGGCCGGCAATGAAAGGAAAGCCCATGCGATCCATGGTTTTTAAATGTCCACGCACGGCGGTCGACGTGATCCTGAACCTCAGCGTTCACGATCGGACGCAACTGCTCCTCAAGATGTGTCGATTCGCCTTTCCGTGCAATTGCTGCGGAGAATTGCACCTCTGGCGCATGCGTGACGCCGTCCACATTCGCCGGCCGCTGGCGATTGGTCCGTTCTGACCGACAGGCATTCGATGCAAATCGCCGGCGAATTAACCCCGTACCTTGATGCCGGGAAACGCAGGACATGATGAGGCGTTGTCGCATCGTGACTGGAACCAAGGTCGGCCTATTCCTCCTATTGATGGCAACCACGCCTGCGGTCGCTATGAGGGATTCCGGCCACGGTCCCAACCGCGAGGTTTCGCCACTATCGCCCGGCCTGGTCGCAAGCCGGACATTCGGAGAAAAGCCTTACATCAACGAACCGACACTGCCCTTGGAATGCCGGGGCTATCATGTGCGTCCACACGCGGCGCGAATTCTGACGCGGTGCGAATAGCGCTGGGACGCTAGCCCGCGACTTCAAGATTGAAAAACGCTGCGGCGTTGCGCCAGAAAATCTTCTCCCGATCTGCAGGCGCAATGCCGAGCGTATTCACGATGTCGACATGCTCCTTGGGATCGAGCGGCACCGGGCCATAGTCGGTGCCGAACATCACGCGGTCGGCGCCGAACACCTCGACTGCCTCGCGCACGTGGGGCGCCCAGAAGCCCATGGTGTCGACGTAAAGCAGTTGCAGATAATCGCTCGGCAGCCTCTTGCAGCGGATCACCGAGTCCTCGGGCATGCCTTCGCAGCCGAGCCGCCAGCCGAAATCGAGGCGGCCCATGCACGGCAGCAAGCCGCCGCCCATGTGCGCCACAACGATCTTGAGCCGCGGAAACCGGTCGAACAGCCCCGACAGGATCATCCGCGCCAAGGCCATCGCGGTGTCGAACGGCCGGCCGATCAATTCGTCGAGCTTGAACTGGTTCATCTGCTGCTCGTTGCCGATCGGCACGCGCGGCGGATGGATGAACACCGGCACCTGGCGATCCTGCGCCCATTCCCAGAACGGATACGCGTCCTCGCCGTCGAGGAAGCGGCCGTGCCAGCTCGAGCAGATCAAGAGGCCCTTGAACTTCAGCTCCTTCAGGCAGCGCTCGCCCTCGGCGATGTGCGCCTTGTCGAGCGGGTTGAGCGTGCCCATGCCCCAGTTGTTCGGCGCGCGCGCAACGATGCCGGCAATGCCGTCGTTCACCGCCTTGCAAATCTCAAGCGACGGCGATTTCGAGATCGCAGCCATCACCTCGGCGGCGAACGGCGTCGAGATCAGCCGGTGCGTGACGCCGGCTTTGGCGCAGGCCGCCTGCTGCAGCTCGAAATCGCCCATCTCGTAGTACGACACCGCGGGCAAGCCGCGGTAGTTCGTGATCACGTTGCGCCCGGCCGGGGTGCCGCGCAGCGCTTCGGCGACGCCGAAGCGGTCGCCGGGCGGCCGTGGCGGCGCGCAATGGGTGTGGATGTCGATGATCGGCATAAGGCCCGACCGTGTAGAACGTCACATGTTCAGCACGCGGCCGTAGGCGTCGAGCACCGACTCCTTCATCATCTCCGACAGCGTCGGATGCGGGAACACCGTGTGCATCAACTCTTCCTCGGTGGTCTCGAGATTCATCGCGACCACGAAGCCCTGGATCAGCTCGGTGACCTCGGCGCCGACCATGTGCGCGCCGAGCAGCTGGCCGGTCTTTTTGTCGAAGATGGTCTTGACCATGCCCTGGTCCTCGCCGAGCGCGACGGCCTTGCCGTTGCCGATGAAGGGGAAATGGCCGACGCGAATGTCGTATTTCTGGTCCTTGGCGGCCTGCTCGGTGAGCCCGACCGAGGCGACCTGCGGATGGCAGTAGGTGCAGCCCGGGATCATCCGCTTGTCCATCGGATGCGGGTGCAGGCCCTTGATGGCCTCGACGCAGATCACGCCCTCGTGCTCGGCCTTGTGCGCGAGCATCGGCGGGCCGGCGACGTCGCCGATTGCGTAGATGCCCGGCACGTTGGTCTTGCAGGTGCCGTCGATCGCGATGGTGCCGCGCTCAAGCTTCACGCCGAGCTTTTCCAGGCCGAGGTTCTCGACATTGCCGACCACGCCGACCGCCGAGATCACGCGGTCGACCGTCATCTTCTGCGTGCCGCCCTTGCCGTCGTCGATGGTCGCCGTGACGTTGTCGGCGCCCTTGTCGAGCTTGGTCACCTTGGCGCCGGTGAGGATCTTGATGCCCTGCTTCTCGAATGACTTCCGCGCGAAGGCCGCGATCTCGGCGTCCTCGACCGGCAGGATCTGCGGCAGCACCTCGACCACGGTCACGTCCACGCCGAGCGTCCGGTAGAACGACGCGAACTCGATACCGATCGCGCCCGAGCCCACCACCAGCAGCGACTTCGGCATCTTGTCCGGGTTCATCGCCTCGAAGTAGGTCCAGACCAGCTTCTTGTCGGGCTCGAGTCCCGGCAGCGCGCGCGGCCGGGCGCCGGTCGCGATTATGATGTGCTTGGCCGAATAGCTGCCCGGGCCGAGCGCATCCTTCGGCGCCGGCGTCTTGCTGGCCTTCACGGTGATCTTGCCGGGCGCGTCGATGGTGGCGTCGCCCCAGATCACCGGCACCTTGTTCTTCTTCATGAGGAACGCCACGCCGGTGCCCATGCGGCCCGCGACGCCGCGCGAGCGCTTCACCACCGCGGCCGGATCGAAGCTCACATTGTCGGCCGAGAGCCCGTAGTCCTTGGCGTGCTTCATGTAGTGGAAGATTTCGGCCGAGCGCAGCAGCGCCTTGGTCGGGATGCAGCCCCAGTTCAGGCAGATGCCGCCGAGATAGTCGCGTTCGATGATCGCGGTCTTGTAGCCCAACTGCGCCGCGCGGATGGCCGTGACATAGCCTCCCGGACCCGAACCGATGATGATGATGTCGAAGGCGTCTGCCACGTCAGTCTCCGTTGTTACTCAAGCCCAGTTTCTTCAAGCCCTGTGCGCCCGGGGTTCGAGACCCGCGGCCGGCGGGCTGGGAGCCTTGCGCCGGCGCAGGATGCGTCCCCTGATATAGTATTCAACGCCCGCCATCACGACCAATGCGCCGACCGTGCCGGCCGTGACCGATGCCATGAAGGACCACATCAGGTCGACCTGCTTGAAGCTCGCCAGCACGAAGGTGAGCCCCATCGGGTTGAGCAGCACGAAGGCCGCAATCGCGGTCGTAACCCAGGGCCAGCGGGTCATGTCGTCCTCGCCTACGACCTGCAGATAGCGCCGTCGCACCAGGCCCCATTGCACCAGCACGGCGAGCAGCGCCGGCACCACAAGCTCCAGCGCGATCGGGACCTCCTCCTCGCTCACCGTGTAGGGATTGGTGGAAAACGACGCGATCCAGCCGACCAGCCCGGGCACCGCGACGGCGACAGCTGCTACCAGGACCAGAAGCATCGCGATGCCGTTGAGCGTGCGGGCCCGCTGGATCGTGGCGTAGCAGACGCCGAACACGATGGCGGTCACCGCCGTGAACGCCGCGACCACGGCCAGCACGATCACGAATTCGTCGTTGGCGCCGAAGAAGTCGCCGAGCGACAGCGCGGCGAGCTCCGCCACGATCAGCGAAGTCAGAAACATCCCCAGGAAGGCGAAGGTCGCGGCCATCGGACGCTCCGACGCGGCGCGCCGCGCCGCCTGTTATACCGCCATCATCAATGGATTTTCGATCAGGGTCTTGAACGCGCCGATCAGCTCCGCGCCGAGCGCACCGTCGACCGCGCGATGATCGCAGGACAGCGTCACGCTCATGATGTGGGCGGCTTCGATCTTGCCGTTCTTGACGATCGCCCGCTCCTCGCCGGTGCCGACCGCGAGGATCGTGGCGTGCGGCGGGTTGATCACCGCGGTGAAGTCCTTGATGCCGTACATGCCGAGGTTGGACACCGCCGTGGTGCCGCCCTGGTATTCGTGCGGCTTGAGCTTGCGCGCCCTCGCGCGCGCCGCGAAGTCCTTCATCTCGCCGGAGATGGTGGAGAGCGACTTGCTCTCGGCGTTGCGGATGATCGGCGTGATCAGGCCGCCCGGCATCGCGACCGCGACGCCGACGTCGGAATGCTTGTGCTTGAGCATGCCGCTGTCGGTCCAGCTCACATTGGCGTCGGGCACGCGCTGCAGCGCGATCGCCAGCGCCTTGATGACGAAGTCGTTGACCGAAAGCTTGTAGGCCGGCTTGCCGTCCTTGTCCTTGTGGGCCGCAGCGTTGATCTCCTCGCGGGCGGCAAGGAGCTTGCCGATGTTGCAGTCGATCGTCAGGTAGAAATGCGGAATGGTCTGGGTCGACTGCGTCAATCTCTGAGCAATGGTGCGGCGCATGCCGTCATGCGGCACGACCTCGTAGCTGCCCTCTTCGAACAGCGCACGGACCTGCTGGTCCGACATCGTCGGCGCGATCGACGGAGCGGCGGCCGGTGCAGCCGCAGGAGCGCCCGCCGCGGGCTTGAGGCCCTTGCCGGATTTCGCAGCGTCGACATCGCGGGCGATGACGCGGCCGTGCGGGCCAGAGCCCGAGATGCGCGACACGTCGATGCCGGCTTCCTTGGCGAGGCGCTTGGCGAGCGGGGATGCGAACACGCGGCCGCCGTTCGGCGCGGCAGCGGGCTGCGGCGCGGCTTGAGGAGCCGGAGACGGCGCAGCAGCGGGTTTGGGTGCCTCAGCCTTGGCCGGAGTTGGAGCGGGTGCGGGCGCTGCGGCCTGCGGCTTCGGCGCGGGCGGCGCAGAGCCTGCGCCGGCGGCTGCGGCCTTGGGGTCTTCGCCCTTGCCGGCCAGCACGGCGATCACCTGGTTCACCGGCACGTCGGCGGTGCCATCCGGCACCAGGATCTTGGCGATGGTGCCCTCGTCGACCGCCTCGACTTCCATCGTGGCCTTGTCGGTCTCGATCTCGGCAATGATGTCACCGGACTTGACCTTGTCGCCCTCGCGCTTGAGCCACTTGGCGAGGTTGCCCTTCTCCATCGTGGGCGACAGCGCCGGCATGAGGATGTTGATCGGCATGGCGTCCGCCCTTCAGCGTTTCTTGCGACGAGCCGCGGGCTTTGCGGCTACTTTGGATTTCGGCTTGGATGTCGGCTTGGATTTCGTTGCGGCCTTGGCCTTCACCGGACTTGCGCCCAGCTCGGCAACATAGGCCTCGGCGATCTGGACCGTGGCGTCCTTCTTGCTGAGCCCGGTCTTCTGCGCGGCGTAGATGGTGCCGAGCCGTTTCGTGACTTCGGCAAGCACCTCGCCCCATGGCGCGGGCGTATCGAATGCCGGCAGCGTCGAGACGTAGAGCTCGTCATCGATGATGCCGAGGCGAAGGATCTCCACGCCGCCCTTGGCCAGCGCCTGTTCGGGCAGCGCCAGCGCCTGATAGACCCGGGGATCGCTGTTGCCGCTGGCCATCAGCCGCTACCGGTACAGGACCGCTTTCGCCGCCTGCACCACGTCGGCGACGCTCGGCAGCGCGAGCTTTTCCAGATTGTTGGCGTAGGGCATCGGCACGTCCTTGCCGGTCACGCGCGTCACCGGCGCGTCGAGATAGTCGAACGCGTGCTCCATGACGCGCGCCGCGATCTCGGCGCCGATGCCGGACTGCGGCCAGCCTTCCTCGACGGTGACGATGCGGCCGGTCCTCTTGACCGACGCGATGATCGTCTCGGTGTCCATCGGGCGGATGGTGCGAAGGTCGATGACCTCAGCCTCGATGCCCTCCTTGGCGAGCTCGTCGGCGCCCTTCAGCGCGTAGCTCATGCCCATCGAGAACGACACGATGGTGACGTCCTTGCCGGGCCGCGCGATCTTCGCCTTGCCGATCGGCAGCACAAAATCGTCGAGCTTCGGCACCGGGAAGCTGTGGCCGTAGAGGATCTCGTTTTCCAGGAAGATCACCGGATTGGGATCGCGGATCGCAGCCTTGAGCAGGCCCTTGGCGTCGCTCGCCGTGTAGGGCGCGACCACCTTGAGGCCCGGCACATGCGAGTACCAGGACGAGTAGTCCTGGCTGTGCTGGGCGGCGACGCGGGCCGCCGCGCCGTTCGGACCGCGGAACACGATCGAGCTACCCATCTGGCCGCCCGACATGTAGCGGGTCTTGGCCGCCGAATTGATGATCTGGTCCATCGCCTGCATGGCGAAGTTGAAGGTCATGAACTCGACGATCGGCTTCAGGCCTGCGAGCGCAGCGCCAACACCGAGGCCGGCGAAACCATGCTCGGTGATCGGGGTGTCGACCACGCGTTGCGGTCCGAACTCCTGAAGGAGCCCCTGGGTGACCTTGTAGGCGCCCTGATATTCGGCGACCTCCTCGCCCATCACGAAGACCGCGCCGTCGCGGCGCATTTCCTCGGCCATGGCGTCGCGCAGCGCTTCGCGCACCGTCATGGTGACCATCTCTGTGCCTTCCGGCACGTCGGGCTCGGGCGCCGCCTGCGGCTGCGGCGGAGCGGCAGCGGCCGATTTCGGTTCGGCCGGGGTGGACGCGGGCTTGGCGGCAGGCGGCGCGGACTCCGCGGCCTTCTGCTGCTGCGCGGGCTTGACTGCATCGGCGGCGGACGCGTCCTCGCCGTCGCCCAGGATCACCGCGATCGGCGTGTTGACCGCGACGTCGGCGGTGCCTTCGGGAACCAGGATCTTGCCGAGCGTGCCCTCGTCGACCGCCTCGACCTCCATGGTGGCCTTGTCGGTCTCGATCTCGGCGATCACGTCGCCGGATTTGACCTTGTCACCCTCGCGCTTGATCCACTTGGCGAGGTTGCCCTTCTCCATGGTCGGGGACAGGGCGGGCATCAATACTTGGATCGCCATCGAGCGAAAATCCTTGAGCGCAGCTTACGCGTAAATGTCGGTGTAGAGCTCCGAAGCATCGGGCTCCGGATCGTGGGTGGCGAATTCGGCGGCCTCGTTGATGACCTCGCGCACCTTGGCGTCGACTTTCTTGAGGTCGTCCTCGCTCGCCCACTTCTTCTGCAGGAGCCGCTGGCGCACCTGCTCGATCGGGTCGTGCTCGGTGCGGACCTTCTCGACCTCCTCGCGGGTGCGGTACTTGGCCGGATCAGACATCGAGTGGCCGCGATAGCGGTAGGTCAGCATCTCGAGAATGATCGGGCCGTTGCCGCCGCGGCACCACTGCGACGCATGGTCGGCTGCGGCCTTCACGGCGCGCACGTCCATGCCGTCGACCTGCTCGCCCGGAATGCCGTGAGC
>CAKZHN010000480.1 GCA_936924235.1 uncultured Rhodoplanes sp. | reverse complement strand
GCAAGGCATGCCCGGAATACAGGGTCTGAAAGAGAAGAAAAGATTGTTGTGATTTTGGGTGTGAATTCACTGGGGACGGACGGATGGCCCATCCGTTCATGACTGCAGTGATGAAGGAATACTGAAAATTTGAACCTTCTCAAGCAATGAACCTAAAGCGCCGGGTGGTACGGATGGCTCAACGTCAAGATCGGGACCAAACCCGACAGATGGAGGGAGAGTACGATGCTGGCGGAAATCTTTTTGCTGCGACTGGAATTGGAAGCTCGGTCTTTGGAGAAATCACCTCCAATCAAGAGCACTGGGTTCGTGCCGTTTTCGTTGAATGTCTCGGCTTTCAGGCAAGCCCGATCCATTCCTGGCCGCTGATCAAACCAGCGAACCCACGGCGCATTTTCCGGGACCAGGCCCGCGGCATTCTCACCCGCGCGAGGGAGCCGAGAGTCGCCACGGCGCTCGGCAGCACCGGACACCCTTGCCGCCGGTCCGCATGCGCCGGCCAGACCGCTCACCTAGAGCGGGTTGAATGCGTTCAGTTGAGCCGTAACGGGAAGGCTGTCTCCCGGGCTCATCACCTGGGCCGTCACTGTCATCAAAGCAAAAAGCCCAACGATGGCCAGAGCGATGGCTAAAACGCCAAGCTCGAGCCCATGGTTGTCGGTGGTCGCCGGCTGTTTGTTGTTGGTGGCCATGGTGAACTCCCAGGGTTCCAACCAATCAACGCCCGGATTGTCGGTGGGGTTCTGCAGCTCAGCCCTGCCGGAAGCACCGCACAACGCCGAGAAGCGCTGCACAATGGCCGCCTCTTTCACATCCGGGGCTTGTCGACGTCCGGTGGCATGGGGTCGTGCAGCGGCCGGTCTTCCTGCGGCTGGCCTGGCGGCTCCTTTTCCGGCTGCACATCCGGTTGAGGGTCTTCAATGGGCGGCTTGGCGGGCTCGCCCGGGCCGGGCTTCGGCGGCGTGATCGGTTCTTTTGGCATGCAGGCCAACGCGCATCTTCGTGACACGTTCCTGCTCGGTAACGTCGGCAAGAGCGAATGGGTCGACCGCAATGCGCGTCGTAAAAAAGCGCCGCTGTGATTGTTGCGTCATGATCTTTGTATGCCGGAGCGCCCGGGCCAAAAGCCCGGGCTTCCTCACGACACGGAGCAGGATCAGCCCGCCCAGAAGGGCTCGGCCCGGTAATATTCGTAGACGCGCCTGTCGTTTTCGCGCGACCACTTCCAGTCACTTTCATTGCTGTAGCGCGGGGCCTTCTCGAGCTGATCCCGCGTGAGGTTGACGAGATAGCCGCCGAGATTGGTGTCGTACTTCAGATTCGACCAGGGCGTCGGATAGTGATCCTCGCCCATCCCGAGAAAACCGCCGTAGCCGATGACGGCATAAGCCACGCGGCCCGAGAGCTTGTCGATCATCACGCGCTCGACAGAGCCGATCTTCTTCTGGTCGGCGCCGTAAACCGCGGTGCCATCAACCTTGTCGCTGCCGATGAGCGAGCTTGTTTCACGTTCTGACATAGGGGCTCCTGTTTCAACGCTCCGTCAATGCGAGAGACCGGGCCGTGTTCCCATCAACAAAGTCCGGGCCGTCGCGACTGTGTGACGCTGGGAGCCACACGCCAAAGCCGGATGGTGCGCCAGGCATTTCGTGTCGCAACAAAATCGCGGCGATGCCGTTGGCAGGAGCATGCTTTGGTATCCGCTCGCAATGCTGGCTTTTGAATCCAGTGAGGTCATCGCTCGCCGCATCGCCAGGATATGGAGCGGCGACCATGCCGAGACCAAGCTGATGATGACTGAGAAAATTTCGGCCGGGTTCGAAGTGGGGGCAATTCTGGCGCGCGGTGGAACGTGCGATCAGGTGATCGAGCACTACCGGAAAGCTGTCGCCGCAAATGCGTTGAGATTGAAGAGATAAGGGAAGAGCCCCGCCGAAGCGGGGCTCTCTCGTTACTTCTGTGGATTTTGGCCGGGGTTTTGGTTCCCGCCCTGCTGTCCGCCCTGGCCGGGCTTCTGCGTCTGCTGGCCCGGATTTCCCTGTTGGCCGCCTTGCTGACCGCCCTGGTTGGGATTGCCTTGGTCCTGCTGTCCGCCCTGATTTTGGTTGGCCATGTTAGCTCGCTTTCTGTTGGTTGAACGATCTCAACGAAACCTACATGGGGACGACGCGAGTATGGCGCCACGTTTATTTCGCTACGTCAAAAGACGGCGCCGTCGTGCTTGGCGAGATTTGCTTCCAGCACTGACAGTCTGGTGTGAAGCGCTTTCATTTCGGACTCAGCGGTCTCCACCATCAACTGCTTGCTCGCATGCTTCTTGATGAGCTTTTTCTGCTCTTCGATCTCGCCCTTGATGCGGTCGATCTCTTCGATGAGCTGCTTTCGAACATCTTCCATGCAAGCGAACATCCGCCCGCCTCGTTTCGTTCCAGAACGTCCTCCGAAGCAGAGCGTTGAACCCGGGTGCGCCCGCGGGTTCGCCGCCTCCTCTTTCTGCATCGCCCTGGTTCACGGCCGTGAGCAGGTTTCGTGGCTCACTACAGGTTTCGCGGCTCAGGGCTCTTCGGGCGGCGGCGAGACCTGTGCACCGGCCGTCCTCGGCCAGCAACTGATGCCCACCTCCCGGAGCTCACCGGCGAGCTCGCGGCTTAACCGAAATCTAAGGCGGCCTTGTTATGGTGCGCCGCAAATAGCCGTAAAACGAAAAACTCCTGTCGATCGCCCCCCGGTCAGCCGAAGAATTAGGCAAAAGAACAATGTCTGGACCCGGGTTCGAGCGGATCTCACGTGGGAGATCGATTCCAGCCTCATTGACCAGGCGACGGCTCCTGGAAGGATCCATTGCAGCGCTTGCGTCACCGTTCGTCGCGACCGCCGGATGGGCCAACTCCGAGTGGCCGTCCAGGGCTGTGCGCGTCGTGGTGCCGTATCCGCCGGGCGGCGGGGCCGACACGACGGCCCGCATTCTCTTCCAGAAGCTCGGCGAGGTGTGGGGCAAGTCTTTCGTCATCGACAACAAGGCCGGCGCCGGCGGCACGCTCGCGGAGGCGGCTGTCGCGAAGTCGGACGCCGATGGCTACACCATCATGCACGATGCCACCGGACACTCCATCAATCCGGGCCTCTATCCCAACCTGTCGTTCAACGCTGAAAAAGATTTTGCGCCGGTGTTCCTGGCGACGCTGGTGCCCAACGTCCTTGTGGTCAACAAGGAGGTCGCCGAAAACACCCTGGCCGATGTCACGGCCGCCGCAAAGGCGGCGCCCGGCGGTCTTCAGTTTGCCTCGTCAGGCATCGGCACCGTGCAGCACCTTTGCCTGGAGATGTTCAAGTCGCTCGCCCAGGTCCCCGTCATTCACGTGCCTTACCGTGGAGGCGGCCCGGCGTTGAACGACGTGATGGGCGGCCATATCCGGTATTTCTTCTCCAATGGCGCCGCGTCAGTCGGAATGGTCGAGGCGGGTCAGATCAAGGCGATCTGCCACACCGGCAAGGGCAAGCTCAACACGCTGGCCGATCTTCCGGCGGCGCAGGACTCGCTGCCGGGCCTCGAAGCCTACGAATGGAATGGCGTGTTTGCGCCGGCAAAGACTCCGCCGGAGATTGTTCAGAAACTCAACGCCGGCCTCAACCAATTGCTGCGCGAGGCCGACATCAGGGAGCGGTTCAAGACGCTCAACATCGATTACAAAGAGAACACGCCGGAAGAATTCCGCGCTTTCGTCGCCGACGAGACGAAGAAGTGGGCCGCCACCCTGAAAACGGTGACGCTGTAGCCGTCGCGCCTGGCCGTGATGGCCTGGGCATTGAAGGCCTGGGCATTGAAGGCCTGGGACACTGTTTGACTGGAACACGTCCAACAATTCACTGCGCCTGCGCCTGGTTCGGCGAGCGGTTGCAGCGCGGCGGCTGGGACCGCAATGACCGGTACCGCGCATTGGCCGTCGCAGCCTGGCCTCACAGGGCGCCCTGTGTCTCTTGACGCAGCGCACCAGCTCCCCGGTTGCGGCGGTGACGCGAAGGCGCATGGCCGCGCCGCCCGTTAGCTGGTACGCTGGCAGGTCCCCTCGGCGGGTATCCGCGCGGGAGAGAAGGTGTCATGCTCCAGGCCATCGCGCCCAACATGCCGGATGTCTTCATCACCGAGCAGCTCGATCGGCGAAATCCGGGAAAAATTGACCTTCTCAGGGAAAAGCGAGCGCTGCAGGAGATCGCCGCGCTGATGGCGGATGATCCGGCGCAAGTCCTCCCGAAGTTCGTCAGCCTCGCGATGGAGATGGCCGAGGGGGTCTCGGCGGGCTTGAGCCTCCTGGAGGAAAATCCGGCGCCCGGCGTTTTTCGCTGGCATCACCTCACCGGCACGCTCGCCCGCTTCACGGGGGCGACCACACCCCGGAATTTCAGCCCCTGCGGGATTGTCCTCGACATGGACGCACCGGTCCTGACCGCATACTCCGAGCGCGGCTATGACTGGATTGCCGCGTGCGACGTCACGCTGCCGGAAGTTCTACTGGTTCCCCTCCATATCGACCGCAAGGAGCCGACCGGCACATTGTGGATCGTCTCCGACAAGGACGAACACTTTCACCGCGAGCACGCACGCGCCACGACCGAGCTGGCCTCGTTTGTGGCGATCGCGCTTCGCATGCTGCGCACGGAGCAGAAGCTCCAAGCCGCGCTGGACGAACAGGTGATCCTGACCCGGGAGATGACCCACCGGGTCAAGAATTTGTTCGCCATGACGGATGGCATGATCCGCCTCACCGCAAAAAGCGCCACGACGCCAAAGGAGATGTCGACCCTGTTGTCCGGCCGCATGCGCGCCATGGCCCATGCCCATGCGCTGGTTCGCCGGGAGTTCAGCGAGGAGGGCGTGTCCGCGCCGAGCTCCAGCCTCAGAGACCTCATCGAAAAGATTGCCCAGCCTCACGAGGATCTTTCCCCCGAAGGCGCGCGGCGTTTCTCCATCGAAGGACCGGAGCTGCGGTGCGGCGAGCGGGCGTCCAACGCCATTGCCCTGATCTTTCACGAAATGGCGACGAACGCCGCAAAATACGGCGCCCTGAAAGTCGAGGACGGCCGGGTGAGCGTCGTGTGGCGCCTTCGAGAAGGCAACCTGGAATTCGAGTGGAAAGAACGTCACGGCCCGCCGATTGAAAACGCCGTTCAAAGCCATGGTTTCGGCAGCGAGCTGGTGCGCCGGATGGTTGGCCAGCACGATGGCAATGTCGAATACGATTGGCAGCGTGCGGGACTGGTCGCAAACATCTCGTTCCCGATTGCTGCAATCGGAACGTAGTTCGCCAGGATAGCCGCTTCTGTCATGCCGGCGGCCGCGCTACTGGCTGTGCAGGATCCCGGCCTTCTCCACCAGCTCGCCCCAGCGCGTGATCTCGCTGTCGACGAACCTCTTGAACTCCTCCGGCGGCGGCGACACCTGCGGCACGGCACCATCCTCCAACAGCAACTGCTGCACGTCGGGCTCCTTCATCACCTCGCGGATCTCGCCGGCGAGCTTGTCGACGATGTCCTTGGGCACGCCCGCCGCGGTCGAGATCGAATGCCATGACGCGGTGTTGTAGCCCGGGATGCCCACCTCGGAGAGCGGCGGCAGGTCGGGCAGCGCCTGCACGCGCTCCAGCGTGGTGACGCCGAGCGCGCGCACCTTGCCGCCGAGCACCAGCGCCTTGGCGGGCGGCACGTCGGCGAACATGAACTGCACATGGCCGCCGGCGACGTCCTGCAGCGCCGGCGCGGTGCCCTTGTAGGGCACGTGCACCACGTCGAGGCCGAAGGTCTGCTTGAACAGCTCGCCGTTGAGATGGTGGATGGTGCCGGGGCCGACCGATGCGAAAGAGAGCCCGCCGGGCTTGTCGCGCGCGAGCTTGACTAGGTCGGCGACCGAGTGCACCGGCAGGTCCGGATTGACCACCAGCACGTAGGGCATCCGCGCGATCAGCGAGATCGGCGTGATGTCCTTGCGCGGATCGTAGGGCAGGCTCTTTCGCACATTGATGTTGATGGCGAGCGCGGTGCTCGACGCCATCATGATGGTGTAGCCGTCCGGCGTGCCGTGGGCGACCGCGTTCACGGCCGGCACCCCGCCGCCGCCCGCGCGATGGTCGACGATGAACGGCTTGCCGAGCCGCTGCTCGAGCTTCTGGCCGATGATGCGCGCGATCAGGCCGGTCGAGCCGCCCGGCGCGAACGGCACCACGAAGGTCACGGGCTTGCTCGGATAATGACTCGCGGGTTCCTCGGCGCGCGCCGATTGCGGCGCCGGCAGCATCAGCGCACCACCCATCACGAGTGCCATTCCCATTGCCCGCATAAAGTTCCCTTCCCGAAATTTCTGTGCGTTGGCGTCACGCTATCATGACGGCGCATCACAAAAATTCGAAAGTGCGGCGGGAACGCTGCGCTGCAACACGCGTTATTTGGACCGAGCGCGTCTGAAGCGTTGGAAATTGAGGCAGGTTGGAAATGCGGATGTACAGCCCCGATGAGCTGGATGTGATGGCCGAAGCCTATCTCAAGGCGCTCGACAAGCTGCCGGTCGCGCAGCCGACCATCGAGCTGACGCAGCGGCTCGTCGAGGAGATCGGCGCCGCGGTCGCGAACGGACTCCGCGACGAAGACGCGCTGGCCGACACGGCGCTGGCGCGCAGCAACCTGAGCCCGGATCTCTGGGAGCCAAAGCAACGCCACGTCTGACGCAACGTCGGCGGTGCCCACCCTCCCCTTCCAGGGGAGGGTGGAAGCGGCGGCCAGCGTGGTCACGTTTTCTTGTCGGCGAGGTGTGACTTCCCGCACAGCCGGGCAACGGATCATCCGATTTCTCCGCCAAAAGGGAACAATTTCCTCGCCAAAGGCCCGCCCGTAGCATGTCCCGAGCATGCCGGAGCGTATCCGGCCGGATGAAAATACCTCTGCCGGGCCTGATATTTACCTGAACCAGACCGCGCTCTTGTGCGACGCACAAGACAGCACTACTTCACCGGCAACGGGAAAGGATTCCCGTGCTTTCGAAACGTAAGGCCGGGCAGCGCCTAGGCGGGCGACCGCTCCCCGCTGCTCCGGAGAATTGAAGGAGACCTGTTATGTCGGACACCAATGTCAGGAGCCTGAGAAAGGTCGCCGCTGGCGCGACTCTCGCCCTCGTCGTCGTTACCGCGCTGTCGTTTGCGCGCAGCGAATCCATTGCACGCGATCTCGTCGCGCCGAAAACCGTGAGCACGCAGAACGCCAACCTCGGCGACATGCTCCCGGGAACGCTCGGCAGCGGCATCGCGACCAACCTCTGGTAGTTGCCGGCCGGTCGCCGCCACGGCGATCATCTCAAACGACGGGCGCTGCATCCGCGGCGCCCGTTTCGTTTTGAGAGGTATTCGGCCCTTCCCGCACCTGCCGCCGGAGTTGTAGCCTCATCCGATCAGCGGATCCGCATTGCACGGGCCGCGAAATCCTGGGGAGGCGACCATGAAACATTTCGTGCTCGGCACGGCCGCGATCCTGCTCGCGGCCACCGGCCCGGCGTCGGCGCAGCGCGCGCCGTTCAACGATGCCGGCGTCACGATGGGCCATTGGCATCTCAACTCGAAGGATGTCGAGGCCAATAAGAAGATCCTGGTGGCGATGGGCGGCACCGCCATCAAGCCGGGCGATTTCGAGATCGTGAACGTGCCCGGCATCAACGTGTTCCTTCACCTGCGCCCCGGCACGCCGCCCGCGACCGGCGGCACGGTCGACAGCGTGATCAATCACGTCGGCTTCCTGGTGCCGAACGTGCAGGCCGCCGTCACCAAGTGGAAAGAGGCCGGCGTGCCGGTGCTGCCCGGCACCAACGGCCGAACCGACCAGGCTTTCGTCATGACGCCCGACGGCGTGCGCATCGAGATCCTCGAGGACAAGGACCAGAAGGAACCGATCAAGCACCACCATGTGCATTGGTATGTGCCCGAGGCCCAGATGCCGGAGATCCAGGCCTGGTACGGCAAGCACTTCAACGCCAAGCCCGGCAAGCGCGGCAACTTCCTCACCGCCTACATTCCGGGCGCCGAGCTCGCCTTCACCAAGACCGACAAGCCGACCGTGCCGACGCTCGGCCGCACGCTCGATCACATCGGGTTCGATGTGAAGAGCATGGACGAGACCGTGAAGCGGCTCGAAGCGGGGGGCATCAAGCTCGACCGGCCGGTGGCGACCGCGCCGAACGGCAGCAAGCTCACCTTCATCCACGATCCGTGGGGCGCTTCGATCGAGTTGAACGAGCGGCCGGGGCCGCTGTAGGCCGCGAAGCGGCGGCTTCACGCGGCGGGAGTTACTCGCACGGGGCGCGGAACGTTATGCCGCGCCCAGCAGCAACTCGGTCAGTTCGTCGGGCTTGTCGACCATGATGTCGTGGCCGCTGCCTTCGACGCCGTGGGTGCGCCAACTGGCGTCCGCCTTGCATTGCGCCAGCCACTTGTCGAACGCCGGCTGCGGATAGTTCACGGCGCGGATGTAGGTTTTCTTCGCCACCTTGTCGCGCGCGCCGGTGAACTTGATCGGCGTGAGCGACGGCCCGAGCGGTTGCGGCGTGAGCTTGGAATCGACCCAGGCCCGATCCTTTTCGTTGACCTGGAACGCCGCCGCGGGCGGCATCGGCCGCGAAATCTCGCCCTTCTGTTGCGCGGCGAGCGTCGCCGCGCGCAAGGCTTCCGTGGTCATCGACAGCATGGTGTCGCCGTTGACCGGCAGGAAGGCGTCGACGAACACGATCGAGCCGATCGAAGGCAAAGCCTGCTCGGCGACGCCCGTGATCACTGCACCGGCATAGGAGTGGCCGACCAGGACGATGTTTTCCAGGCCCTCGAACTTGATCAGGTTCACCACGTCGGTGACGTGGGTGTTGAGATCGACGGCGGCGTTCAGCAGGTGGACACGCTCGCCGAGCCCGGTGAGCGTCGGCGTGAATACCTTGTGGCCGCGCTTCTCGAGCCGGTCGGCGACCCGCCGCCAGCACCAGCCGCCGTGCCAGGAGCCATGCACCAGCACGAAGGTTCGGGGCGCGCTCTGCGCGCGTGCCGCCTGGACCCCGGCCGTGGTGGCGAGTGCCGCGCCTGCCGCCAGCAGTGTCCGTCGTGACGTCTCCATGCGAGTCCCTCCCACTGGGTCCCGGGATTTCGTCGCGTCGTCCCGTGGACTGACCTGAATGTTGCCTTCTGGTCCAACCGGAAGGCAATCGGGAGAGAATCGAAAGTGAAGGAGCGGCCGGCCGGGCTCACCGGGCAGCAGATGCCGCCCGAGGGCGCGTTGAAGGCGTTAGTAGCGGATTGAAGGCGTTGGTAGCGGGGAGAGGACTTGAACCTCCGACCTACGGATTATGATTCCGCCGCTCTAACCAGCTGAGCTACCCCGCCATGACGCAGAGCTACCACGCCGTCCGGCGCAGGAGCGCCGGAACGGCCGCGATATAGGGAGGCTCACGAAAATCTGTCAAGCGCCCGGCGTGCCTGCCGTCTTTATCCCTATTTTGGCTGCACGTTCGGGTCGCCGCCGGGGCTTCCAGGCGGCGGAATGATCGGTGTCTTGCCGCCGCCGGGCGGCGGCGCGGTCATTTCCGGATCGACGCGCGGCGGGCAGAGCACGCCGTCGCTGCGGGCCAGCTTGTCGCTCAGGTTCTCGTTCTGGGCGCTGCCGGTGGTGCTCGGCTCGTTCTTGCCCGTCGTGCCGGGCGGCTTCATCGATGGATCGACGCGCGAAATCGCGCCCGGCTCGCAGGATTTCGGGTCAGGCGGCGGCGCGGCGAGGCTTTGCGTCGAGACGAATGCAGATGCGGCCGGCAAC
>CAKZHN010000479.1 GCA_936924235.1 uncultured Rhodoplanes sp. | reverse complement strand
ATTCCAGAAAGGCAGAACACCATGTCCATCCGTCCAGTGAAGAAGATCATCCAGTCCAAGCCCACGCTCGAAGGCGCGGGCGTGCACCTGCGCCGTGCCTTCGGCTTCGGCGACACCAAGGAGTTCGATCCGTTCCTGCTGCTGGATGATTTCCGCAACGACAAGCCCGAGGAATATCTCGCGGGCTTCCCCTGGCATCCGCATCGCGGCATCGAGACGATCACGTATGTGCTCGCCGGCGAGGTCGATCACGGCGACAGCCTCGGCAACAAGGGCACCCTCGGCGCGGGCGACGTGCAGTGGATGACCGCCGGTAGCGGCATCATGCACCAGGAGATGCCGCGCGGCGACCAGCAGGGCCGCATGCACGGCTTCCAGCTCTGGGCCAACCTGCCCCGGGCGATGAAAATGACGGCGCCGCGCTATCAGGACATCAAGGCCGCCGACATCCCCGAGGTGATCGACGACGACGGCACCAAGGTGCGCGTCATCACCGGCGACTTCTGGGGCAAGAAAGGCCCGGTCGAGGGTGTCGCCGCCGATCCGCGCTATCTCGACATCTCGGTGCCGCCCGGCAAGCGCAAGACCTTCAAGGTCGAGGTGGACAGGCACGCCTTCGCCTACATCTTCGCGGGCTCGGGCGCGTTCGTCTCGGCTTCCAAGCCGTTCGGCGTGCTCACCGAGAAGGAGATCGACGGCCAGGAGATCAAGGTGCGCGAGCAGACCGGCAACCGCTCGCTCATCGTGTTCGACCGCGGCGACGAGGTGACGGTGCAGGCCGGCGAGGAGGGCGTGCGCTTCCTGCTGGTGTCCGGCAAGCCGATCGAGGAGCCGGTCGCCTGGTACGGGCCGATCGTGATGAACACCCAGGCCGAATTGCAGCAGGCGGTGAGCGAGCTGCGCAACGGCACGTTCATCAGGAAGCAATAGGGCGCGCTTCTCTCTCCGCTGTCATTCCGGGGCACGCGCGAAGCGCGTGAACCCGGAATCCATACTCCGCAGCAGTGGTTATGGATTCCGGGTTCGCCCCTTCGGGGCGCCCCGGAATGACGGCGGAGAGATTTTTTAGGCGACCGCGCCGCTCGCCCGGAGTTGGGCGATGGCGTCGCGGTCGAAGCCTGCGTCCGCCAGGATCGCATCCGTGTGCTCGCCGAGCCCCGGCGCGGGTTTCTGCCAGACGCCCGGTGTCTGCGACAGCCGCGGCACGACGTTGTGCATCGGCACGGCGCCCAGCTCCCGGTCCTCGACGTCGACGATGATCTCCCGGCCGCGGAAATGCGGATCGGCCATCGCGTCGGCAATCGTATAGACCGGCCCGACCGTGACGCTCGCCTCGCGCATCAGCCGCAGTGCCTCGTCGCGGGTGCGGGTCGCGAACCACGCGCCGATCGCCTCGTCGACCAGCGGGCGGTGCTTCACCCGGTCGCTGTTGGTGGCAAAGCGCGGATCCTTGATCATGTCGGCGCGGCCGATGGTCTCGAACAGGCGCTTCGCCATCGCCTGCGTGGAGCCGGACAGCGCCACGTAATGACCGTCGGCGCAGCGGTAGACGTTGCGCGGCGACGAGGTATTGGAGGCGCTGCCAACGCGCTCTTTCACCGTGCCGGTCTGCGCATAGATCGCGGCTTCGGGGCCCAGCACCGAAAAGATCGATTCCAGCAGCGACAGGTCGATCACCTGGCCGCGTGTTGCGCCGTTGTCGCGGGCGCGCAGCCCCGTCACCGTGGCGAAGGCGCCGTAGAGCCCCGCGATCATGTCGGCGAGCGCCAGCGGCGGCAGCACCGGCTCGCGGTCCGGAAATCCGGTGCGCGCCGCAAAGCCGCTCATCGCCTCGACCAGCGTGCCGAAGCCCGGCAGCTCGGCGTAAGGCCCGGTCTGGCCGAAGCCCGACACGCGCACGACGATCAGCTTGGGGTTGGTCTGGTGCAGCACGTCGGGGCCAAGGCCCATCTCCTCGAGCGTGCCCGGCCGGTAGTTCTCGATGAACACATCGGCGGTAGTGACCAGCTGCTTCAGCGCGTCTTTCGCCGCATCCTTGCGCAGGTCGAGCACGATCGAGCGCTTGTTGCGCGCGTAGGTCTTCCAGTGCAGCGACTTGCCGCCGTCGCGCCAGTCACGCAGCGGATCGCCGGACGGCGGCTCCACCTTGATGACATCGGCGCCGAAATCGCCAAGCTGCAGCGACACCATGTTGCCGGCGACGAGCCGCGACAGGTCGAGCACGCGCACGCCATGCAGTGGGCCGCGGGTGTTGGGATCGAAACGGATCGGCCGGGTGTTGCTGTCGGTCATAGGGAGACGATACCGCAGCTTATCGCAGCGAGCACACTCTTGTGTCCCGGGCGCAACGCAGCACAAGCGAAGCGCCGTGATGCGTTGCAGACCCGGGACCCCGGTTTCTTCCTTTGTATTGAGAACAACCGGGGTCCCGGGTCTGCGACGCACCACCATAAGCGCGTTTTACGCGCGTCTTCGCGCGCTATGGTGCTGCGCCGCGCCCGGGACACGAGAGCTTCATTCGTTGATCGGGACGGGAGCATCAATCTCGATGCTGTCTTGCTCGATCCGGCATTTCCAGGCCATGGCCTCGACGCCGCGTGAACGCGCCCGGTCGTACGCGGCGCCGTATTTCGGATCGATATCGCGCGCGAGCTTGAACGACGCCGCCGAGCCGATCTGGATCAGGAACAGCATCACGGCGCGGAAACCCTGCTCGACCATGTCGCCCAGCTCTTCGAGATGCTTGGCGCCGCGCTCGGTCTTGGCATCGGGAAATTCCGCCAGCCCGGTCTTGCGCATCAGATGCACGTTCTTGATCTCGACGTAGCAATGCGGCCGCGTCGCGCTTTCCAGTAGGAAATCGACGCGTGAGTTCTTGCCGTACTTCACCTCGCGGCGGATGTTGTCGTAGCCGGCAAGCTCCGGGATCGCGCCCGCCGCCAGCGCCGCGCCGACCAGCGGATTGGGATGCGCGGTGTTGACGCCGACCAGCTCCCGCCCGCCGCCGAAATCGACCTCGATCAGCTCCCAGCTGTGCGACAGCTTCCGCTTCGGATTGTCCGACTTCGACAGCCACACCTGCGAGCCGGGCTCGGCAAGCCCGGTCATCGCGCCCGGATTGGCGACGTGCGCCGTGATCGTCGAGCCGTCCGGCAGCACCACGTCGGCGAGGAAGCGCTTGTAGCGCTTCACCAAGGTGGCTGGGATGAGGGGCGCAGGAAATTGCATTATTCCGGCTTGAAGCCTGCGCTTTGCAGGAGCCTGGTGCCGCGCGCGACCTGGTCGCGGACGAACCGGTCGAACGCCTCCGGCGTCTCGGCCACCGGCTCGACGCCAAGCTCGGCCAGACGGTTCTCGGCTGCGAGCTTCTGGCTGGTCTCGTTGAACACGGCGTTGAGCTTCGCCACCACGTCGGGCGGCATCCCCTTCGGCCCGAAGAAGCCGAACCAGGACTCGAATGCGAGGCTCGGCATGCCGCTCTCGGCCGCGGTCGGCACGTCGGGCGCAAGCGAGCTGCGCTTGGACGACGTGATGGCCAGCGCCTTGACCTTGCCGGCCCGCGCCGCCGGCAGCAGCGTGATCACCGAGTCGATCAGCAGCTGGACATGGCCGCCCATGACGTCGGTCAGCGCCGGTGCGGTGCCGCGATAGGGCGTGATGGTCAGATCGGCCTTGCTTGCCTCGCGCAACGAAATAGACGCGATGTGGCCGGCCGAGCCGAGCCCGGAGGTCGCGACCGTCCAGTCCGACGGGCGCTCGCGCGCCGCGGCGGCGACCTCGGCCAGGGTCTTCTGTGGCAGGTTGGGTGAGATCACGACCATCAGCGGGCCTTTGCCGACGCGCGCCACCGGCGTGAAATCGTTCACCGCATCGTAGGGCACGGACTTGAGCACCACATTGGCCATCACGTGCGTGATCGGCACGAAGAGGAGCGTATAGCCGTCGGGCGGCGACTGATGCACGGCCTGCCCGCCGATCGTGGCGCTCGCGCCCGGCCGATTCTCGACGATGATCGGAACGCCGAGCTTGTCTTTCGCTTTCTCGGCATAGAGCCGCGCCATCACGTCGATACCGCCGCCGGCCGCAAACGGTACGATGACCTTGATGGTCTTGTCCGGATATCCGCTTGGCTGCGCTGCGGCGGATGCGACGGCTGCGATCGAAACGAAAGCGATGGCGATCAACCGGCTGAGCATGCGACGGTCCTACATCACGAATTTGCCGCCCAGGTCTTCGTCGATATGCACGCGGATGATCTCGTCGAAGGTCTGCTCGACCGCGAAACCCAGCGCGGTCGCGCGCTCGCCGGCGAGCCGCTGCGGCCAGCCGTCGACGATGCGCACCACCAGCGGATCGGGCTCGCGGCGGATGCGCGAGGCGACCTTGGCGCCCGCGACTCTCCGAAGCGCCTCGATCTGCTCGCCGACGGTGCAGCACACGCCCGGCATGGTCAGATTGATGTGCGGTTCGATCTGCTCGCGCGGCAGCTCCGCGCCATGAATGAGAAAGCCCACCGCCGAGCGTGGGCTGGCGTGGGTGTGCACCACGGTCTCGGAAACCGGCAGCAAGGCCTCCTGGCCCGCGAGCGGCTCGCGGATGATGCCGGAGAAGAAGCCGGACGCCGCCTTGTTGGGCTTGCCCGGCCGCACCACGATCGACGGCAGCCGGATGCCGACGCCTTCGAGGACGCCACGTCGCGTGTAGTCGGCGAGCATCAGCTCGATGATCGCCTTCTGCGTGCCGTAGGACGTCAGCGGCGTCAGGTTGAAATCGTCCGGAATGGCGTTGGGGAACGGCGCGCCATAGACCGCCATCGACGATGAGAACACCACGCGCGGCTTGTAGCCGTCGCCTACCTTGCGGATCGCCTCGAGCAGCGCCCGGCCGCCGTCGAGATTGACGCGATAACCCTTGTCGAAATCGAGCTCAGCCTCGCCCGAGACCACGCCGGCCAGATGGAAGATCGCCTCCGGCCGTTCGGAGATCGCCTTCTCGGCGACGCCCGGCTCGGCGAGGTCAGCGGCGCGGGTCTTCACGTGGTCGGAGAAGCCCGCCGGCCGGGCCGGCGCCACCACATCCAGCAAGGTGAGCTTTTCGACGGGATGGCTCATGAGCGAGCCATCCGTGATCAGCCGTTCGGTGAGTTTGCGGCCGATCATACCGGCCGCACCGGTGATCAGGACGTGCATGGGCGCCTCCCTGAGGGCTTCGGGCGCCTTACGTCGCGCCGAGCTTGGTTTTCTGCCTCCCATTGCTATCGAAATTCTCCGGCGCGAGCCAGCGTTCGAACGCAACCCGGCGCGCCGGCCACTCGCTGTCGAGGATCGCGAACCAGGCGGTGTCGCGGTTCCGCCTCTTGACGATCATGTGCTGGCGGAAGGTGCCCTCGTAGGTGAAGCCGTAGCGCTCGGCTGCCCGCTTCGACGGTGCGTTCAGGTTGTCGCACTTCCACTCGTAACGCCGGTAGCCCAGTGTCTCGATGGCGTAGCGCGCGATCAGATACTGCGCCTCGGTGCCGAGCGGGGTGCGCTGCAGGGCCGGCGCATAGACGATATTGCCCACCTCGATCACGCGCGCCGCCGGGCGGATTTCCATCAGCGCCATGATGCCGAGCGCGTCGCCCTTGTTGTCGACGATGGCGTAGAAAATTCGCTCCTTGTTGTTAGCGCAGTCGGCGATATAGCCGCGGAACGCGGCTTCATCGGGCGGCGGGTCTGCGAAAATGTAGGTCCAGATGCGGTCGTGGCCGGCCATCGCGGTCCACAGCGAAGGCGCGTGCCTGGCCGCATCGAGCCGCTCGACCGCGCCATGCCGGCCCTTCAGCGTCACCGCGCCGGGCATCGGCGCGGGCGTGGCGTCGACTACGGCGCCGACCGGAAGCGGGTCGTTCACGACCGGATCTTTCAAGACCACGTTTTCCGGTCGTTGGAGAAGAACGCGTTGAGCTCCTGGTTGCTCACGATGCCGGCGAAGCTGTCGAACTTGCCGTCGGTCGCGATCGCCTTGGCCGACTTGACGAAGGCGTCCATGGCGACGCGCGACAGCGTGCCGCCGACGCTGATCCGCCGCACGCCCATCCCGGCAAGGTCGCTCACCGTGAAGCCGAACGAGCCGCTGTTGAGGAAGTTGATCGGCTTGCCGCCGACCGCCTTCACGGTCGCCTCGATCTGCTCCCGGGTCTTGATGCCCGGCGAATAGAGGCAATCCGCGCCCGCGTCCGCGAAGGCCTTCAGCCGGCGGATGGTCTCGTCGAGATCAGGGCGGTTGCGAATGAAGCCTTCGGTGCGCGCCGTGAACACCACGTCACCGCCGGCTTTGTCGATCGCGGCGCGGGCGGCCTTCACGCGGGCGAGCGTCAGGTCGAAGTCATACAGCGGAAATTGCCCGTGCTGCGGCGAGTCCTCGATCGACAGCCCGGCCACGCCGGTCGCGATGCAGCGCGTGACGTTCTCGGCGACGGTGTCGGGATCGTCGGCGAAGCCGTTCTCGAAATCCGCATTGAGCGGCACGTCGGTTGCGGCCGCGAGCTCCTTGTAGTGCGCCAGCACCTCGTCGCGCGATTGCGCGCCGTCGGCGTAGCCCATGGCATGAGCATGGCCGGCGCTGGTGGTGGCGAGCGCCTTGAAGCCCAGGCCCTGAAGGTAGCGCGCGCTGCCGACGTTCCACGGATTGGGAATGACGAAGCAGCCGCTCCTGTGCAGCTCGCGAAAGGTCTTGCGCTTGTCGGCGGTAGACGGACGGGCGGACGGCATGGAAAACTCCCGGCGGTTGGAGATGACGAATGCTGCCACGGGCGTCCGCGGCCGGACAGCGCATTTCCGTGATGGATGCATGACCCAACGTGATAACGGGTCGGGAATAAAGGGGTAGGGAATGCTGGTGGATTGCGTCGATCTCGATGCGCTGGAGCGCGAGGCGCGCCGCGTGATGCGCCCGGAGTCCTGGGTGTTCTGCGACACCGGCGCCGACGACGAGATCACCGCCAAGGAGAACGTCGCGGCGTGGCGCGCGCTGAAGCTGCGCCCCCGGGTGCTGCGCGACATCGTCGAGATCGACACCTCGGTGACGCTGCTCGGCCACAGGGTCGACACGCCGATCATGGTGGCGCCGACCGGGCGCCATCATCTGTTTCATTCGGAAGGCGAGAAAGCCACGGCGCGCGGCTCGGCCGCGGCCGGCGCGCTCTATGTGATGTCGACCAGCGGCGCGACGCTGGTCGAGGACGTCGCGAAGGAGCGCGGCAGCGCGCCGCAATGGTTCCAGCTCTACATGCAGCCCGACCGCGAGGCGACCGGCGCGCTGCTCGACCGCTGCGTCAAGGCGGGCTTCAAGGCGCTGGTGCTGACGGTGGATCAGCCAGTGCCGGGCTGGAGCCCGCGCGCCTACCGGACCCCGGTGATCGCGTCGCCGGACATCCGCAGCGTCAACATGGTCGGCCAGCCGGTCGCGCGCACCGCCTATGATGTCGAGCGCAAGGGCGTGGTGATGTTTCCGACTAACTTTGCCGACCTCGAATGGCTGGTGAAGCGCTGCGCCATGCCGGTGGTGGTCAAGGGCGTGCTGCGCGGCGACGACGCGCGCCGCTGCGCCGAATGCGGCGTCAAGGGTATCATGGTGTCGAATCACGGCGGCCGGCATCTCGACACCACCGTGACCACCGCCGAAGTGGTCGCGGAGGTCGTGGCTGCCGTGGGCCTGAACGCCGAGGTCTATGTCGATGGCGGCATCCGCCGCGGCACCGACATCGTCAAGGCGCTGGCGCTCGGCGCCCGCGCCGTGCTGGTCGGCCGGCCGCCGCTGTGGGGCCTGTCGGTGAACGGCGCCGACGGTGTGCGCGATGTGATGCAGCACTTGCGCGACGAGATGGTCCGGGCCATGCAGCTTTGCGGCGCCGGCAATCTCGCGGCGCTGACGCCCGATCTGGTGAAACAATGAACGAACTGATCCCCACCGGAAAGCTTCGCGTCGGCGTGGCGTTTGCGCCGTCGCCGTCGCCGCTGTTCGTGGTCAAGGGCAAGGACGGCGCGGCGCGCGGCGTCACCGTCGATCTCGGCAACGAGCTCGCGCAGCAGCTCGGTGTCGAGGCCGAGTTCCTGGTGGCGCCGAACACCGGCGAGCTGGTCGACGCGCTGGAAGCCGGCCGCATCGACGTGTCGTTCATGCCGGTCGACGAGGAGCGCAAGAAGCGGGTCGACTTCGGCCCGGTCTATTTCCTGGTCGAGAGCACCTACATGGTCACCGAGGCCTCCGGGCTGCGCAAGGTCGACGACGTCGACCGGCCCGGCATCCGCGTCGTCGGCATCGCCAACACCACGACGATCCGCGCCGCGGCCCGTTCGCTGACGCAGACCACGATCACCGCCGCGCAGTCGATCGGCGAGGCGGTGGAGATGCTGACCGGCGGCAAGGCCGATGCGTTCGCGCTGTCGCGCGACTCGCTGCCGCCGTTCGTCGCGAAGCTTCCGGGCTCGCGCATCGTCGACGGCGGCTTCCAGCTCACCGGCGTCGCCATCGCGGTGCCGCGGGCGCGGCCGGAGGCTCTGGCCTATGTGACAGCGTTTCTGGAGAAGGCCAAGAACTCCGGCGTGGTGCGCGGCGCGTTCAACCGCGCCGGCCTGCAGCACCTGATGGTCGCGCCTTAGCGGCGCGTCCGCCGCTTGGCGACGCGCTTGGTCCTGCCACGCTCGGCCCTGGCACGGTTGGCCTTGCGCTGTTTTGCCTTCTCACGCCTGGTCTTCTCGCACCAGGCCTCGAATTCCTTCGCGACAAATTCCGTCGCACGCGTCGCCGCACGATGCAGCCAGCGCTCACGGCGATTGGCGAGATCGCGATCGATCGCACGGCGGTGGTTGCCGTTGCCGAGATGGATGTTGGCGAGCTCATAGCCCATGGCGCGGAGCATGTGAGGATCGAGCAGCTTGCCCAGGTCCGCGCCGACTTCGATCTTGCGGGTGTTGGGTGAGAGCCGGCGCACCACCAGCTGGTTGTCCGCTGCGTACCAGGGGTCCGGCGCGCGATAGCGGCCGTCGGCGATCTCCTGCACATGCAGACGCCGCGACTTGCCGCCACGGGCGCGCACCCAGCCTGACGGCACCAGCGCCTTGGCTTCGCGCAGCACCCGTCCAGAGTGCCAGTTAGCGACGCCGACCCAGCGCTCCCGTCCGAGACTGCCGGTGCCGGCCTGCCGCGGATAGAACGTCTCGATCTTGAGTCCCTTTTCGGGCATCGCGGCCGCAATGGCCCGGCGATAGCGCTTCAGGGGCCTCTGCGGAGGCTTCTTCTTCGCAGCCTCCTTCTCCGCGTTGTCGACCTTGGACCAGAAATGGGCGCGGGCCTCGTCCTTGACCACGAACAGGCCCCGCAGCCAGGTGTGCTCCTCGTCGAGCACAAACGGCCGCGGATTTTCCAGGCCCTTGCGATAGCCTTCGAGAATGAACGTGCAGGTGTCATGGTTGCTGTATTTGGGCAACGACGCTGCCGCCATCGCTGCGCTGGTGGCGAGCCGCACCAGGTCGAACGAGTAGGGCATCACGGCGGCTTCGTCGAAGTCGTTCACGCCCCAGACGAGCCGTCCGTCGTCGTCGCGCCACATGCCGAAGTTCTCGAGATGAATGTCGCCGACCGCGAGCACCTGCGGCGCCTTGCGAAGCTTCGGGCAGAGTTCGAGGATGGTTTCGGCCCAGCGCCAATAGGTCGCGCGCAGAAACGAAAACGCATCGCCCGCCATCGCGACGTGCTTGGCGTCCAGGTCCTTTTCGACGATCCGGCCGTCCAGCGCCTTGCGGAGCCAGTCTTCGTACGCGTCATTCGCCCT
>CAKZHN010000478.1 GCA_936924235.1 uncultured Rhodoplanes sp. | reverse complement strand
CAACGCCATCCCCCTCGCCCGTTCCGCCCCCGCCCGCTGCGCCCCGGCCCGGCAATCCGATGGCGGCCATCTGGTCGCTCGCCGTGGCGAGCTTTGCCAGCCAGGCGCTGGTCCGCTGTGCCGACACGCTGCTGCCGCAGATTGCCTCGGATTTTGCCGTCACGGTGGGCGTGGCCTCGATCGTGATCACGGCCTATGCGCTGACCCACGGCACGACGCAGTTCATCACCGGGCCGATTGCCGACCGGTTCGGCAAGTACCGCACGGTTGCAACCGCCTGCGGGCTTTCGGCGCTGACGGTCGCGGCCTGCGGCCTCGCCCGCTCGCTCGACAGCCTGACCTTGGCCCGGTTCTTCTCCGGTCTCACCGTCGCCTGGATCCTGCCGATCAGCCTCGCCTACATCGGCGACGTGGTGCCCTACGACCAGCGCCAGCAGGTGCTCGGCCGCTTCCTCGCCGGCCAGGTGCTCGGGCAATTGTTCGGCCAGGCCGCCGGCGGCGTGATCGGCGACTATTTCGGCTGGCGCGTCACGTTCTTCGCGCTCGCCGGACTGCTGGCCGCGGCGGCGGCCGCGCTGACCTGGCAGCTCATCGTCAATCCGATCACGCGCCCGGCGCGCGGCACACAGGGGCGCGGTCTTCTTGAAAGCTACCGCATCGTGCTCGGCACGCCCTGGGCGCGGATCATGCTGCTCGCGGTCGGTCTCGAAGGCACGTTCTTCCAGGGCGTGTTCTCGTATATCGGCGCCGACCTGCATCTGCGCTTCGGCGTGAGCTTCACGATGGTCGGCGTCGTCATCGGCATCTTTGCGCTGGGCGGGCTGATCTACGCCGCGACCGTGAAGCCGATGATGAAGCAGCTCGGCCAGACCGGCATCGCCAAGATCGGTGGCGTGGTGCTGGGGCTCGCGTTTCTCACGCTCGCAATCCAGCCCGTCTGGTACTTCGCGCCGCTGGCGACGCTGGCGCTGGGACTCGGCTTCTACATGCTGCACAACACGCTGCAGACCGAGGCGACGCAAATGGTGCCGGCGGCGCGCGGCACCGGCGTCACGCTGTTCGCGTCGATGTATTTCCTGGGGCAGACGCTCGGCGTCGCACTCGGCGCACCGGTGATGGACCGCTTCGGCGGTCCGCCGATCTTCGTGGTTGCGGCGCTGGTGCTGCCGGCGCTGGCGTTCTGGTTCACCGCGCGGCTGAAGCGCCGCGCGCCTTCCGCCTGAAAGCTTTTTAGTCAGGCGTTGTCGCGTTTTCTGTTGTCGCGTTTTCTACGGCGAACCCGTACCCACTTCGCCGGAAAACGCTCCGTCAGCCCCGGCCGCGCGAGACGCGCTCGATCTCGGCCTTGACGATCCGCTCGACCATGCTCGGCAGATTGTCGTCGAGCCACGACTTGAGCATTGGCCGCAGCATCTCGCGCACCAAGTCCTCGAGCGTGCGGGCGTTCTGCACCAGCACGGTGTGCGCCAGTGAGTTGAACGCCGAATCGACCGCGGCGGTGGTCGACGAGGACATCAACTGCTCTGGCATCGGCGGCGGCGGCGCGAACACACGCGGCGGCTCCACCGGACGCGGCGGCGGCTCCGGCTGGGGATCGGCAAACACCACGTCGGACTGGCCGTCGATGGTCTGGAAACTCGGCGGCTCGACAACGGTCTCTGCCATTTGCTCTGTCAGATCGAGAATGTCCTGGGGTTCGGGCTCCGGCGCTGGCGGCGGTTCGACCTGGGCGAATGCCTCTTGGACCGGCTCGGGCGCGACGGGCTTGGGCGGCGGCTGCACCGGCCGCGGTGGCGGCGGCGCCGCAGGCTTCGGTGCGGCGGCGGCCGGCGCCGGTGCCGGCGCAGCAGGCCGTGCCGGCGGCTTGGAGTCGTCGTCGGCGATGATACGGCGAATGGAGGCGAGTATTTCCTCCATCGACGGCTCTTGCGCCTTCGCCGGCTGGTTCATTGTTCAAGTCCCCGCAACCATTCCCCGCGCTCGCCACGCAAACGCCGGCACAGGCGCTCACGCGACGAATCACTGACCCTGCAGCGATATTGGCACGGATCGGCTCAACTGTGGCCACCCCAGAAGCCAAACGCAATCAATGCTTGTGGACGAATCGGTTCCGCAGAACTTTTTGTCGCAGAAACTTGTCGCGACGACTTGCGCGGCTACTTGCCGTCAGGCGTCCGCACGCCGGCCCAGGTGTCGCGGACCTGGTGGTAGTGCACGACCGGATCGTAGATCGGCACGTCGAGCTGCAGCACCGTGGGCGACAGCCCGCCAACCGCGGCGAGCAGGGTGTAGGAGTTCACCACGCGGTCGCGCTGCGCGCTGACAAGATTGACGCGCGCGTTGACCAGCTCCTGCTGCGCATTGAGCACGTCGAGCGTGGTGCGCTGACCGACCCGGGCCTCTTCGCGCACGCCGTTCAACGCGATCTCGGCGGCGGTCACCGCCTGCTGGTTCGCCAGCACCTGGGCCTTGGCGGCCTCGAGCGCACCCCAGGTCTGCACCAGGTTCTGCTGCTGGACATCGCGCTGGTTGTCGAGATTGACGCGCTGCTGCTGCAGCTGCTCCTTGGCCTGACGGATCAGCGAGTACTCGGAGCCGCCCTGGTAAACCGGGATGGTGAGCTGGGCGAGCGCCGACGCCGTGAAGCCCTCAACCACCGTTGTGCTGGCGCTGGTGGTTTTCTGCACCGAGCCCACTGCGCTCAGGCTCGGATAGAGACTGCTTTCGGCGACCTTGACCGCGAACACCGCGGCATCGACGGTGAACATCTGACTCGTCACCGCGGGATGCTGCGACCGCGCCAGCAGGACGGCCTGTTGCAGGTTGGATGGCGACAGCCGGTCGACCGGGCTTGCCGGGTCGAGCTTGCCGGGCTCCACGCCGATCACCTGACGGTAGGTGGATCGCGAGGTCGTATAGTTCGATTCCGCCTGCAGCATCGTGGCGCGCGCCGCCGCAAGCCGCGACTCCGCCTGCGCCACGTCGGTGCGCGTCACCTCGCCCACGTCATAGCGATCGCGGGTCTGGCGCAACTGCTCCTGCAGCACCTCGACGTTGCTGCGTTGCAGGCTGAGCGTCGCAGCGTCGCGAATCAGATTCATGTAGGCCGTGGCGGCGGCCAGCAGCGTCGTCTGTTCCTGATTCCTGAGCGTCTCGCGCGCCGCCGAAACCTGCTGCTCGGCCAGCCGGGTCCGGCTTGCCGTCGCGCCGCCATTCAACAGGGTCTGGGTGTACGTGGCGCCGTAGGTCTGGGCTGCCGTCGTCAGGACGGTCCTTGGATAAACGGCGCCTCCGGTGGTGGCGCTGATCGCTTTCGACTGCGTGTCGATGCGTTGGGGGCCGACCGCGGCCGTGACGTTGATTTTCGGCCGGTAGCCCGACAATGCTTGCGGCACGGCTTCGTCCGTGGAGCGGACCAGGGCACGCTGCGCGTTAATGACCGGGTTGTTGACGTAGGCCTGAGTCAGCGCCCAGCGCATGGTGTCGGCCGCCGCCGGCGAAACAGCCAGCGTCGCCCCCACCGAGGCCACGACCCCCAACCCAACGCCTGTCCGCCACATAGGTCCCCAAACGCGCACGTTCACGTACCTCGCGCAACACGAAAATACGAACGCAACGCTGTCCAACTCAGCCACATGACGACGCCACATCCAACCTTAGGGAACAGTCTAACCCTTTGAAATCCCCGGGCCAGTACTCATACACAGGATCGTGTCAGGTTTTGGCGGGCAGCGCACAAAGACGCCGGGTGTGGCAGCCAGAGCACGGATTAAGGATTATGGCGCCCGGAACCGGCGCTTCTGGCGCGGGAGCGCCCTCTGGGCACGACTAGAAGACGAATTCCTGGGGCTTGGCGAAGCCCGGCAGCAGCGGCGCCGCCGCGTCGAACACCGCCCGGCCGCTGATGTCGGTCTCGGTGCGCTGGTAGATCGTGGCGTGCCCTGGGCCCCGGCCCAGGATGCAGACCAGCCGGCCGCCGGTCTTGAGCTGCTTGATCAGGGTGGCCGGCACGATCTCGGTCGCGCCCTCCATCAGGATCACGTCATACGGCGCGTCCGCCGGCGAGCCGGCCGCGAGCGGCCCGGTTACGACCTTGGCGTTGCTGGCGCCCGAGGCGGCCAGCGCCGCGGTCGCCTGCCGCGCCAGACCGGCGTCCTCTTCCAGCGACACCACGGAGGCCGCCAGTTGGGCGAGAAGCGCCGCCGCATAGCCGGTGGCGCAGCCGACATCGAGCACATGGCAGGTTTCGTCGATCTCAGCCGCCTGGATCAGCTTGGCCAGCACCATCGGCTTGAGCAGCCGGCGGGGCGGCTGGACCCCTTCGCTGACCGCCACGTCGATATCCAGATAGGCCAGCGAGGCCTTCTCCTCGGGGAAGAACCGCTCGCGCGGCAATTCGAGCATGGCGGACAGCAGCCGTGGATCGGTCACATCGGCAGTCCGAACCTGGCCGTCGACCATCATGCGGCGCGCGGCGACAAAGTCGATCATGGAGGGCCTCGAAGCTTCCCGATTTACCGGACTTTTGCGGCAACGCCCGGCAAAAGACAAGGAGTTGGGCGGCTTCGCGGCAGCTTTGGCGGCGGTTCTCGACAACCACGTTGCGAGAGCGGTTTTGCCGCGTGTTGTCGGAACGCCAAGCCTCCTATATAGCCATGCCCCCGGACGGCCACGTGGCGGAGTGGTTACGCAACGGTCTGCAAAACCGTGTACCCCGGTTCAATTCCGGGCGTGGCCTCCAGCCCCTCTCCTCTTTTCGCGGCGCGATTTTGTTCCCTGATTTCAGGGCCGTGCAGATATTGGCGAAGGGCGCGCCGGAATGCTTGGCAAATCGTTCATGCATTTGTTATAGGCCGTCCGCTATCAAGGCAGCACCGTTCCCCGGTAGCTCAGTGGTAGAGCAACCGGCTGTTAACCGGTTGGTCGCTGGTTCGAATCCGGCCCGGGGAGCCAATTTCCGTCGCACCGTTCGACGTCTCGTTTCTGCCTCCGATGTGCCGACTCGCCGCCGCATCGGACCAGCGCTTCCCGCATCGATCGTGTGACGTCGGCGGGCGCGATTTCAAAAGCCAGGGACAGCATTCGAGCGGCGCTCAGGAGCGCGGCGTCAGAAATTTTACGCCCGGCCTGTGCCCCGATTCCCGCGAGCACTCCTGCATGGATCGAGTCCGGCGTGGATTGCGCCAAGCGTGAACTGCAAGTTGCACGATTGAAAACCGGGAGGCTAAGCTGCGTCGTGAACTGCCGCTGAGGCGCAGCAGATGGAAGGCAGGCACGCTCCTGCTCCACAGGGGGATCAAAGTGGCCCAACAGCTCAAGCTAGGTGACCGTGTCCGGCTGCGCGGAGGCGGTCCGCTGATGACTGTCCGCAGCATCCAGGGCGTCAACATCGATTGCCAGTGGTTCACGAGCGACAGCCTGCTGCAGTCCGCGACATTCCTGCTGCCGATGCTCACGATCATCGAAGGTGCAGCCGGTGACAGCCAGCCTGTCGACCACAAGCTCACGACTGGCGATCGCGTCCAATTGAGAAGCGGCGTCGCGATGATGACGGTGCACACCGTCAACGGCAATGACATCGATTGTCAGTGGTTCGCCCAGCACGGGCTGCTGCAGTCGGCGACCTTTCCGCTCTACATGCTCACCATCATCGAGGGCGCCGCCAAGTAGCGTCTTCGCTCTGGCGTTCAGCGGGCTCGGAATGGCCCGCCATCCTTGATCGTTGCCGCTCGCAACTTTCACGGCTAATTCAAATTTACGAATGATTTGTCTTCAATTTTACGCGTCTGAAATCGGCGCTGGTCACCATGGAATTCATGGTGACAGTGTACCGATACAAGCTCTTCGACCAACGCGACGGCGACTGGGTCGTTCAGATCGCCAAGGCCACCAAGGAACGCATCGAGGCGCTTGGTGGCCGGATCATCGACGGCAGCGCTGAGGACGTCGACGAGTCGCTGGTCGACAGCGCCGGCCGGCACGTTCCCGAAAGCTAGGGAGCGGGTCGTGGAGAGATATCTCGGCGATTTGGACCTGGCGCCCGACGAGATCCGGATGGTGGTCGCCGTGTTTGATCGCATCTGCGTCTTCTTGGATTTAGACGGCGCAGATCCTCGGAAGGATATGGTCGCCCAAACCGTCGCGCAGATCGCGCAGACCGGGGAGCGAGACCAGGACAGGCTTTATCGTCGCGCGCTGGACAGCCTGGTGGAAGAATAAGCGGCCGAGTGGGTAAGTCGGACGGCCCGATTGACGGTCCGCCGCATGGCGTGGGAACATTTCGCGGTTGACACCTGTTCCGACATTGGATGATTGCGGAGACACCGATGTTAAAAACAATCGCGCTGACGACGATCCTTGCGATGAGTGTCGCGTCGGCCGCGGTCGCGGCGGACACCGAGTCGCAGAACTTTCCGCATTTCATTGATACGCACAACAACGACTGGATGCGCGGGCTTTCGGCTGCACAATTCTGTGGCGGCCAGCTTCCAGCCGGAAATGTCGACGCATGCGGTAACCGTGAGCATCAACACGGATACGGATCATGCTGGCGCCGCCTTCCCTATCGGCCTGGCGATCGCGCACCGCGCCTTCGATGGATTTGCGGCTGACGCCGGCGCGCGTCACCTGATCCGGCCATCCTGAAACACGTCGCCGATCAGCGGGCGGCCGGCGGTCAGTTGTCCGGCAAGCGTTGGACGATATCCGGACGGCGCAAGCACCGCGCCAGATAGAGGGCCGATGCCAGAGCGACCTCGGCCGCTGATTTCCATCCGGTCCAAGACAGAGTGCCGGTTCTGTCGTTCGTCGATCCTCGATTGACTGACAGTGCGCGGCGCGCCCGCATCCCGATGGTTAAACCGGCGTCATTGCATCCGCAGAAATCAGGGCATGCCTCGTAGCCGATCGATCACCTTACTATCTCGAATTTGAATCAGACTCGATGAAAAGCCCGTCTTTCTGAGATCGATTTTAGTTGGGATTTACGTCAACGGTTGAGGTTGCCTCCTGAAAAGACAAGCAGGAGCAACGACATGCGCTTCCGGGACATTTTTGGCTTCATTAAGAAGCGCGCCATCGCGTTCAACGGCGACAAGCAGGCGAACGTGACCGTGACCTTCGCGTTGGCGATGCTGCCGTTGATCGGCTTCGTCGGCGCCGCCGTGGATTACAGCCGGGCCAACTCTGTGAAGGCGGCGATGCAGGCCGCATCGGACGCGACCGCGCTGATGCTCTCGAAGGTGGCGTCGGGCATGACCACCACCGACATCCAGACCAAGGGCGCCGCTTATTACGCCGCGCTGTTCAACCGGCCGGAGGCGACCGGGCTCCAGGTCAACATCACCTACACCACCGCAAACGGCGCCCAGATTGTCGTTGCGGCCGCAGCCAACGTAAAGACCAACTTCATGAATCTCGTCGGCAAGGCGACGATGAACGTCGGCGTCAATTCCCAGATCAAATGGGGCAACACCAAGCTTCGGGTCGCGCTGGTGCTCGACAACACCGGCTCGATGAACGACTTCAACAAGATCGGGGCCCTGAAGACCGCAACCAACAACCTGCTCACCCAGCTCAAGACCGCCGCTTCCGCCAACGGCGACGTCTATGTCTCGATCATTCCGTTCGTGAAGGACGTCAACGTCGGCGCCAGCAACTACAACGCCACCTGGATCGACTGGACCGACTGGGACAGCCAGAACGGTTCGTGCAGCAAGAGCGGCTGGGGCAACGACACCAAGAGCGGATGCCTCGCGCTGAACGGCAATCCGAGATGGACGCCCGACAATCACAACACCTGGAACGGCTGCATCACCGACCGCGGTCTCGCGGGCAATTCGACCACCGGTCAGCTCTCCACGGGCCCGAGCTCAAACAACTACGACACCAACGTCACGGCGCCGACGACGACCATCACGGCTTCGCTGTTCCCGGCCGAACAATACAGCTCCTGCCCAGCCGCGGCCGTGATGCCGTTGAGCTACAGCTGGACGTCGATGACCAATCTGGTCAACTCGATGGTCGCCAATGGCAACACCAACCAGGCGATCGGGCTTCAGCTCGGCTGGCAGTCGCTGGTCGGTGGCGGCCCGTTCCCCGCGCCGCCCGCCATGGACCCGAACTACAAATATTCCCAGGTCATCATTCTGCTGACGGACGGCCTCAACACGCAGGATCGCTGGTACACGAGCCAGACCTCGATCGATAACCGTCAGGCCATGACCTGCGCGAACATCAAGGCGGCGGGCATCACGCTCTACACGGTGCAGGTCAACACCGATGGCGACCCGACTTCGACCCTGCTGCAGAACTGCGCCAGCGGCAGCGACAAGTTCTTTCTGCTGACCTCGGCGAGCCAGATGGTTTCGACCTTTCAGCAGATCGGCACGAATCTCTCGAACCTGCGCATCGCGCAATGAGTTTGGGCCTGGTCACGAACTTGGCCACGAACTTGGTCACGGCCCGGCGTGCAGTGGTCGCGGCAGAAAGCCGCCCGCCGGCATGCTCAGGATCACGCTAGCGCGGCGCAGGACGTCCGGCTCCTGGGGCGCGTGGAAATTTGACGCCGGGCCGATCGAGCACGACGTAGGACCGGGCGAGGCTCGACGGATCGCCGTGGATCAATGCGCGGGGCAGATTGTCGTCAACCGAGATGTGAGCGACGAACATCCCATCGCTGAGCGGTGGATCGAAGCGCTGCCAGCGAAATTGCGAGAGCAGGACCATCCGCTCCGGCGATACTTGGCTTCCGCAATCCGCCGGCAGCCACTTGGGAACGAGCCAGAGCGTCCCCTCATGTTCAACGACGTCTGAGTCCCCCATCCCGCCGCCTTCGAATCCGAAGACAGCCCTCAAAAGCTGCATAATTCCCACGCCCCCATTCCCGCGCGCACACTTGCACAGATTGTGCCAAGCGGAAACCACACGTTGCACGATTGGTAAGCGCGGGGCTTTCCGGGCAAGCCGGATCAGGCGCGAGGCGCAAATATCTCGAAGCGGGCGGCGCGCGCAGCGGCCGGATGCGGCCCGACGGCCGGGGCCTTGTGGTGTCCGCCGGTCCTGTGACCTAGCGCACTTCGCGGCGGGCCTCCCCGCGCGCATATTGCGATTACGTTTTGGAGGCACACGCCATGTACACGACAGCACAGAGCATCCACCCGGTTCACACCGTCCTCGGCGCCGGCTTCATCGCCGAGCAGCACATCGAAGGCGATCAGCGCAAGCTGCCCGCGGTCGAGCAGGAGAAGCGGTTTGCCGACTTCGTGCGCTCGCTGCGCGGGCTGGTCTCGGGCGAGGCCACGACGCACTAGCACGACCCATTCGAAAGCATTTTCATCGGAATTCATTTTCAAGGCTGACGACGGGCCGCCCCTGCGGGCGGCCCGTTCTTTTTGGGGGCGATACCTCCCCACTGTTGACGGACCTTGCAAACAGGGGTGTCGAATTTGACGGCCTCCTCGCCACGCGTAAGGTCGCGCTGCCTTGCTCAACTGAGGGCGCTCTCATGAGGCGTCGTGTTGGCGGAGCAAGGTGTGGCGCCCGGCCCCCTGTCCTCACGCAAAACAGGGCCCCGGGACGTCTCGGATGACCGTCCGTCCCCATCGCACCAGATGCGGGGCTGCCTTCGATGGCTGGACGCGGTCCGGATGAAGGGCAGCACAAGCGCTGCCTGGATCAGGGCG
>CAKZHN010000477.1 GCA_936924235.1 uncultured Rhodoplanes sp. | reverse complement strand
CACCCGGTTGGCGATTTCCGGTGGAATGGCCTTCGGCGCCAACACGCCGATCCAGTTCGTAAGCTGGAAATTGGGAACGCCGGCCTCGATCATGGTCGGCATGCCCGGAACAAGCCTGGAGGGCTCCCGCGACGTGACGGCCAAGGCCTTCACCAGGCCCGCGTTGATCAGCGGGATCGCCGGGGAAGGAGCGACGAAGACCATGTCGGCGACGCCGGATACCACTGCTTGAACTGCAGGGCCGCCGCCGCGATACGGCACGTGAAGAAGGTCGATCCCGGTTTCATACTTCAGCAGCTCAGCGGCAAGATGGTTCGAGGTGCCGTTGCCGCCGGACGCATATTTGATCCTTCCCGGCTCCGCTCTCGCTCTGGCGATCAAGTCGCGAACGTTGTCCAAGCCGGTGCTGGGATGAACGATCAGGACGTTCGGAAACGCCGCAACAATGCTGATCGGCGTAAGCTCGGTCCGCATGTCGAGCCGGTTGTCGGCATAAAGGCTCGGATGCGCGACGATCAATCCGCTGGTCGTCATGAGGAACGTGTAGCCGTCCGCAGCCGACTTCGCGACGGACATGCCGCCGATGATGCCGCCTGCGCCGTCGCGATTGATCGTAATGACAGGCTGCCCGAGCAGCGCCCCGAGCTTCGGCGCGATCAGGCGACTGAGGATATCGATCGACCCCCCTGGTGCAGACGAAACGATGAACTGGACAGGCCGGTCGGGATACGCTGACTGCGCGGCCGCCGTGCCGACCGAGAGACCGACGGCGCCCTGCACCAGGAGAGCAACAACAACACGACGCATCCACATTACTGGCCTCACGAGGGTGAGTGTTTCGATGCCGAACTGATGCTCTCGACAGCAGCGCGGGTGTTAGCGAGCCGCTCCGGCGTATTCTGGGCGAGGGCGAGCATGGCCTGCCGGATCGTGTCCGCTTCGACGCGATCGCCCCAAGGACCGGCCTGAAGCGCGGTCTTGAACAGCCGCACGGCCACGCCGCTGCGCCGCGCGATGTCTTCGGCAAGCTCCAGCGCCGTCGTCATCACCTCGTCAGGAGCGACGACCATCGAAACCAGCCCGATGCTTTCCGCGCGCGCCGCCAGACACTTTCGCCCGGTCAGCACGAGGTACATGGCCTGCGCACGACTCGTGAGACGCGGCAGCACGAGCGTGGCGCCGTCCGCGGTCACGCCACGCTCGATCTCCGGCAGCGACAGATAGGCGTCGCTTGCCATCACGGAGATGTCGCCCAGCATCGCGGTGATCGCGCCGCCGCCGAGCGCAGGACCGTTTATCGCCGTGATGAGCGGCTTCCGATAACGCGACAGGTAGCAATAAAAATGCCCCGGGCGATCGTCCGAAAACATCGCACTCTCGAAGAAGTCGTGGGGCGCGATCTGTTCGGCTTGACGCTCCTTGAGATCGACTCCGGCAGAGAAGAACTTGCCCTGCCCGGTCAACACGACGCAGTTGACCTCGGGGTCGGTCTCGGCCTCCTTCATGTGGCCGATGATGCCGCCATACACCGCACGGCTCATGGCATTGCAGGCAGCGGGCCGGTTGATCGTCAGGACCAGAACCTTTCCGGCACGCCGGGCGAGCACTACGCCGCCTGAACTTGGATTGCTGTTCATCCGACGATTCCTTCTGCAAACAGGGCGGCGACCTCGTCAGGCGAAAACACCTTGAGATCGGCCAGGATTTCGCGACTGTGCTGTCCAGGACCCGGCGCATCGCCGACGTGGACGTCCGAAGCCGAGAAATGCCAGAGGTCGCCGCACACCGGCACGGGCCCCTCAGGCGATCCGACGGTGCGCAGGATGTCCCGCTCACGCACATAGTCGGACCGTCCCGCTTCCAATACCGAGTTGACGCGCGCCGCCGGAATGCGCCGGGTGGCACAGGCCGCGACGGCAGCGTCGGCGCTCAAGTCCGAGAAGAAAGCTGCGAGACCCGCTTCGATGACGGCGGAATGCGTGCTGCGCCCTTCCTTGGTCTGAAATCGCGGATCATCGAGCCATTCGGTCCGGCCGATCATGTGACAGATGGCCTGCCACATCCGTTCCCGCCCGCCGGTTGCGACATACAGCCAGCCGTCTTTCGCCTGGAACACATTGTTGACGGGCGGCCCGGCAGCGCGGTTGCCGACGCGTCGCGGCTCGACTCCGGACACGAGCGCGCCGGCCATCTCCGCGTCCCCGATGGTATATGCGCTGTGACACAGCGACACGTCGATCGTCTGCCCCACGCCCGTGATCGAACGCTGATAGAGCGCACCCAGGACTCCGACCGCCGCATGCAGCCCCGCCATCCTGTCGACGATCGGCGGCCGCACCTTGAGCGGCGGCATCTGATCCGTGCCATTGAGAAGCATCAGCCCGCACGCGGCTTGCATGATGCCGTCGAAGCCCGGCAGGTCGCGCCGGGAACCGCTACTCCCGTAGCCCGACACCGAAGCGCAGATCAGCCGCGGATTGAGCTGACGCAGCTCATCCAAGTCGAGGTTGAGCTTGCGCATCACGCCCGGGCGGAAGTTCTGAACCAGAACGTCGGAACGCTTCGCAAGCTCCCGGACGACCGTCTGCCCCTGCGGCTGCCGCACGTCGATCGCGAGGCTTCGCTTCGAGTTGTTCTCCTGCGCCCACTGCGGCCCGTGGTGCCGCATCTCCTCGCCGCCGACGGGCTCGACCTTGATCACGTCGGCGCCAAGCCGCGCCAGAATCAGCGCACAGTGCGGGCCGGCGCGATGGATGCCCAAGTCGATGACTTTGACGCCGGCCAGCGGCCCTCGAATGGCGGCTCCACTCGATCTTTGTTTCGACAACTCGGAAGGCTCGGTCATCTGTCGCTTCGTCCTGAAGATTCAACTGGCCAAGCGGGCGGCTTCACCGCTGCCAAGACCGGAGCTGATCTGCTGCACCGCCTTCTGGATTTGCGGCAGGTGCCGCCTCAACGCCTGCGAGGTCCAGCGCATCCCCGGTCCTGACACCGTGAGCGACCCGGCGATGCCGTTGCCGTCGAAGATCGGCACGGCAAGGACCGCGCCGCCCTTGAAGCGCTCGCTCGAGTCCCAGGCGCGGCCGGTCTTGCGGATCGCGACCAATTGGGAGGCGAGGGCTTTAACGCTCGGTTTCGCGATCGCCGCATGCTTCAAAACCGCGCTCGTGGTGTCATCTCCCATGAACGCCAGGATGACCTTGCCGCCCGCACCGCTGTAAAGTGGCCGACGCTCGCCTCTGAACAATGCGCTCCTGATGTCGTGCTGGCTCTCGACTCCATCGACGCAGACCCGTTCGTGGCCGACCTTCAGATGCAGACCGACGGTTTCGCCGGTCAGATCGCGGACACGAAGAAGATAATCTCTCGCCACTGCGCAGAAATCGGCACGCGAGATCGCAGCTGACGACATCGCAAGAAACGCCGGCCCCACTTTGTACTGAAGTGAACTCGCATCGCGCGTGACAAAACCGCACTCGGTCAGGTGTCGCAGCAGGCGATGCACGGCGCTCTTGTCCGCGTTCAGCTTGTCGACCAGCTCCATCAACCTCATGGGCCGATCCGCCGTCGCGATCGCGTCGATCAAGGCAAAGGCACGGGAAACGATCTCGCTCATATTCTCACTCAGTAAGAACCGTTCTCAATATGGTAGACCCGTGATCATTGGGCTGTCCAGCGCGGCCCAGCCGCCGGCTTCAGGCAGATCGTGTGTTTCCTGGGAAACGGGGAAGAAAGCCCGCAAACATGGGGCTTTTGCGCATCATTCCGCGTAACGCGGCAAAGAAGAAAAGCATGAGCGCCCGCTTGGAGCGGGCGCCCTACCCCGCCGGCAGCACCAGCTCAGCCCGCAACCCGCCGATCGGCGCGGTACCCAAATTGAGCGCACCACCGTAAAGCCGCGCGAGCTCGACCACGATCGAAAGCCCGAGCCCCGAGCCGGGCTTGGTCTCGTCGAGCCGCTGGCCGCGGCGCGCGACCTGGTCGCGCTGCGCCGGCGTGAGCCCCGGGCCGTCGTCGTCGACCACGATGCGCACCGCCTGCCGGCCGGGCTCGGGCTGCTCCAGCAGCACCTCGATCGCGACGCGCGAGCTCGCCCACTTGCCGGCGTTATCGACGAGGTTGCCGACCATCTCCTCGAGATCCTGCCGCTCGCCGCGGAAGCGCGCCTCGCCCTGGGCGTCCACGTCGATCGCGAGGTCCTTGTCGTGCTGGGTCTTCTGGATGGTGCGCGCCACCGCCTGCACCACCGGCACCACCTCGGTGATGGTGCCGACCACGGCGACGCGCGCCGCGATCCGCGCGCGCTCCAGATGCCGCGTCACCTGATCGCGCATGATGCCGATCTGCTCGCCGACCTTGCCGGCCAGCGGATCGTCGGGCCGCGCCACGGCCTCGTTCATCATCACCGACAGCGGCGTCTTCAGCGCGTGCGCGAGGTTGCCGACGTGGGTGCGGGCGCGCTCGACGATCTCGCGGTTGGACTCGAGCAAGGCGTTGGTCTCGCGGGCGAGCGGCTCGATCTCCACCGGGAACGAGCCTTCGAGCTTCTCGGCCTTGCCGGAGCGGATGGCCGCGAGCCCGCGCGAGATGCGGCTGAGCGGCGCGAGACCGAACCTGACCTGAAACAACGTGGTCAGCAGCAGCACCGCGGCGAGCACGAAGAACGTCGTGGCGATGGCCCAGTTGAACGCCGTGATCTCGTCGTCGAGCTCGGCGGCGTCGCCTGCCACCGCCACGAGGAAGCGGCCGTCGTCGCCGAGGTCCACGTCGCGCTCGACAAGGCGCAGCCGCTGATCCTCCGGCCCCTGCACGTAGGCCTTGCGGGCGCCGTCGGGCTCCGGCACCGCGGGCTGCTCGACATGCGGCAGGGTGCGGTCCCACAGCGAACGCGACGAGGTGATCTCGGGCTTGGTGCGGTCGAGCCGCGTCACCTGCCAGTACCAACCCGACAGCGGCAATTCGAACAGCGGCTCGCCGAGCATCTGGCCGGTCTTCTCGATCGGGATGTCGGGGGACGCCAGGTCGGCGATCAGCGTCTTGAGATAGACACCGATGCGGCGGTCGAAGCCGCGCTCGACCGAGTTGCGGTAGAGGCTCGACAGCGCGAAGCCGGTGACGAGAAGAATGAGTGCGGTCCAGACCGTCGCCGAAAGGAAGAGCCGCAGCGCAAGCGAGTTAGCGCGCATCGGGAGGCGTCAGGAGATATCCGAGCCCACGCACCGTCTGGATGATGTCGACGCCAAGCTTCTTGCGGATGCGGCCGACGAACACCTCGATGGTGTTGCTGTCGCGGTCGAAGTCCTGGTCGTAGAGATGCTCGACCAGCTCGGTGCGCGACACCACGCGGCCGGCGTGATGCATCAGGTAGGACAAGAGCCGGTACTCGTGGCTGGTGAGCTTCACCGGATTGCCGTCGACCGCGACGCGTCCGGTGCGGGTGTCGAGCCGCACCGGCCCGCAGTTGAGTTCGCTCTTGGCATGACCAGCCGAGCGGCGCAGGAGCGCACGCAGCCGCGCCAGCACCTCCTCGAGATGGAACGGCTTGGCGACATAGTCGTCGGCGCCGGCGTCGAAGCCCTGCACCTTGTCGCTCCAGCGGTCGCGCGCGGTCAGCATCAGCACCGGCATGGCGCGGCCGGCCCTGCGCCAGGACTCCAGCACCGAGAGGCCGTCCATCTTGGGCAGGCCGATGTCGAGGATCACGGCGTCGTAGGGCTCGGTCTCGCCGAGATAGTGTCCCTCTTCGCCGTCAAAGGCGCGATCGACCACATAGCCCGCATCGGTGAGGGCCGTGGCCAGCTGCCGGTTGAGGTCGGGATCGTCCTCGATGACGAGGAGACGCAAGGAGATTCCTCCAAATCAGGGCGCCGCTTCCACGACCTTGCCGCTGGTCGCGTCGACGGTCATGTGCGTGACTTTGCCATCCCGCGCCAGGACTGTCAGCAGATAGACGAGGCCCTTTTCCTCTCGGCAGAGCTTAGCGTTAAGAACCTCGCGGGCGCCGTGGCCGCGGACTGAGCCGCGAGCCGAGCGAATCGCCTGCGCCAGCGTAACAGCCTGGCCGCTGGAAATCGCCGCCCGCTGCTCGGATTTGCTGAGGCAGGCACGGGCTTCATCGGCGGCGGATGCCGGCAGCGCCGAAGCTGCCAGCCAGCCGATCAAAGCAACAGCGTTCAAGGCGGGCCGGATCATGCCGGCCGTCTTAGGAACCGCCCGGTGAATGCCGCATGAACGGACGATCATTTTCTTTTGAACCACCAGCCCGCCGCGATTGGCTGGTGAAGTAGTCCCTAACTTCGCCGAAACAAGTGCCGAAATCCGCCTTCAACAAGGCGACTGTCAATTGACATTGGCCGTCGGGACCGCTTGATCGGCACGATCATGCGCCGTGCCCTGCTCGCCCTGACATTGTTCGCTCTCTGCGCCCCGCCCGCCGTCGCGCTGGTCGGCAACGCAACCGTTGTCCGCACCGCGGGCATCGGCCGCCATATCGTGATGATCGTGTCGACGCGCGGCAATCTCTGCACCGGCACGGCGCTGGCGCGCGATCTCGTGCTCACCGCGGGACACTGCGTGGCGCCTGCCGCCACGTACCGCGTGTTCCTGCCGGGAACGACGCCGCCGGGACTGCCGCTCAAAAGCGTCGTGGTGAATCCGCGCTACAATCCGAAGGACTACGCGTCGGGCCGCGTCACCGCCGACATGGCTCTGCTCAAGATCGACGGCGGATTGCCGGCCGAGATTTTGCCGGCGCCGCTTGCGACACCGACGGTCGCGCCCGGCGACCGTTTCGTCGTCGCGGGCTATGGCAGCACGGTTGCCGACAGCGACACCGGCGCCGGCACGCCGCGCGCCGCGGTGCTGGTCGCAACCGGCAAGCCCGGCACGCTGCAGATCCGCCTGGTCGATCCGGCGACGCAGGGCGAGCGCGCCGGCCTCGGCGCCTGCACCGGCGACTCCGGCGGTCCGGCGTTCGTCGACAACGGCGGCGGCCGCTATGCGGTGGTCGGCGTGGTGAGCTGGTCGACCGGTCCGGCCGGCTCCGCGGGCTGCGGCGGGCTCACCGGCGTCACGCCGCTGACGCTGCACCGCGCCTGGATCGAGCAGACCGCGCGCGGCCTCGGCTCGCCGCTCACGCCCTGACGCCGGTCAGCTTTAACCGGGTACCGTGCCGCTCCTCCAGAGCGCGAAAATCTGAACGCCCCTTCATGTGGCCGCGCTTTCCTGACTTTCCCGCCGGGCTATAAAATGACAGTCTTTCTGCTCTGCGGTCCCCGGAGGGCGACAGGGAATTGCGATGGCTGGGGTGGCGACTTCGACGCGGCGCTTCGCGCTGCTGGCGACAGCGGCGATCCTGACGGCGGCGGGCCTTGCGGCCCGTCCTGCACATGCCGTGGAATTGCGCGACGTCTCCGGCTGGTGGATCGCGATCGACGACACTCTGCCCAAGCACTGGAAGTCCGGCGCCATCATGCCGATGGAAGAGGTGCTGCAGATCAACCCGGACGGCCGCGTCACCGACCGCGTCATGAACTTCTGGGCCGGCAGCCACCGCGCCTGCCTCGAGAACAAGGTGTGCAGCGACCTGCCGCAGATCGCCAACGCCAGGCTCAAGGTGACGGCCAACCGCTGGAGCTTCATCCAGGTCGTGCCGGCCAACGCGCGCCTCGACACGCCGTCGGGCGAGGCGCTGGTCCGGCAGGAGGCCATCACGGCCGCCGCGAACTGGACCGTGACGCTCGACGGCGACCGCCTGACGCTGCGCGGCGCGACGCCGGCCAAGACGCGGACCTTCGCCCGCGTCGATCTCGACCGGCTGCGCAAGCTCCACGCAGCGATGCGGGTGACGTCGTTTCCGCCGAAGGATCACTGGCGCTGCTTCCTCGCCAACGCCACCGCGCACGACAAGGCGTTCGCGCCGCTGCAGGCGGGCCGCGCCTATGCGCCGCCCGACTTCCTCGAGCGCTACCTGAATTTCGCGGGCTACATCGGCGCGCTGAAAGCCGCGATCGCGGATCCGGCCATCGATGAAAGCAACGAAGACCGCCGCAGGCTGCTGGCGGTCGAGCCGGAAGAGCTGATGGTGGCGCATTTCGACGGCGTGCTGCGCCCGCCGTCGGTCGAGGATCGCACCCGCTTCACCGCGGTGCTGAGCTATATCGACGGGCATGCCCGCGCGCTGCTCGCGCACAATGCAGCGGTCGCCGTCATGGCTGAAGCGAAAACGCGGGCCGACGCCGCGGCGCAGGAGGCCGCAAGGCTCGGCGCCATTGCCAAGAGCGCAGCGGCCGTGGCGGCCGACGCACAGGCCAAGGCAAAGGCCGCGGCCGGTGTGCTCGCGCAGGCGCGCGATGCCTCGAATGCCCAGGCCGACGTGGTGAAGAAAACCGCCGAGGCGCTGCGCGCCGCCGAAGCCGAAACCACCGCGCGCCAGGGCGTTGCGACCATGGCGCTCGCCGCCCACGAAGCGGCGCAGCGCGCCGCGGCCGAGCAGCAGCGCAAGCTCAGCGCGCTCAACCGCAGCGCCGCCGAAGCGCAGCAGAAGCTCGAGACTGCGACCCGCCAGGCCGACGAGGCGCAGCGCAAGCTTGAGGCGGCGCAAGCCGCTGCAGCCGCGCAGCAGCAGAAGGCCGATGCCGCCGCGGTCGCGACCACCGAGCAGCAGGGCAAGGTGGAAGCCGCGCAGGCTGCGGCCGGCGCCGCGCAGCAGAAGTACCAGGCCGCCAAGGGCAAGGCCGACGCCCAGCAGGACATCAGCAACAAGCTCACCGGCGCGTCGCGCGAATTCGCTGACGGTCTCGCCGCCCTGCAGAAGAGCGCCGACGACGCAACCGTGCGGCTGAACCGGATGACCGCGGCGGCCGGACGGCTGTCCGAGACCGGCGGCGCGTCCGATCCGGCGCTGGCGGACGCCGCCCGCGATGCTGCCGATGCGGTTTCGACCATGCAGGCCGCGCTGAAGGTCACTGTCGCGTCGATCAAGATGGCGGCGGCCGCGCGCGATCGTGCCCAGGCAGCCGCCGGCACGGCCGCAGCGCTTGCGGCGGATTTGACGCGCGCCGCGCAGGACACGGAAGCCGGCGCCAATCAGGCGTCGGGCGCAGCCAAGGCCGCCGAGGCCGCGCGCGATCAGGCCAAGGCTGCGGCCGATGCGGCCGCGAAAGAGACCGCGAACCTGCTGCGCGCCGCGCAGGCTGCCGAGCGCGCCGCTGCCGAGGCCCACGAGGCGCTGCGCAACGCCGGGATCGCCCTCGACCAGGCCAAGGCCGCGGTCGGGGCCGAAGCCCGCGAGACGGCGCGCGTCACGGCGCTGGCGCAATCGGCGGCGCTGGAGTCGAGCGACGCGCGGCACGCGGCCGACGCGGCAGCTGCGAACCGCGATCTGGCGCGCAGCGAAGCCAACGCCGCCGAGAAGGAAGCCGCGCGCCGCGCCGACGCAGTCCAGAGCGCAACCAAGGTGCTGGCCGCCGCGGACGATGCCGCCAAGGCCGCCGCCCAGCGCGAGCAGCAGGCGAAGGTGCCGGCGGACGCCGCCGCGGAGCTTTCCGCCAAGGCCCATGCCGAGCTTCAGCAGGCCTCGGCCACAGCCAACGCCGCGCTCGAAGCCATGCAGACGCTCGCGGCGAGCCAGCCCAGGACCGAGAACCTGCCGGTCATCACGACCGCCGACATCGCGACCTTCGCCCAGGTGCTGGGCGAGAGCGACGCCGCGAAGCGGCTGTTC
>CAKZHN010000476.1 GCA_936924235.1 uncultured Rhodoplanes sp. | reverse complement strand
CTCTTCCGATCTGTCCCTAGAAGACGCCCTCAACTGAGCAAGGCATGACCGGTGTAGCGGGTCTGAAAGAGCGGACAAGATTCATGTGATTTCGGGTGTGAATTCGCTGGGGACAGACGTCCGCTCTTCCGGGCGAAGCGCAGACGTTTTTTGCAGGGCTGCTGCGTGTCAGCTCTCCAAGTCGATAGCTCGGCCTGACGTGCCTTGACCGCCGCCCGCGCCCGGCGCGACACTGGATCAAAATCAAATATCAACTGCTGGGAGGTCGCCGTGTCGAAGTCTGACAATCCACGCGGTATTGGTCGCCGCAATTTCCTCAAAGGTGCGGCGCTCGCCGGCACTGCAACCGTGACGGTGCCACAGGCGGCCGAGGCCGCCGTGCCGCCGGTCGCAAAGCTGAAGGCGCCCGGCCCCGGCCCACTCCAGATCGCCGTTGAAACCACGCCGCCCGTGAAGGATCCGGCGACGCAGACCTCGAGCGGCGGCGACTTCATGGTCGACGTGTTCAAGACGCTCGACATCGAATATCTGGCGATGAACTGCGCCTCGAGCTTCCGCGGCCTGCACGAGGCCGTGCTCAATCACAACAACAACAAGCCCGAGATCCTCACCTGCCCGCACGAGGAAATCGCGGTGGCGATGGGACACGGCTACGCCAAGATCGAGGGCAAGCCGATGGCTTTCATCTGCCACGGCGTGGTCGGCCTGCAGCATGCCACCATGGCGATGTACAACGCCTGGTGCGACCGCGCGCCGGTGTACTGCATGGGCGGCAACATCGTCGAAGCCGACAAGCGGATGCCCGGCGCCGAGTGGGTGCATTCGGCGATCGACATCGGCGCGCTGACGCGCGACTTCACCAAATGGGACGATCAGCCGACCTCGCTGCAGCATTTCGCTGAATCCGCGGTGCGCGCCTATCGCGTCGCGATGACGCCGCCGATGGCGCCGGTGCTGCTGTCGCTCGACGCCGAGCTGCAGGAAAACCCGATCAAGGACGCCGAGAGCCTGCGCATTCCGAAGCTCGGCAAGATGATGGCGCCGGTCGGCGATTCCGGCTCGCTCGCCGAAGCCGCGAAGCTGCTGGTGTCGGCCGAGAACCCGGTGATCATCTGCGACCGCCTGGCGCGGACGCCGGCCGGCATGGAGCGGCTGGTCGCGCTCGCCGAAACCCTGCAATGCGCCGTGATCGACAACGCCGGCCGCATGAACTTCCCGTCGCGGCACCCGCTCAACATGAGCTTCCGGCGCGGCCCGGTGCTGGCGCAGGCGGACGTGATCCTGGCGATCGAGATGAACGATCTCTGGGGCGTGCTCAACCAGTTCAGCGACCGCGTCGAGCGCAGCTACCGGCGTGTCGCCAAGAAGGACGCCAAGATCGTCACGCTCGGCACCCGCGACATGCTGATCCGCGCCAACTACCAGGACTTCTCGCGCTACCAGGACGTCGATCTGGCCATCACCGGCGACGGCGAGGCCTCACTGCCGGCGCTAACTGAGCAGGTGAAGAAGCTGGTCGACGACGGCCGCAAATCGGCGTTCGAAGTCCGTGGCAAGAAGCTCGCCGCGGCGCGGCTCGCGATGATGGACCAGGCCAAGTCGGACGCGACGATCGGCTGGGACGCGAGCCCGATCACCACGGCGCGGATGTGCGCCGAGGTCTACGCCCAGATCAAGGACGAGGACTGGTCGCTGGTCGGCAACGCCATCCGCAACGTGTGGCCGCACCGGCTGTGGGACATCAAGAAATCCTACCAATGGAACGGCGGCGCCGGCGGCGCGGGCATCGGCTACAACCTGCCAGCGTCGATCGGCGCGGCGCTCGCCAACAAGAAGCACGGCCGGCTCACGGTGGCGTTCGGCGGCGACGGCGATTTCAACTTCGTGCCGGGCGCGCTGTGGACCGCTGCGCATCACAAGATCCCGCTGCTGTACATCGTGCACAACAACCGCGCCTACCACCAGGAGCTCATGTACCTCCAGGCGATGGCGGCGCGTCACGGCCGCGGCATCACCAACACATTGATCGGCACGACGCTCATCGAGCCCAACATCGACTACGCCACCGTGGCAAAAGGCTACGGCGTGTACGGCGAAGGGCCGATCACCGACCCGAAGGACCTGGCGCCTGCGATCAAGCGGGCGCTGGCGGTGGTCAAGAGCGGCGCACCGGCGTTGATCGACGTCGTGACCGATCCGCGGTGATGGAGAGCGCCATGAAATCGAAAGCTTTGTTGATCGGCGCACTCGGCGTGCTGGCTCTCGCCACCGCGGCGCGGGCCCAGGACGCGCCGAAAGGCGATCCCGTGAACGGCAGGAAGGTGTTCGTGGCCGTCGGCTGCTACTATTGCCACGGCCGCTCCGGCCAGGGCGGCGCGCTCAACTATCCGGCGCCGGTGCTCGCCAAGACCGAGGTGCCGTTCGAAGGCTTCAAGGGCGTGCTGCGGCAGTCGCTGCGCGACATGCCGGCCTATGTCGAGGCGGTGCTGCCGGACCAGGATGTCGCCGACATCTACGCGTTCCTGCAGAGCCTGCCGGGCCGGCGGCCCGCGAAGGACATCGCGATCCTGAACAACTGATCGGGGTCCTCGCCCCTATCAATGCACCCTGGCGTCCCGCTACGATCCTGCTCCGGGGCGTC
>CAKZHN010000475.1 GCA_936924235.1 uncultured Rhodoplanes sp. | reverse complement strand
GCACCTCGTGCACGTCTCCGGCCATCCGCGCCGGGCCGAGCTCGAGGAAATGATCGGCTGGGTCAAGCCGCAGACCGTGATCCCGGTGCACGGCGAGGCACTGCACCTGTCCGAGCACGAGGCGCTGGCGCGCAGGCTCGGCGCCAACACGCTCCAGTGCCGCAACGGCGATCTCATACGCCTGGCGCCGGGGCGGCCCGAGATCATCGACGAGGTGCCGGCCGGGCGTTTCTACAAGGACGGCGCGCTGTTGATTGCCGCCGAAACCCGCACCGTGGCCGAGCGCAAGCGCATGTCGTTCTCCGGCATGGTGTTCGTGTCGCTCGCGATCGACGACAAGGGCCAGATGGTCGCCGATCCGGAACTGGAACTGCAGGGCATCCCCGAACAGACCGCCGACGGCAAGCCGATGTTCCAGGTCGCCGCCGACGCCGTGATGGAAACCTTCGACAGCCTGCCGCGCCCGCGCCGCCGCGATCCGGACTCGGTGGCCGAGGCGATCCGGCGGAGCGTGCGCGCCGCGATCGCCTCGCACTGGCGCAAGAAGCCGAACGTCACCGTCCATGTGCTGACGGTTTAGGTGCTGACGGTCCAGCGCAGGATGCCGCCCGGCTGGCGGTCGCCGCCCCGGCCCGCTAAGGATGGGGCGCTGCCGGGCTGCAGGAGAGCCTCATGATCGGACGATTGAACCACGTCGCCATTGCGGTCCGCGACATCGCCAAGGCCTCGGACGTCTATCGCAAGACGCTCGGCGCCACCGTTTCGGCCGTGGTGCCGCAGCCGGCCCATGGCGTGAACACCGTGTTCATCACGCTGCCGAACACCAAGATCGAGCTGCTCGAACCGCTTGGCGCGGAGTCGCCGATCGCCAAGTTTCTGGAGCGCAACCCCGACGGCGGCATCCACCACGTCTGCTACGAGGTCGACGACATCCTGGCGGCGCGTGACAAGCTGAAAGCCGAGGGCGCGCGCGTGCTGGGCGACGGTACGCCCAAGATCGGCGCCCACGACAAGCCGGTGCTGTTCCTGCATCCCAAGGACTTCTGCGGCACACTGGTCGAACTCGAGCAGGCCTGACGTTCGATGGGTATCGCCACCGGCATCGCAATCTATTTCCTGATCTGGTGGATCGTGCTGTTCGCGGTGCTGCCCTGGGGCGTGAAGGGCCATGGCGAAGAGGGGGTCCCGGGCTCTGATCCCGGCGCGCCGCGGGTGCCGCGGGTCTGGGCCAAGCTGTTCTGGACCACGGTGGTGGCGACGGTCGTGTTCGCGGCCTGCGCCTATGTCTACCTGAAAGGCCTGGTTACGCTCGATGACCTGGCGCGGCTCCTCGGGATGCCGGATTTCAAGCTCTAGGCACAAAAAAATTGAGCAGGGCCAATGCCCTGCTCGAAAAGCCTTAAGTCATAACTTAGCCCCGATACACGGTACTTATTCGGTGGCGGCGCATTCGCGCTTTGGCTTTTCCTCCCGAGACGTGGGCCTAAACAGGTATCCCCGTACGGACGAGCGGAAGGTTAGCCCATCGCTTGGGCGCTGTCATTCCTGCACTGCAGCATGAATGGGCAGCGATTTGTGGCCGGTTCCAGACCGAAGACCCGCTTTGTGTGGCCAGCAAACGCACGAGCCCTTCTTGTCTTTTGCGACCCGATCCGCTTTGTGTGCCCGGCCTGATTTCCCGACAGATTCTGAGAGTCCCATGCGCCTGTCCCGCTACTTCCTGCCGATTTTGCGTGAGACGCCGAAGGAGGCCGAGATTGCCTCGCACCGGCTGATGCTGCGGGCCGGGATGATGCGGCAGGAGGCTGCGGGCATCTACGCGTTCCTGCCGCTCGGGCTGCGCGTGCTGCGCAAGATCGAGAACATCGTCCGCGAGGAGCAGAACCGCTCCGGCGCCGTCGAGATGTTGATGCCGACCATTCAGTCGGCGGACCTGTGGCGCGAGAGCGGCCGCTACGAAGCCTATGGCAAGGAGATGCTGCGCATCGAGGACCGCCACGAGCGCGAAATGCTCTACGGCCCGACCAACGAGGAGATGATCACCGACATCTTCCGGTCCTACGTGCGCTCCTACAAGGACCTGCCGCTGAACCTCTATCACATCCAATGGAAGTTCCGGGACGAGGTGCGGCCGCGTTTCGGCCTAATGCGCGGGCGCGAATTCCTGATGAAGGACGCCTATTCGTTCGACGTGGATTACGCAGGTGCCAAGCACGCTTACAACAGAATGTTCGCGGCTTACTTGCGGACCTTCGCGCGGCTTGGCCTCAAATCGATCCCGATGGTCGCCGACACCGGCCCGATCGGCGGCAACCTCAGCCATGAGTTCATCATCCTCGCCTCGACCGGCGAGTCCGAGGTCTATTGCCACAAGGACTATCTCGACTTCCCGGTGCCCGACGCGAACCTCAATTTCGACGATGTCGCGGCGCTGCAGTCGACATTCGACAAGTGGACCTCGCTGTACGCCGCCACCTCCGAGAAGCATGATCCCGCGGCCTTCGCGCAGATCCCCGCCGACAAGCAGGTCTCGGCGCGTGGCATCGAGGTCGGCCACATCTTCTATTTCGGCACCAAATATTCCGAGCCCATGAAGGCCGTGGTCAGCGGCCCCGACGGCGTCGAGAAGCCGGT
>CAKZHN010000474.1 GCA_936924235.1 uncultured Rhodoplanes sp. | reverse complement strand
GTCCGATTTGCAGAGACGGATTTGGCACGATGCGTGGCGGCATTCAACGGCGGCGCGGGCTCCATCCATCAAATGACATAGCAATCCCTTTGCAGACAAATCCGCTGTGATCTCTAGGTGTTGGATATGTCACGGCTTTTGTCGCTTGTATGGCGCTCTGTATAGCGCGTAGGTTTGAGTGCGGCGTCAAGTGCGAGGCCGCCGCTCCGATCACGGCTGTCTGGACCTAACATGCGCAGAAAATCTAACGGAACCCGGAATTCGGCCCCAAAAGCTCAGTCTGAGGCATTCGGCGGACATCAAGCGTCGGTCCCCTTGGCAGGAGATGCTGCCACACCTCGTCGTCCTGGAGTCGTGACGGTGGCTACCGCCAAGCCGAAGTCTTTGATGAAAACGGCCAGTCTCGCCACGCGTGGGCCCGCGGCGGTGCGGGCAGTGTCAGCAACCGCACCCTTGGTCGCGCGGACGAAGGCTCGTACGAAGCCGGCACGATTCAAACCATCGGGAAATCGCGATCAGAAAATCGAAGAGCGTATTGCGGCTGCGAGTGACGAGCTTGCCAGCGGCATCACGCAGTCCGCCTCCGCCGCCGAAGAGCTCCGCCGCGCGATGGAGCAAATTGCAACCGGCGCCGAGGAGGCGGCTGCTGCTTCGCAGGAAACGCTCGCCGCTGCCAACGGCACCGCCGCAACCCTCGCTCAGGCCCAGGTTCGTGCCGTGGCGGCACGTGGCCGGACCGATGCGTTGCAAAAGCTCATCGCCGACAGTTCCAACGAAATCAGTGCATGGGCAAACAACATCAAGCTGAACGGCGAACGCCAAGCCGCTTCGGTCGCCGTCATGGACAAGCTCAGCGAACAGGCCGCCAGCATCGGCGATGTCACGAAGGCGATCAGCCATGTCTCCGATCAGACCAATCTTCTGGCGTTGAATGCCGCCATCGAGGCTGCGCGGGCCGGCGATCACGGCCGGGGCTTCGCGGTGGTTGCCGACGAGGTTCGAGGGTTGGCGGAGTCATCCGAGAAGAGTGCACGGGATGCGCAAAGCCTCGCCAGCCAAATCCAGAACGAGGTGAAGGCCATCTCTGCGTTGATCGCGAACGCGGCACAAGGCGCTTCGGCCGAGGCCGACCGCAGCCAGACCGTTGTGTTGGCTCTCGGCGAGCTTCGCAAGGAGATCATCGCGCTGGCGGAGGGCAGCCAAGCCATCGTAACAGTCGCCGTTCAGGCTGAAACCGCTGCGCGCGAAGCGCAAAAGGGCGCCGAAGTCATCGCGTCGGCGGCCGAAGAGCAGGCTGCGGCTGCGGCTGCGGCGCTGCGCAGTGTGGAGCAGCAATCAACAGCTCTCGACGAGTGTCAGAGCGCGACGCAATCGGTCGCGACGCTGGCGGGTGCGATCGGGACGGACAAAAGCGTTTCGGCGGCCGATGAACTGGCCTCGGCTGCCGAGCAGCTCTCGTCGGCGATTCAGGAGATTTCCGGAGCCGCTGCTCAGATCATGACTGCGGTCGAACAGATCAGCCGGGGCGGGCAGCAACAGGCGTCGGCCACGCAACAAGCCAGCGCGGCATTGAATCAAATCGAGAAGTCCGCAATCGCTGCGCGCGAGAGCGCCGCCAAGTCGCTCGATCGTACCCAACAAGGTACTCGCATGCTGGCCGAGGTGCGCCAGTCGGTCTCCGAATTGTCGACGGGCATCGGCCGAGCGCTTGAAACCACCAGACGAGGTTTGGGTCTGATTGCCGGTCTCGAGACCGTCAGCCGGGGCATCGAGAAGATTGTCGATGGCATCGGCATGGTTTCGCTCCAGACCAATATGCTGGCCGTCAGCGGCTCGGTGGAGGCTGCGCGCGTCGGCGATCTTGGCAAAGGATTCGCCGTCGTATCGAAGGACATTCGGAATCTTGCCCGCGATTCCGGCGAAAATGCCGGTCGCATCAAGGATACGGTTCGCGCCATTCAGGATCAGATCGCGACAGTGCGGAAGGATCTGGAGCAGATCATTGCCGCGGCCGAGACCGAAAATCAGAAGAATGCGCTCGTGCTGTCTAATTTGCGCGACGTGCAGAAAGACATGGACGAACTTGCGGCCGGCAGCCAGGAGATTCTGGCCGGTTCGGACGCAATTTTGTTGTCGTTGAAGGAAGGCGCGCGCGGGGCTGAGCAGGTCGCGGCAGCGGCCGAGGAGGCGGGCAGCGCAGCGGCGGAAGCATCCGCAGCAGCCAAGCAGCAGGCGCGTGGTGCTGAAGAGCTGGCGGCGGCGATTGAAGAAATTGCCTCGCTCGCTGAAGACATCCAGAGTCGCAATGGCTAAACGCACCCAACACGTTCCCTCAAGCGCCGCCGCGTCCGCCGCTGGCGTGGGCGGGAATGCGAACGATACTGCCCAAAGCGGTTCGGCCCAGATCGACACGGGTCGCGTAGCGAATTTCGTTGTGTTTGACCTGGCGGGCGGCAAGTTCGGATTCCAGCTTGGCGATGTTGGCGAAATCATTCGGGTGCCGAACCTGGCCCGCATGCCGCTCGCGCCGCAAAGCCTCGTCGGGCTCGCCAATCTGCATGGCGTGGTTTTGCCGGTGGTGGACTTGCGCCGGCTCCTTGGTCTTCCCGGTGCCTCTCTGGATGAAGCGGCGCGTGTCATTGTGATCGCGCGCGGCGCACCCGTGGGCTACGTCGTCGATCGCATTGACGGACTCGTTGTGCTTCCGGAGGGCCGGCTTGAGAAAGACGACGCTGGCGCTGGATCGATCGATCCAGAAGTTCTGGACGGCGTCATCAAGGGCGCCGAAGGAGAAAGTAGCGTCAAGATTCTCAACCCCACTCGGATATTGCGTGACGAGTTCAGCCAGCTTGGCGTTTCAGGCCAGCGGGGATCAGGCGTGGCATCGGTGTCCGCCGTCAGTGCGGCACCGGCCGCCGCGGCCGTGAATCGGAAGGTCTCGCTGGTCAGCTTCGAATTGGGCGGCCAGGAATATGCACTTCCGCTCGACCGCGTGCAGGAGATCATCCAGCTTCCAGACCAGATTTCCGAAGTGGCACGGTCCGAAACCGCTGTGCTTGGCGTTGTGACGCTGCGTGGCCGCCTGCTGCCGCTGGTCTCGCTGCGTGCGCTGCTGGGACTTCCTGCCGACAGCGGCCGCGAACAGCCGGGCAAGGTCGTCGTGCTTCCGATGGGCGGCGGTGCCGTGGGTGTCGTTGCCGATCGCACCCGGGAGATCATCCATGTCGACCCTGAGGCGATCGATGCGGCGCCGTCGCTGCTGACGCGCGGGGAGGGCGACGCGGAAATCACCTCGATCTGTCGCCTCAATAGCGGAAAACGCCTGGTCGCGATCCTTTCGCCCGATCGGCTGTTCCGGTCCGATCTGGTGCGCCGTGTGTTGTCCGAGCAGAGCCAGCAGAACGAAACCACAGCAAGCCAAACGGAGGGGGATGCGATGGCTGACGAGCAATTCATTATCTTCCGGCTTGGCGATCAGGATTATGGATTGCCGATCTCGGCGGTGGACGAGATCGCCCGGCCGCCGGAGCGGATCGCCCGCCTGCCCAAAGCTCCGGCTTTTGTCGACGGCGTGATGAACCTCCGCGGCGCGGCGGTCCCGATCATCGATCTGCGGCGACGATTCGAAATCGAGTCGAAGGAACGGTCCGGCAGCGAGCGCATTCTTGTTGTGGCGATGGACGGCGCGAAGACGGGTCTCATGGTCGACGGTGTGTCAGAGGTCATGAAAATTGCGGAAGGAGCGATCCGGCCTGCTCCGGAGGTTTCGACCGAGCAGATGCGGCTGATCGGCCGCGTCGCCAATCTTGATGTCCTCGACCGCATGATTTTGCTGGTGGATCCGGCACAGCTTCTCGACCGGATCGAGGCAGAGGTTCTGTCCAAATTCGACCGGAAGGTTGCCGCACGGGAATCGAAAGCTTCGTGATCAAGCTTCTTATCGCCGACGATTCTGCATTGATGCGGAAGTTGCTCGAAGGCATTTTCCGGGACGAAGGCGATTTCGACATTCAGCTGGCGCGCAACGGCACCGAAGCGCTCGAGTTGGTGCGGTCGTTCGAACCCCACGTCGTGACGCTTGATGTGCAGATGCCGGGCATGGACGGGCTGAGCTGTCTTAGCCAGATCATGATCCAGGCGCCCAGGCCCGTCGTGATGATTTCCTCGCTGACCGCGGAGGGGGCCGACGCGACACTGGAGGCCATCGAACTCGGAGCGGTCGACTTTATTGCTAAGCCAGCCGGTACGGTATCGTTGGAGATCGATCGCCTGCGTCCAGTTCTGATCGAGAAGATCCGCGGCGCTGTGCATGCCAAAATCCGCCCGACGCTTCGGCTGAAGGAACGCATCAGGCATCAATTCCGTGGCGCGGGCGTCGTACCGAAGCCCGCTCGTTTGGACAGGTCCGAAGCTCGCAGGGCAGCCACGCATGCGGTGCCTGGGTTGATCCTTGTCGGGACTTCCACAGGCGGGCCCGCCGCCCTCGATGTGGTGCTCTCGCAGTTGCCGAAGCAACTGCGGTGGCCGGTGATGGTTGCACAGCATATGCCTGCAAATTTTACCGGGGCTTTTGCTAGGCGGCTCGACCGGAACTGCGAGCTGGAAGTCGTCGAGGTTGGCCGTCCGATGCTGTTGCATCCGGGAACGATCTATATCGGCCGGGGCGACGCCGACGTTGTCGTCAGCAGCCGCGCGGCTGGCATGCACGCGATGCCCGTGCCGGCGCGGCGCGATTATCCATGGCACCCCAGCGTCGAGCGGATGGTACGGAGCGCGCTGGAGCACTACGACGCCACTAGGCTGATCGGCGTCCTGATGACCGGGATGGGTAACGACGGCGCCGCCGCGATGACCGAATTGCGTCAGCGGGGCGGCAGGACCATCGCCGAGGCGGAATCGACTTCGGTGGTGTGGGGCATGCCCGGCGAACTCGTGAAAAACGGCGGAGCCGACTTGGTGAGGCCGGTCGATGAGATCGCCGCTTCACTGGCCGAATGGTTGGAAGCCGATGCCGTTCATTAAGCGTGGTGCATCCACCCCAGCAACTAAGGACAAGAACGCCGACGTGGTCGCCTCCCACACCGCGGCGTTAAATAGCCCGAATGCGGAGGTCCGCTGGACCGCAGCCCGTGCGCTCGGGGGCGTTGCGGTGGCCGTTCCTGTGCTGGCGGCCGCGCTTGGCGGCGAACAGAACCCTCGTGTTCGGGAAGCCATCATGACCGCGCTGATGCGGATCGGCGACGAGGCCAGCGTGCGTGCACTTTTGCCTTACCTGCGCTCGCAGGATGCCGGACAACGCTCTGCAGCGATCGAAACACTGCAAGCCTTGCCTGAGGCGGTCGAGCCGTTCGTGGCGGCGCTCCTCGGCGACACCGATACCGACGTACGCCTTCTGGCAACGGAATTGGCGCGCAACATGCCGCCGAAAGATGCCACCCTCGTGTTGTGCGACCTGTTGAGGAAAGAGGGCCATCCCAACGTCTGTGCCGCCGCTATCGAGGTGCTGGCCGAGGTCGGAACGCGCGATGCTGTGCCGGCGTTGCAAGCCTGTGCCGAACGGTTTGCCAACGTCCCCTTCCTGCCGTTCGCCATAGCGACCACCATCGCTCGGATTTCGAGCACCGAAAGCTGATATCGGATGGCGCCTCCAGACGTACCGGGCGCCCGTGCCGTACATGTTACGCAGGATGATGTCCGGCGCCTCTGCGAGTTTCTCTATCGCCGGACCGGCATGGCGTTTGACGACAGCAAGCGCTACTTCATCGACCGCCGCCTGGTCGAGAGGATCGCTGCGACCGCGTCAGGCTCATTCCAATCGTATTTCGCCATGCTGAGAGCGGATGCCGAGCACGAGATCGAACATCTGGTCAACGCCTTCACGGTGAACGAGACCTATTTCTATCGGGAAGATCATCAGCTTCGATGCATGACCTCGCATCTTCTCAACGATCTTTTGCTGCGGAAAAGGACCGGCGATTCCATCCGCATCTGGTCGATTCCATGTTCGACCGGCGAGGAGCCCTATTCGATCGCCATGTGGCTGATGGAGAACTGGAGCGAAGTCGACAGCTACAATATCGAGATCGTGGCGTCTGACATCGACACCCGGGCGCTCAAGGCCGCGGCCGAGGGCATATACGGCGCCCGCGCGTTGATGCGATTGTCGCGCGACATGGTTGAGCGGTATTTCGAGCGGATTGAAGAGGGGCGGGTCCGAATTGATCCGGGCCTTCGCGATTCCGTGCAGTTCACGCAAGCCAATCTGGTCGATGGGACGGACATGACACGCTACCGGGATTTTGACATCGTGTTCTGCAGGAACGTCCTCATCTATTTTGACGACACATCGCGTCGGATCGCGGCGGAAAACCTTTATGACTGCATGCGTCCGGGCGGCTACATTTGCCTCGGACATTCGGAGACGATGAGCCGCATCTCGCCCCTTTTCAGTGTTTGCCGTTTTCCTGAGGCGATCGTCTATCAGAGGCCGGAGGCGACAGATGACGGAACGTGAAACGCCGGTCGCCGCCGCCAAAGCCCGGGTACTGGTTGTCGACGATTCATCTCTGGTGCGGCTGTATTGCCGGGATATTCTCGAAAAGGCTGGATTCGAGGTCGAACACGCCATCAACGGCATCGAAGCCATGGAAAAGGTGTTGGCCCAAACGTTCGATCTGGTCATCGTCGATGTGAATATGCCGAGGATGGACGGCTTTTCGTTCATCCGTGCGCTCCGTGGCAGTGCACCTGACGTTGCCACGCTGCCGGCGCTCGTCATCACCACCGAGGCCGGTTCGCAGGATCGCGACGAGGCGAGGGCAGCGGGCGCTAATTTCTACCTGGTCAAACCGTTGTCTGAACCCGATTTGCTGCGCCATGTGGCTGTTCTGACCGGAGCTCCGCAGTGAACACGCTTCACGAGCAATTCGTCGCCGAGGCGCGCGAGTTGATCCAGCAGGCGAACGACGATTTCATCGCCGCCGAACGGGAGGGATTTTCGGACGAGCGGATCGACCGCGTGTTCCGCGTGTTCCACACGCTGAAAGGCTCGGCTGCAGTGGTCGATCTTCCGGCGATGGGCCTCGTGATGCACGCTGCGGAGGACTTGCTCTCGGCGATCCAGATTGGACGGGTTGGTGCGACGTCGCTCGTGATCAACCACGCGCTGGCCTGCATCGATCAGGTCGCGATCTGGGTGGACGCGTTTGAAGCGCATGATGCATTACCGGCGGAAGCGGGCGAAGCCGCGCGGAAGATGGCCGAGGACTTGAGGGGCCTGATTTCGCTTCGGTCTACGCCGCGGCCGGCAGCTGGACGCACGGCCGATCGGGAGCGCAGCGAAGTCCCAGACTGGGTAGGAAGTCTCCTCAGATCGCCGGATATGCCGAAACCGGAGCCCGGCTCGCAGCTCCTCGCATTTTGCTACGAGCCGAACGCGGGTTGCTTTTTCGATGGCGATGATCCGCTGGATCTGATCCGCCGCGTGCCCGGGCTCCGGCTGTTTCATATGGAATCCCGCGAGGCTTCGCTTCCGCTCGCGGAGCTCGATCCGTACGCCTGTAATCTCCGGCTGCTTGGAATATGCACGGCGACGTCTGCCGAGCTTGCAGCGGTGTTCCGCCTGCTGCCCGATCAGGTGCGCGTGTTTGCAATCCCGACCGATGCCGGACCGTTAGCGCAGGAGGGCGCAAGCGTTGGCGATGCGCCGGCACTGACGCGTGCCGTATTGGAAGAGCAGATACTGGTCCTGCGGGTGTCCGGAGACCGCGGGCATTCCGCCGGCCGCATCGGGTCGGCGATGCGGGCCGCAACAGGCGCGCTGCGCTACGGCGGTCACGCGGATTTGGCCGAAAGCACAGGTCGTGCCGGCGCTGTGGCCCTGTCGGAGTCCGAGCCGGCGGTACTGGTCGCGGCGATCGATGAAGCGCTGCGGTCGCTGATGTCGGAAACTGCCGTTTTGGCTGGCAAGGACGCGGAAGATGTGGCGTCAACGCCAGCTCAGCCGGCGCGCGCCGTCAACCGTTCGCTTCGCGTCGATGAATCGAGGATCGACGCGCTGGTCGACATGGCGGGCGAGTTGCTGGTCGTGAAGAACGGTTTTGCGCATCTGGCCAAGCGCGCCGAGAGCGAAGCCGGCGGACACGATCTCGCGCGCGCCGTCAGGGACCAGAACGAAGCTTTGGAGCGGCTTGCCGGCGTGCTCCATGGCGCCGTGTTGCAGCTTCGGATGGTGCCGCTGGCCCAGGTGTTCCGGTCGTTTCCCAGGTTTGTGCGCGATCTGTCGCAACAACTTGGCAAACACGTCACGCTTGTGACCCATGGCGAAACGACCGAGGCCGACAAGACGATTGTAGATCTTCTGTTCGAGCCGCTGATGCACCTGGTCCGCAACGCGCTCGATCATGGCATCGAAGCTCCCGGACAGCGCCGCGTTGCGGGCAAGCCCGAGGCGGCGACACTCACTTTGCAGGCCGCACGAAGAGCTGACCGGCTCGTCGTTGAGGTTATCGACGATGGGCGCGGCATCGACCCCGCAGTCATCCGGCTGAAGGCCGGTGAGAAAAGGCTGCTGCCGGAGGATGAACTGGCCGCGTTGTCCGATGAGCAGGCGGTCGATTTGATCTTCGCTGCCGGCTTCTCGACCGCGGCGAAGATTTCGGACGTGTCCGGGCGTGGCGTTGGCATGGATGTGGTGAGGGCGGCGATTGAACGGATCGGCGGCCGGGCGTCGGCTTCGAGCAGGGTCGGCGCCGGCACCACAATCAGTCTCGACCTGCCCATGAACATCGCATTGATGCGGATCATGGTGGTCGAGTCCGGCGGTCAGGTCTTCGGCATCCCGATGGATGCGGTGTCGGAAACCGTGCGGCTGACGCCTGACCGCATCAGCCGGTTTAAAAACAACGACGGCTTTGTTTCGCATGATCGCGTGGTGCCCATCTGCTCGCTGGCGGAATTGATGAAGCTGCCTGTGACGGAGCCCGCCGATAGACAGGTCAGGCTCGTCGTTGTGACTGAGGTCGGTGGCCGAACGACGGCGCTCGAAGTGGACGGCATTCGCGACCGGCTTGAGGTGGTGCTTAAGCCGATGCAGGGCTTGCTCTCGAACGCCCGCGGCTATGCCGGCACGACGCTCCTGGGCGACGGTGCGGTGTTGCTGGTGTTGGACATGAAGGAGATCTTGCCGTGACAGTTCGCCGCGACCCAGACGGAAGAATCGTCCTCGACGGTGTCTGCTCGGTCGAGGACGCCGAGCCGCTGTGTCAGCTTTTGCAGGCAACCCCTGAAGCGGCATGCGATTGGACCCGCTGCAGCAGTCTTCACACCGCGGTGGCCCAGGTGCTTATGGCCGCGCGATCCCCCTTGGCCGGGCCCTGCGGAGACCCCTGGATCGAGATGTGGGTGGCGCCGCAATTGTCGCGCTAGGCTTGCATCATTTGACGTAGAGGCGTCTTTGGTGTGTGCGGGTTGATGAGGCCCCAGTGCCTTCTTACCAAGGCGGTCGGGCGCGAACTGGCGGCAACGCCTGCGGATACCTATAGTGCGGGCCACTCCCAAAGACGGCAGAACATGCACAAAGTACTCATTGTTGACGACAGCAAGCTGGCGCGGATGGTCATTGTCAGCGCTTTTCGGCGCGTTCGGCCGGATTGGGAGCTGACGGAGGCTGGGAATGCCGACGATGCCCTGAAGGCAGTCTCTGCGGGCGCGGTCGAAATTGCCCTTGTGGACTTCAATATGCCGGGGACGGATGGCCTTGAAGTCGTGTCCCGCATTCGGTTGATCCACCCTAGCATGCCGGTGGCTGTCGTTTCGGCCAATATCCAGGACGAGATAATCGGCCGGGCACGGGAACTAAAGGCGGCTTTTATAGCTAAGCCTTTGACGGATGAGGCTCTTGGAGCATTTTTGTCCGGTGCTGCGCTCCGCTTGAAAAAATCTGTGTGATGGCGTCCGACCTGACCGACCTGACCGAGATCGAACGCGACGCGATTTCGGAGATTGCCAATATGGGCGTCAGCCGGGCGGCGGCGAGCCTGCGCCAGCTGGTTGGCGAACAGGTGCTGCTGTCGGTGCCTTCGGTCAGGATTGTGAGTCGGGAGGAGGCGGCGGGGCTGGTCGAGCGGGGGTCTCCCAAGCTCGTCGCTGTGCAGCAGTCCTTCGAGGGACCGTTTTCCGGCCGGGCCTTGTTGATCTTTCCGCAGGCGCAAAGCCTGGAACTCGTCCGCTCCATCGTGGGGGCAGAACACTCGCTGGAAGACATCATCGATCTTGAACAGGAGGCGTTGGCGGAAACCGGCAACATCATCCTGAATGCCTGCCTTGCGACGATTGCCAATGTGCTTCGTAAGACGATGCGTATGTCGCTTCCCTCGGTGATACGCGGGGATGGGGCAACGATGTTCGAAACCGAAAAACTGACTTCCGGCGGCAACCTGGTTCTTTTTCTCTACATCGATTTTACAATCAAGAATCGTGACATCCGGGGCTTTATCGCTTTGCTGATGGACTTGCCTTCAATCACGGCCTTGAAAGACATTGTGAGGGACTTCATCGCTGGTATCGACAAGCAACCTGGTCATGTTGGCTGACGTGTCTGCGCTCGAATCGGAAGTTCCATTTGACGCGCTCGACGTCGGGGTTGTCATACTCGACGCGCAAATTTCTATCGTCGGATGGAACGCCTGGATGGTCCGTGCGAGCGGCATCTCAAAGCAGGCCGCGTTCGGCCAACCATTGCTTTCGATATTTCCGAATTTGCAGCACACGCGATTGCCGGCGGCGATTAACGATTCATTGCAGGTCGGCAGCTCCAGCATTCTGACGCATACATTGAACAAGCTGCTTCCTTTGCACGGCGAAGACGGAAACGACCTGCTTCATAACATTGTCGTTCGGCCGACATCTTCTGGCCAATCGCCCCGCTGCCTCCTGCAAATCAGCGACGTAACGGTTTCGGTGACGCGGGAGCGCGTTTTGCGCGACCGGCAAAATGCCCGCTATCACGCGATTGTCGATTCTGCCCGTGACGCCATCATCACCACAGGTACGGACCGGACGATCCATTGGGTCAATGGCGCGGCCGAACAGGCGTTCGGTTATGGCGCCGCTGAACTGCTGGGCCGGCCGATCGATATGCTGCTCGAAAAGGGCGAAACGCTCGACATTGGTTTGGCTGTCGGCGCCTCCGATAGCAAGACTGCAGCTGTGCAGGTCGCCGGGCGCCGCAAGACTGGTGAGCTTGCATGTTTTGCCGTTTCGCTCGGCCGATGGAAAGCTGACGACCGTGTCTTCACAACTACGATCTGGCGCGACGTAACCGAACAGCTCGCGGCCGAGGCGGCCATTCGCGAAAGCGAAGCGCGCCAGCGCGCTTTATTGGAGGCGTTGCCACAGCTGGTTTGGACTTGTCGACCAGATGGGAGTTGCGACTACTACAATCCGCAATGGCAGAACTACACCGGCGTCTCAGCCGAAGAACATCTTGGATGGGCCTGGCTCAATATCGTCCATGCTGAAGATCGCCAGCGTCTGGAGTCGGCGTGGCGATTGTCGCTGGCGAACGGAATGGTCTTTGACGCCGATGCCCGCTTATCCCGCGCTAACGGCACGCACCCGTGGTTCAAGCTGCGTTCGATTCCGGTGAGAGGGGCAAACAGCGTGATCACGCGCTGGTTCGGAACCGCGACCGAAATTACCGATCTGATCGAAGCGCGTGAAACGCTTCGGCGAAGCAACGACGAATTGGAGGCTGCTGTTGTTGAACGCACGCGCGAGCGCGAGGTCGCGCTCAAGCAGCTTCATGAATCGCAAAAGATGGAAAGCATCGGTCAACTGACGGGCGGCGTGGCTCACGACTTCAACAACCTGCTGGCCGTTATTCTCGGTAGTCTTTCGCTGCTGCGCAAGAATTTGCCTGAAGATCCCCGCACTTCACGATTGATCGATGGCGCCATTCAGGGTGCGGAGCGCGGTGCAAATCTGACGAGGCGCCTGCTGGCATTCGCTCGACGCCAGGAACTGAAACTCGAAGCAGTCGACATATTAAGTCTTGTTCCCGACCTTACTGAGTTCCTGCGACAATCAGTGGGGCCGGGCATCGCTATAGTCTTCGACGTTCCACCTGACGTCCATCCCATAAAAATCGACGTTAACCAATTTGAATTAGCGCTGATGAACTTGGCAGTGAACGCCAGGGACGCGATGCCAAACGGGGGCGTGCTGACAATCACTGCACGGGATGACGACAGTGCTCAGGAGTATGCACCCGGGAAAGCGCTTCCGCGCGCCGAGTATGTCCGCATAAGTGTAGCAGACACCGGTGAGGGCATGTCCGAAGCGACATTGGCCAAGGCAATGGAGCCTTTTTTCACGACTAAGGGTGTTGGTAAAGGAACGGGCTTGGGGTTGTCCATGGTTCATGGACTAACCGCGCAGTCCGGCGGTGCCGTTCACATAACCAGCCAGCGGGGCAAAGGGACAGTCGTCCATCTGTGGCTCCCACGCGCCAAACGCGAGAGCGTCAAAAAGGTCGCTGCGCAGCCAGTATTGGCGAGCCAACATGCCGCCGGTTGTTCAAGAGTGTTACTCGTAGACGACGATCCGCTTGTTAGTATGGGCACTGCCGACATGTTGATGGACCTTGGGCACAGCGTAACGGAGGCATCGTCGGGCATGCAGGCGTTGCAAATTCTGGAGGCAAATCCTCTGTTTGACCTCGTCGTAACAGATTACGCGATGCCAGGTATGACGGGGCTCGATCTTGCAACGAAGATCAAGCATCTGCAGCCGACGATTCCGATCATTATTGCAACCGGTTACGCGGAGCTTCCAACGGATGCGCCAGATAAGTTCTTGCGGTTGGACAAGCCTTACAATCAGCAGCAACTTGCTGAAATGATCGACGTCGCTGTGCGCGGAACGCCGCGTTAGTTGTTCCTGCGGCCATCGGACCCCTATTGAATCAGATCGAGTTAATCGGGTCACAGTACGGCGCCTGGAACTTTGCGGTCTATCGCGTCAGACAGACCCTGACCGAGTGCCATCTCGTCTATCAAAATTGCCAGACCAGCTTTCTGCGAAGGTCGAATGCGACGCCTCGCAACACAGTTCTGCAGCGCTTCACGCACACCAACGCCTGCGAGCACGGGAATGATTGGTGATGGCTCTGTTCAGGCTAGTCGCGGCTTGATGGAAGAGGATCAAAAAGGCCGCCGGTTAGAAGCGCTTGGCTGGTCCGCGCGTTCGATCTTGGCCTTGTACTCGGCTAACGTGATCCAACTGGTCGCCATGCGCGTGAGTTCTTCGCGCTCTACGAGATCAGGCGTTTGTGCAGCAAGCTTCAAGCACTCAATCGCCATGTGTTTGTATTCTTCGGATGATGGCATGATCGACCCCATTTCGCTTGCTAACTATGAGACTAGGACGTGCGCTCATAAAACGATTTCCGTCACCGGGGGTGAAGCGGACGTTCTTTTTGCGCTTTACATGCCCCGTTTGACACAGAGTAGATATGAGGCAGGGGTGGCTCTGCTGGAACCTCAGGCTCCCTGAGCAGCTCGGGCACCAACAGCAAAGACGACCGGCTCAGGCACGGGTACGAAGTCGGGCCAAACCGGCACCCAGGGTGCAGGCGGTACGGGAAGCTCGGTCAACGGCACCCCTGACAGCAACAACGGCACTGAGCGTCCGGGCGGCACCAATCCGACCGGCGCTCGATAAATAGCACGACGGCGCTTTGCTTCCCGTCGCATTAGCCCGGATTAGATGCGTGGGAACGTATCAGAGTCCGGGCTCACCTCGCCACACGGGGACTGGCTTCTTTATTAACGGGCCGCGTCAAGCCCGTGGGGTTTCTGGGAACTGCGCTTTTGGCCGGACGTTCAATCACAACCGTCCACCAACGAGCCGAAACTTCTGATGCGTATTTTGAAAAATCTGCTGCTGATCAGCGTCTGCGCCTTATCCGTTGGCGCCTGTGGCGACTCCTCGAAGCTTCCCCAGCAGGCAACTGAGGGCTCGAGCCCGACGATTCCACAAGCTAATTCCGCGCTGCTGCCCACGGTAAAGATTGCGGAGGCCACGGGGTGGGCCGCCGGCCAGACGCCCGTCGCGGCGCAGGGACTATCGGTCGCGGCCTTCGCCAAGGACCTCGTTCACCCGCGGTGGCTTTACGCCCTGCCAAACGGCGATGTCCTGGTAGCCGAAACCAATGCACCGGCAGATCGTCCCGAGGACGCCAAGGGCGTCAAAGGCTTTTTCTACAAGCAGGCACAGAAGCGCGCCGGTGCCGGCACGCCAAGTCCGGACCGCATTACGCTGCTCCGCGACAAGGATGGCGACGGCGTCGCGGAAACACGCAGCGTGCTCATCGACAAGCTGCATTCGCCGTTCGGAATGGCGCTCATCGGCGACACCCTTTACGTTGCCAACACCGATTCGGTGGTCGCATTCCCATACGTCGAAGGCGCCACGAAGATCGACCAGCCGGGGAAAAAGATCGCCGGCTTGCCAGCGGGGCCTATCAATCACCACTGGACCAAGGGACTGGTCGCCAGCCCGGATGGGACCAAGCTCTACGCGTCCGTCGGCTCCAACAGCAACGCTGCCGAGAACGGCCTCAACGCAGAGGCCGGTCGCGCCGCGATTCATGAGATCGATCTCGCAACGGGCAAGTCCCGCATTTACGCATCTGGTTTGCGCAATCCAGTCGACATGGCTTTCGAGCCTCAGACCAATGCGCTCTGGGCGGTGGTCAACGAGCGCGACGAGCTCGGTAGCGATCTAGCGCCGGATTACCTGACATCTGTGAAAGATGGTGGGTTCTACGGCTGGCCGTTCAGCTATTGGGGCCAACATGTCGACAAACGAGTGCCGGCGAACCAGGAAATGGTCGCCAAAGCTGTTGTGCCTGACTACGCGCTTGGCAATCACGTCGCGCCGCTCGGGGTGGCGTTTGCAAAAAACAACAATCTACTGCCGGAGAATTTACGCAACGGGGCATTTATCGGCGAACACGGCTCTTGGAATAGAAAACCATTCGCAGGGTACAAGGTGGTGTTCGTGCCGTTCAACGGCGGTAAGCCCGACGGCTATCCGCGCGACGTGTTGACCGGGTTCGTCAACGAAAAGGATCAAGCGCAAGGTCGCCCGGTTGGCGTCACTTTCGACAACGCCGGCGCGCTGCTCGTTGCTGACGACGTCGGAAACACGATCTGGCGAGTTACGCCGGCCGCGAAATCAGCGTCGCGTTAGCCCTCTGTTGAAGACTGTGCAGGGCCCCAGCCGTTCAGACGTAACACTTTGGGACTTACTGAGTATGCCTACTCTCAACATGCCGCCGAAGGGCGGCGCAACGAACACCACGGCATCGACAGACGATGTTGAAATCCGTGGCCAGCTGAAGCCCATCCACCACAGGTTCAGACTACAGGTGGATCGGCAGACGAAGGCCACGTTTAAAGAGCGTGCCGCCGCCGAGAAGAAGGGTAGGGAGATCAAGGCGTCGTATCCAAAGGTGCAAGTAATCGTCTACGACGCGGAGACCGAGGAGCGGCTCAGCATCACGGGTTAAACTCCTTTGGAGTGGTGCGACGGAGCGCAAAATCCCACTTATAAAGGCGCAGCGCTACGCGGAGCTACGCTCGCTTTCTCAAGCAGGTTCTTGACCGAGGAAACGTGCCATCGTCCGCCGCGTGCGGATCGGATGCCGCGTTGATTGAGCGCGTCGGTCATGTCTCGCAGCGTCACGGCGCCGGTGCTGCGGATCGCCCGGATGATCGGCACCAAGCCGGCCACGAACTCATCAGCCGCGGCCGTCTGAACACTGCGTCCTAATTCGCCCGCCTGCACGATATTGCTCGGGTTGCCCAGTCTGGCGCCGCCGGCCTTTTTTGCGGCCAACGCGGCCTTGGTGCGCTCTGAGATGAGCCGGCGTTCCTTCTCGGCCAGGGCCGCGTAGAGATGCAGCATGAATGGATCAGCATCCCGACCCAGCTCGGCCACGATGAATGGCACCCTTTGGGACATCAGGCCAGCGACGAACGCGACATCGCGAGACAGCCGGTCAAGCTTGGAAACCAGGACGCTGCACTTGGCCGATTTGGCTGCGGCGAGCGCAGCGGCGAGCTGGGGTCGTCGATCGAGAGCATCGGCACCCTTGCCAGACTCGGCCTCGATGAATTCGGCAACGATGGTGAGGCCTTCGGCCTCGGCGAACCTGCCGATGGTGGCTCGTTGGGCTTCGATGCCGAGGCCAGAGCGCTGCTGTCGTTGCGTGGAAACTCGAAGATATGCGACGGCCCGCTCCATGTACAAACGGCATACCACCGTTTGCGGATTGTACGTAGCGACTATCGAAGCAACTAAGTTGCTGCTTTCATGTTGCAGAGCGACGTGCGAACAGTTGCGTATTGCAGCGAAAAATGCCCGACGATTCGCACAAATGGCCGCTGATCGATTTCGATCTCGGCGGCTACTTCAACCATCGCCGGCGATCGTAAATGAATCCAGGCGCCGCTGCGGCCGCTATGGGCATATTGCTGCAAAATCTGATTGTTTACACCGAATAGGGAAAGGCCAGGATCGTCAGTGTGCCCTTTGGGACCTCGGGCGTGATGAGCTGGCCGCCGAGTTGTCCAGCTAGACTCTTCGCCAGTCCCAAGCCAAGCCCACCCTCGCGGCTCGGTCCCATCCCGCGGCCATTATCGCGCACTGAAACTTCGCCCTCACCAATTTCGGTGTTGAGCCGGAACGCAACACTGATGACGCCGCCCTCGTCCCCGAAAGCGTATTTGACCGAGTTGGTGACGAGTTCGTTCACGATAAGACCGATCGGCACAGCACGATCGAGCGGAATGCCGGCCGCGTCCGAGTCCAGCTCAATTGATATTTGTGGATGTTTGGGATCGATGTTCGCGCACAGCGCTCTGAGATAATCGTGCATTTCGACAGTGCTTGCGCTCTGCTTGAACGTCAGTTGATCGTGCGCCAGCCCGATCGCCAGCACGCGGTCCATGACGCTTGAGATACGCTCCCGGACTTCATCATCCGAGGCCTGCCGGCTCTGCATGGACAGTAAGCTCACAATAACTTGAAGATTGTTTTTCATCCGGTGTTGCAGCTCGCGCAGTAGAATCGCGGTTTGCGAACTAGCGCTGGCCTTGTTACTCGCGGCCATCAACGCATCAGCTTGCGAAGCGCGGCGAGCGAGAGACAAGCCGATGATATCGGCGAAAACCGAGAGAGAGTGAATTTCAAATTCACCGAAAGCGGTCTTCTCTACCGTATCCACCTCAAGTACGCCCCAGTGGCTGCCGTCGATAAAAATCGGCACATTCAACACCGAGACAATGCCGTGCTCGCGTAAAACGTCGGAGTACCGAAATCCCGGATCATTGCGGATGTCTTCGCACGCGACTGGCGCGCCGGTTTGCAGCGATCGCCCCGGCGAGGAGTGACGATCGGCGCCGAAACTGACATTCCCGACGACACCTGCCTTCCAGCCAACGCCGGCCTCGATCAAAAGGTCTCCATGATCGGGGCGGTAGCGCAGCACTTTGACGTGTTGGATGTGCGTGATGCGTGCAACTTGCACAGCGGCGTTCTGAAGCAATCGTTCTTCGGAGTCGGCTTCGCTGACGATGCGAGTAAAGGTCGCAAGGGCTTGCTGATAACTGGCGGCTTGCTGCGGGTCGACCAGGATCGGAACTCTAAATGTGAGCGATAATCCCGCCGGGGCAATCGCCCGTGACAGGTCATTTCATCCAATGGTCCTCGCCAGAAATTAGTTCCGACGGTTTGTCGGCGTGGCCCGCGCAGCTGCCCTTTTGACCCCACGTAAAGACCAACGGGAACGAAACTCACAGGAGGGGCTTGGAATTAAGGGCGCTAACAGAGTGGAGTTTTCGATGTTGTGGCGGAAGATCGTGGTAATCGTCGCGGCAATGGCTGGCGCGATTACATTTGCGCCTTCGAGCGCGTCGGCCCGCGGCTTTAGAGGCGGCGGACGAGGTTGGGGCTGGGGCGGTCCGGCCATCGGACTGGGAATTGGCCTTGGAATAGCAGGCGCTGGTTATTATGGCGGGTATTACGGCGGTGGGCCCGGTTACGGTTATGGCGGCTATGGGGGCTGCTGGCGGCGGACCGTTGTGTACACTCCATACGGTCCCCGCGCTCGTCGTTTATGGGTTTGTGGCTGACGCTAAAGCAAAGCTGGGCGGCACTGTGTCGCCCAGCTATTCGTGAAGGGTACCGTCTACCGGGTGTCCTCCGAAGGCGCCGGCCGGGAATGAGAGCAGCTCTGATCGCACCGCCGGAGACCAGGGCGCGTCGATCGGCACATACAGCCCTTGTAGCGCCATCCTGCCGCGGATCGATTGCGCTCGCACGGCCTTGTCGCCGCGGGTCGGGAACGCCCGCCGATAGCAGTAGGCATTCCGCTCCCGCTGCCGCCGGTCGAGGAACGGGCCGACACCCGCCTTGATCTGCCCTTGCTCCTCGGCCCATTCCATCGGAGCCCACTGCAGGACCTTGTCGCAGTACGCCTCGACCCACTCGTCGGAGCTGGCCTGCTTGCGCCAGACATCCAATAGGTACATGCGGCCTTCGGGATCGAGCCCGACCAGCAAATGGACAGTGAAATCGCCTTTGCCGCCGTTTACATTTCGCTGGTAACCCATTGATCTGGAATGGCGCGTTTTGGCGACGTTTACAGCTAAGTCGTTGATAGCCTGGCTAAAACACGAGACTCTTAATCAGCGGGTCCTAGGTTCGAGCCCTAGTGCGCCCACCAATCACATCAAGCACTTAGCCGAAGTGAGATTGGACAAACCGGGCACGGTTTACAGCACCGTTTACAGATTTGTTCTCGTTTCGAGTTTCATGACCGCGATCTCGGCGAGCTTCACGTCGCGCCCGAGGTAGTGCGCGTCGAGGATGGGTTCGACGCCCTTCAAGCTGTGGCCGGTGAACGTTGCGATCTGCGGCACCGTGGCGTCAGCCAGCGCCAACCGCATCAGGGCTGAGCCGCGCAGATCGTGGACGTCAGGCCGTGAATTTTCGATTTGGCGCAGGCCTTCGCCCACGACGTCCGGAAGCCGTCTGACGTCCATGGTTGACCGCGGGTGGTCGTCAGGATCATTGGATCGCGCCGCTTCGTGCGGTCCAGCAATGTCCGCAGCGGCTGCCCTGCAGGCGCCACCACCCGGCGGCCTGTCTTCGACTGACGCAGCCGAATATGGCGGCCGTCGTAGGCCGACCAGGGCAGCCGCGATCGGCATTCTCAATTCTGAGTGGGTGCACGGGCACACGTCTGGGCATGAGTGTCCTGTACTTCGGTCTACTGAGTAGAGGAGAGCCGCTTACCGCTCCCACAACCTCCGGGTCGCGATCTGTGCGCCTGCGACCAGCGCATTGAGCTTGGCCCAAGCGACATCCGGATGGAGATC
>CAKZHN010000473.1 GCA_936924235.1 uncultured Rhodoplanes sp. | reverse complement strand
AATCCGCCAACCTCGACGCCCAAGGCTGTGGCACAGAAGATCGAGATCGCGCGGCGGCAGGCCATCGTCGATTTCGGCGTCTACGGCAACATCGGCGAGCACAACACCAGCCTGCTCAAAGCCATGGCCGAAGCCGGCGCGGTGTCGTTCAAGCTCTACATGGGCAGCGAGAACCCGCTGGTGCCATGCCCGCCCGACGGCGCGATCCTCGACGCCTTCGAGGTGCTCGCCGATCTTGGCATCCGCTGCACGGTTCATGCCGAGAGCACGCCGATCCTGACTTGGCGCGGCGAGCGGCTGATGAAATCCGGCCGCACCGATGCGGCGGCGCACCTTGAGCAGCACGTCGACATCGCGACCGTGGAGGGCGTGAGCCGCACCGGCATTTTTGCGGAATGGACCGGTTGCAAGGTTCACATCGCCCACGAAAGCACGCGCCACTCGCTGCCGCACATCCGTTTTGCCAAGGAGCGTGGCGTCGACATGACGGTCGAGACTTGTCCGCACTACCTGTTTCTGTCGACCGACGACGGCGCGCGGCTCGGGCCGAACTATCTCAGGGTGAAGCCGCCGGTGCGCGAGCCCGGCCACCGCGAACCTCTATGGCAGGCACTGCTCGATGGCACCATCGACATCCTGTCGACCGATCACGCGCCGCATCTGCAGGCCGAGAAGAAACGCGACGCGATCTGGGACTGTGCGCCTGGTTTCCCAGGTGTCGAGACCTCGATGAGGCTCATGCTGGCGGAGGTGTCCCGCGGCCGGCTGACGCTGCCGCAATATGTCCGCATGGCCAGCGCGGCCCCGGCCAAGGCATTCGGCCTCTATCCCCGCAAGGGCGTTCTGCAGGCCGGATCCGATGCGGACATCGTCCTGGTCGACATGAACCAGCGCGGCACGATCAAAGCCGAAGCGCTGCATTCGATCGGCAACGCCACGCCTTTCGAGGATTTTTCAATTCTTGGGGCTCCGGTCCGAACGCTGGTTCGTGGTCGCACCGTGGCGCTCAACGGAAAGCCGGTTGGCCAGCCGGGATGGGGACACAACGTTGCAGCGATCGGCTGAACCTCGCTGCTTCCTTCTGAAGTTTTGGGCGACGGTGAGACGGAGGAGCTGGCACAAATCTTGATTTGCCGGTCGCATCTGGCGCGGACGGAGAAACATGCCATGCTGCGACGTCGTGATTTGCTGGCCGGTGCAATTGGGACATGTCTCGCGCCGGCGCTCGCGCGGACGCAGGGCGAATGGCCGCAAAAGCCGATTTCGCTGATCGTCCCCTTCAGCGCCGGCGGGTCGGCTGATCTCGTGGCGCGCATGTTCGCCCAGTATTTTCAGGCCAAGTACGGCGTATCGGTCGTGATCGACAACAAAGGCGGGGCGGGCGGCAGCATCGGCTCGGCCTTCGTGGCGAAGGCGGCGCCGGACGGCTACACGCTCGGGCTCGGTACGGTCAGCACGCACGCGATCAACCCGGCGCTTTATGCCAAGCTGCCATTTGATGTGGACGCCGATTTCGAGCCGATTTCCCCGTTCGTTCGGCTGCCAAACCTGCTCGTGGTCAACAACAACGTCCCGGTCAAGACCGTGCCCGAGTTGGTGGCCTATCTGAAGGCCAACGATGGCAAGTTGAACTACGGGTCGGGCGGCAACGGGACCTCGGGACATCTCTCCACTGTGATGTTCATGAAGGCAATCGGCGTCACGATGGCTCATATCCCCTATCGCGGCACAGCAGAGGAGGTGACGGCGTTGGTCAATGGAACCATCGACCTCGCGATTGACAGCATGACCACGATCTGGCCGCTCGCATCGGCCGGCCAGGTTCGGCCGCTTGCCGTGACCACGCCTGCGCGCGTGGCGGCAGCACCTGACCTGCCCACAGTCGGCGAGACAGTCGGTGGTTTCGAAGCCGTTGGCTGGCAGGGCCTGTTCGCGCCGGCGCGGACGCCGCGACCCATCGTCGAAACATTGGCAGCTGAAGTGAAACGAATTTTCCTGCAACCCGAGCTGGTTACTGCCTTGCAGAAGGTTGGCGGCGAGCCGATGCCGATGTCGCCAAGCGAGTTCGCTCGCTTCGCGCAGTCCGAAAGGGTCAAATGGGGCTCGGTTGTGAAAGATGCCGGCATTCGGATCGAATGATGCGTGTGCTTCGAGCTTCCCGTGCAAAGCTTCCAACCTTCGCTTGCGAAGTTCGTAAACGATCTGTCGCGAACATCGACGAACTTCGGGGGATCGGCAGATTCTGCAACCTTATTCGTTTGAAGCCGGGGCGACAAAACTGGCGTGACATTCGCTGTGGGAGGAATACGCGTGCCTAAGAAGATCCATCTGGCCTTCGATATCTCATACACGCATCTTGACGGCCGCTGGCGGATGCCGGGGTCATGGACGGGCAGCACTTATCCTAATCTCGATGTCTACGAAGAGATCGCGCGGATCTCCGAGCGTGGCTGCATCGACATGCTGTTTTTTGGTGACGGTACGGGCATCCCGCACACCTGGGCCGGGTCGCGTGACGAAGCTGTCCGTTGGGGCATCGGCTGGCCTCGTCACGATATGAGTCCGGTGATTACTGCGATGTCACGCGTGACCAAGCACGTCGGCTTCGGACTGACCTACGCCTCGACCTTCATGCATCCGTTCTATGTGGCGCGGCTGTTCAATTCGCTCGACCATGTCACCAACGGTCGTATCGCCTTCAATGTCATCGCCTCGAGCCGCGGCGCTGACGCAGCCAATTACGGGTTCGACGAGTTGATGGAGCACGGCCTGCGTTACGACCGCATGGAAGAGTTCATCAAGGTCTGCCGCCTGCTGTGGGACAGCGTGGCGCCGGACGCCTTCGTATGGGACCGCGAGAGCGGCGTGGTGGTGGACGATCCGAGCAAGGTGCACGCGATCGACCACGTCGGAAAGTTCTTCAAGGTGCGTGGGCCGCTCAACTGCATGCCATCGCCGCAGCGTCATCCGGTGCTGATCCAGGCCGGTAGTTCGCCGCGCGGCATCAAGGCCTCGGCCTATATCTCCGACGCGGTCTTCGCGCGTTGGCCGCCGAAGGCCGAGAAAGCCAAGCACCGCGCGCTGCTGGACCAGGAACTGGCCGCCATCGGCCGCGACGCCTCCAAGGTCGGTGTGCTCTGGGGTTGCGGGTTGATTGTATCCGAAACCAAGCACGAAGCCGAGGCGCGGCGCGAGCAACTGCTGAAGATGATTCCAAAGGAAGCAATCGGACCTTATCTGGCGCACAACTCGGGCTATGACTTCTCCAAGCTGCCGGCGCGATTCAAGCTCACCGACCTCAACAAGGAGATTGCCGCCGCCAACGCGTCTCCGGTCGGCTTCGTGTATAAGCTCGCCAACGCGCTGGGCGGCGATCCGGAGGTCACGCGCGAGGAGTTTTTCGAGTATGGACTGCGCACCGCGACCAACTATGACCGGACGTTCGCCGATACGGCGCCGAAGCTCGCCGATATGCTGGAAGAGGAGTTCGAGGCCGGCGGCAGCCGCGGCGGCTTCATGGTTGTGCATCCGCAGGCCGTGCCGCGCGATCTGCTGAATGTTGTCGACCTGCTGGTGCCGGAGCTGCAGCGGCGTGGCCGTTTCCGGAAGTCATACCAGGGCAAGACGCTGCGGGAGAACCTTCAAGAGGATTGACGGGTATCCGTCCCGCGTGGGCCGAAAACTGGTGGCAGGCTCCTGCGGCTAGGCCGCCAGGTTTTCCATAAGCGTCTTGCCTTCGTATTGACGGCGGAAGCGACCCCGGCGCTGCAATTCCGGAACCAGCAGATCCACGACGCTGAGCAGATCGCCCGGCGTCGTCATGGGGTGCGCGATCATGAAGCCGCCGCGGCACCCCGTGGCCTCGAACTGCTCTTCCAGATAGTCCGCGACCTGGGCCGCGGTGCCCGCGATGGTGTGGTCGTAGCTGGTCGCGGCCTTCATGGCTCGTTCGAAGAACTCCTCGCGCGTGACCTCGGTTTCGCCGCCCACCTCGTAAGCCATGGTGTGCACGAAGCCGACCGGAGACGCCTGTGTGGCCGCGATCTCCTCGTTGAGTTCGCGCAGCTTGAAGCGCGCCGGGAGCTTCGAGAAATCGTAGCCGGCGTGCTCCGAGACGAACGCGCCGGCGGCTTCCATCGGAATGGCCGACAGGATGCGGTCCTTGCGCCGGAGCGCTTCGGCTTCGGTCTCCGCGACCACCAGGATGATGTCCCAGAGAATGCCGACCGTCTTGGGGTCGCGGCCTTCCGCAGCCAGGGCCTCGTCCAGCGCCGCGCGATGCTTGATCTTGAGCGGTAGCGCCTTGCCGGCACCGAAGATATGATCGGCGAAATGCGCCGACGCGCGAATGCCGCGCGGCGAGCCGCCGGCCTGGATCAGCACCGGCCGGCCCTGGGGCGAAGGCACGCAGGGCAGGGGGCCTTTGACCTTGAAGAACGGGCCGGCGTGGTTGATGGCGCTGACTTTGCTCGGGTCCTCGACGACGGCTCCGGTCTCACGGTCCCAGACGAAAGCATCGGGCTCGACGCTCGACCACAGGGCCTTGCAGACGTCGATGAACTCCTCCATGCGATTGTAGCGCGAATTGTGTTCCATCAGCTCGTCGAAGCCATAGTTGGCTGCATCGCTGCGCCGCGTCGATGTCACGACGTTGAACGCGATCCGGCCATTGGTGACGTGATCGAGCGAGTTGAGCAGCCGCGCCACATAGAACGGATGCATGAAAGTCGAGGAATAGGTCAGCCCGAAGCCGACATGCTTGGTGTGCTGAGCAAGCACCGCGATGAACGGGCTCATGTCCTGGCGCGGAAATCCGATGCCCCAATGCACGGCTTCGTCGAACGAGCCGCGCCACGTGCTCGGCACGCCCACCGAGTCGCCGAAGAAGATCATGTCGATGCAGCCGCGCTCGGCGATGCTCGCGACCTCCTTGAACAGCTGCATGTCGGGGAAGTTCCGGCCGGTCCAGGAACCCGGCAGCCGCCAGCGGCCCTGGAGATGCGTCCAGGACAGGTCGAAGGCGAGGTGCATCTTCTCTTTCATGGTCGTCATCCGTCGGTCACTGATAGGCCAGCGTCATGAACCCATCCGGCAACGTGCTCATGCCCATCACGCTGGCTCCACCCACGGCGAGCAGCGCATCGAAGGTCCTGCGGATGTCGACTTCGGTCGTGGGCGAGAAGGTCGTCATCATGTCGGCGCGCGCCTCGTCGCGGAAAATCTCGAGCGCGGTCTTGTCGGTGATCTTGAGATCGCGGCCCTTTTCGACCCAGACCGTATCGTCGGTGTTGAGTATCTGGATCGCCTCGCGGAGCGCGGCGAGGAACGCCTTTGTATTGCCCGGGTTCTTGGCGGCGTAGCCGGCATCCGCGACATGCATGAGGAAGGGCGTGTCGGGAAGCCCGAGCTCCTTGATCAGATCCCGGATCGAAACCAGCATGCGGTACTTGCCGGTTGCAAGCATGTCGGGTGCAAGCGAATTGAACATCATCGTGGCGTCGAGCTGGCCCTGCTCGGTCAGGCCGCGCAGCAGGCTGATGGCGCCCTCCTGCACGGTCGCGTCCTTCTCCAAGTCGAATTTGTAATTGTTGATGCTGACAGCGCGCATCACGATCCAGTTCAGCGTGGTGCGGTTGATGGTGCCGACCTTCTTGCCTTTCAGGTCGCCGAGGTTCTTCGCGGGGGAATCCGTCGGCACCAGCACGCAATCGACCCAGTTCAGCCATGGCGCGACGCCAACCAGGTTGACGCCGGCCGCGCGCAAACGGGCGACGTCGTTCCAGCCGAGTCCGCCGAATTCGGCGGCGCCGGCCTGGAATGCGGTAAACTGGGTATTCACATTGGCGACCGGGATCACCTGCAGCTCGAAGCCGTATTTCTGGTCGAGCTTGAACTTCTGCATCACGTAGGGCGGGAACGCGCTGGTGCCGGCCGCATTGGCAAGCCACCGGATCTTGCCACCGTCTCCTTTGACCGTGGGCTCTGCCGCGCCGGCCCGCGACGCCACCACGGCGGGCACGAGTGCAGCCGCGGCCGCGCCGCCGAGGGCCGCCAGGACGTCGCGCCGTGCGATCTTGCCGTGACTCATATTCCACCGTTCGTTCTGTGTGGGTGAGGGGAAACGTCGTTTCCGGATGGATTCACTGGTAGCTGAGCGTCATGAATTCCTTCGGCAACGCATCGATGCCGATCAATTGCGCGCCGCCGGTTTCGAGCAGCAAATCGAAGGTCTTGCGGATGTCGCTCTCGGTCTGGGGCCCGAACTTGTCCATCATGTCTTCGCGCGCTTCGTCGCGGAACAGCGTAAGCGCCTGGCCCTGCAGCTTCATGATGTTGCCGCGCTCGATCCAGACCGCGTCGTCCTTGCGCATGATCTCGATCGACTCGCGATAGGCGGCCAGAAACGCCTTCATCCGCTCCGGATGGGCCGACGCGAAATTGCTATCGGCTGAGTAGAGCAGGAACGGGGTGTCGGGCAGACCGAGCTCCTTGATGAGACCGCGGATCGTGGCCAGCACGCGATACTTGCCCGAGGCGACCATGTCCGGCGTGAGCGAGTTGAACATCTGGGCGGCGTCGAGCTGCCGCTGATCGAGTAGTCCGCGGAGCAGCGGCACCGCGCCCTCGTGGAGCTGGGTTTCCTTTTCGAGGTCGATCTTGTGCAGGCGCTGCGCGTGGGCGCGCATGACGATCCAGTCGAGATTGCTCTTGCTGTAGACGCCGATCCTCTTGCCTTTCAGGTCGCCGAGGGTCTGATAGGGCGCGTCGGTGCGAACGACGACCGTGTTCGCCCAGATCAGAAACGGCGCGACCCCGACCAGCTTGACGCCGCCGCTCTGCATGCGTGCCAGCGTGATCCAGTCGAGAATGCCGATGTCCCCGCCGCCGCCCTGCAGGCCCGTCGCGATGGCTGGCGAGCTTGGCGCCGCGATCGGTTGCAGCTCGAAGCCGTATTTCTTGTCGAGCGCGAATTTCTTGATGACGAACGGCGGAAACGAGTTGGTGCCGGGTTCGTTGTAGAGCAGGCGGACCTTGCCTCCATCGCCCTGGATCTCAGCCGTCGTCCCCTCGGTGCCGAGAATGGCCAGAGTCAGGGCCGTGAGGATTGTCGGGATCAGCTTCCGCTGCGATTGAAGAAACAACAACATCGAAGTCACCGTCCAAGGCCTTTCGCGGGATGGTTTGGCCGACCGGCGTCTCATGCCGCCAGATTCTCCATGAGGGTTTTGCCGGTGTATTCGGTGCGGAAGCGGCCGCGGCGCTGCAATTCAGGCACTAGGAAGTCCACGACGTTCAGAAGATCGCGGGGACTCGCCTGCGGATGTGCGATCATGAAGCCGCCGCGGCTTCCTGTCGCCTCGAACTCCTCTTCGAGGAAGTCCGCGATCTCCTCGGCGGATCCGGCAATCGTGTGGTTGTAGCCCGTGGCTGCCTTCATGCCGTGCTCGAAGAATTCCTCGCGCGTGAGCTCGATGTCTTGACCGAGATGCAGTCCAAGCTGATGTACGAAGCCGACCGGCGACGCGTTGGTCGCGGCGATCTCGGCATTGAGGTCCTTAAGCTTGAAGCGTGCGGGCAGCTTGGAGAAGTCATAGCCCGACTGGTGGGAGATGAACGCGCCGGCGGCTTCGAGCGGGATGGCAGTCAGGAGCTTTTCCTTGCGGCGCTTGGCCTCCTCCGAGGTCTCGCCGACGATGAGGATGAGGTCCCAGAGAATGCCGACCTTTGAGGGGTCGCGGCCTGCGGCCTTGAGCTCGGCGTCGAGCTCCGCGCGATGCTTGATGTTCATCTGGCGCGGCTTGAAGGCCGCGAATATGCAATCGGCGAACTGCGCCGACGCCTTGATGCCGCGTGGTGAGCCGCCGGCCTGAATCAGTACGGGGCGGCCCTGCGGTGACGGCACGCAACTCAGCGGTCCCTTGACCTTGAAGAAGGTGCCGGAGTGGTTGATGGCGCGCACCTTGTTGGGATCCGGAATGACGACTCCGGTCTCTCGGTCCCAGACGAATGCGTCGGGCTCGACGCTTGCCCATAGCGCCTTGCAGATGTTGACGAACTCCTCCATCCGGTCATAGCGCGAGTTGTGCTCCATCAACTCGTCGTAGCCGTAGTTTGCGGCGTCGGCACGCCGCGTCGAGGTGACAATGTTGAAGGCCATGCGGCCGCCGGTGATATGATCGAGCGAATTCAGCAGCCGCGACACATAGTACGGATGCATAAACGTCGAAGAGTAGGTGATGCCGAAGCCGAGATGCTGCGTCACCTGGGACAGCGCGGTGATGTAGGGGCTCATATCCTGGCGTGGCCAGCCGATGCCCCATTTCACCGCGTCGTCGGGCGAGCCACGCCATGTGCTGGGGATGCCCGTACCGTCGCCAAAGAACAGCATGTCGATGCGGCCGCGCTCCGCGATGCTAGCGATCTCCTTGTAGATCGAGAGATCGGGGTAGATGCGTCCGGTCCAGGAGCCCGGTACGCGCCAGCGGCCCTCCAGGTGCGTCCAGGATAGATCGAACGCGAGATGCATCTTTGGCTTCATCGGCCACGCTCGTGCAGGGTTACATTCGACTTTCGCTCAGTGGTCATCGAGCGTCCCGATATGGCCGATCAGCCGCTCCACGACCGAGCGGCTCGTTTCGAAAATGCCGACGTCCTCGTATGAGCGCGGCCGCTTGAGGCCGGACAGCTCGACCTCATCGCAGAACCTTGCCCCGGGACCCCTGGTCATCATCAGGATGCGGTCGGCCAGGAACGTCGCTTCGAAAGCGTTGTGGGTGACAAACAGCACCGTCGAACGAAATTCGCCCCAGATCATCAGCAACTGCTGCCGCAGCCGCCGCGCCGTGAGTTCATCCAGCGCACTGAACGGCTCGTCCATCAGCAGCACCTCGGGATCGATGGCGAATGCGCGGGCGATCGCCGCCCGCTGCTGCATGCCTCCCGAGAGCTGCAACGGGTAAAAGTCGGCGAACTTCGACAACTCGACCAGCGACAGGACACGGTCGATACGGCCCGCCCATTCGGTTTGAACGAAACCCGCGGTCTGTAAGGCAAACTCGATGTTCTGCCGCACCGTGCGCCAGGGCATGAGCCGCGGCTCCTGGAACACGTATGCGACCCGCACCTCGGACCCGAATTGCTCCGAAACCGACTTGCCGAAGATCGTCGCCTCGCCCTCGAACTGTTCGTCCAGCCCGCTGAGAATGTTGAGCAGCGTGGACTTGCCGCAGCCGGACGGCCCGAGGATGCAGACGAATTCACCAGGCCGCGTGCTGAAGGTGGCGTTCTCGACCGCCCGCCATTCCTGGGTGCGCCCCTTGCGCGGAAAGACCTTGGTGACGTTGGTCAGCTTGAGCGAGGTGACTTCCATGGCCTGCGGCGCTTCCAATCACAACCGGCGCTGCGCCGGCCGCCAGCGGAACAGGCGGCGCTCGATCATCCCAAGCAGGACGACCTCGACGAACAGCATGATGAAGAGAAACAGCAACGCGTGCGCGAGCACCGCGCCCATGTTGAACATCTGATAGTAGAATTCGATGCGATAGCCGATGCCGTCGCTGCGCCCGAGCAACTCGACGAACAGCACCATCTTCCAGGCAAGCCCGAGCCCGAACCGTGCCGAGGCGACCATGATCGGGGCGATCTGCGGCGCGATGACCGAGCGGAGGATCTGGCCCCGGCTGGCGTGGTAGGCCTTGGCCATGTCGACGAGCTTGTAGTCGACGCCTTTCACACCCTGCCAGATGTTGATCGACAGGATCGGGATCACCGGCACAGCGGCGGCGATCACCGCCGCGCGGTCGTTCAGCCCGACGATCATGTAGATCGTCAGGATCAGGACCAGGCTCGGCATGGTCAGCAGGCAGACCACCCAGACGTCCAAGAAGCTTTCGGCCTTCTTGGAGGTGCCCATGGCGAAGCCGATGACGAGCGACACCACCATGGCGATGGAGAAAGCCATGATGATCCGGCCGCCCGTGACGATGACGTCGGACCAGATCGTCGCCGTCTGCATCTGTGTCCACAGGATTTCGGCCACGACGTGGGGCGCGGGCATGATGCTCGGCGGCAGCACGAACGCCGCGAGATACCAGATCGCGACCAGCGACAGGATCGAGAGCAGCGGGATCGAGTGTTCGCCGATGAAACGCTCTGCTGTCCGCCTGAAACTGGAAAGATTGGTCGACGGCAGGCGAGATGTCGCCGTCGTGGAGGCTGCGGGGGCGTTTCCGCTGCTGATGGTCAGCGCGCCCAGTCCGAGACCGGCCGGCGACGACGTCGGTTCGCAATCGCGGGCCGCGACGGCTGTCTTGACGGGCTGCATGCGTCGAAGGTCGCCCCATCACGCAGATTCAGAACGTGTTCAGAAACACTGCTCGCAGTTGCGAGATGGGTAAATCCCGATTCCGGAGAACGAGGTGTTGCCGAAACGGCAACGCCTATTGTTCGAGCAATTTGGCCGCGCTCGCCCTCAGTGCCTCCGCCATCATGATGGCTGCGGCCGATTGCGGCCGCAGCGCCGAGGTGACGATCGTCAGGTGCGAAGGCTCGAGCTTCGGATCGACCAGCGGCACGAAGGCGACCGTGCCCTCGCGCAGTTCGCGCTCGAGGCCGAGCGTGGTCTCGAATGCGGCGCCGGTGCCGAGCTTCGCGAGCGCGATGGTGAACTCGCGGTTGGCGCTGACCATGGCGGGCTGCACCTCCAGCGCGCTGTCGAGGATGACGTTTTCCAGAAGGCCTCTGATCGACACGGATTCGTCGGGAAAGATCAGGGGCATGCCTGCTTCGACCAGATCGTAGATGCGAAGCGTGCGGCATTTCGCGAACGTGCTGTCAGGGCTGACGATCGCGCCGAACGGCAATGGTACGGATATAACGGTGCGCAGCGCCCGGGAGCTCGGGGGATTGAAGCAGACGCCGACATCGGCCTGTCCGTCGCGGACTTTTTCCGCCACTTGCCGTGAGCCGACGAAATCGCAACTTACGGTCACGCGCGGATAGGTCTTGCGGATCGAAGCGACGACTTTCGGTACGAAGTCGGGCGCGGCAGCCGCCACCGCGGCGATGTTGACATGGCCCCGCCGGAGACCGCGAAGCTCATCGAGCGAGCTCTGCATCCGCCCGAGCCCGCGCAGTACCTGGCTCACGTGATCTGCGACGACCTCTCCCGCCGCGGTCAGGCGAAAGCCCTCGGAGCCAAGCTCCATCAGTTTGCCGCCGACGAGAGCTTCCACCTCCTTGAGCTGCCGGCTGATCGCCGACGGCGCCACGTTGAGCACCTTGGCGGCGCCGCGTATGGACCGCGCCTGAACCACCTCGTGGAAGTAAAGGACCCAATGCGCGTGCAGACGAACTGCATCGGAGCGCTTAATGCTGGTCTTCATCGCTCTCGCAACCGGCCGGCAGACCAATATTGCCGCAACGGATGCCCGGACGCTGCCTCGATTCCAGTCAGCGGAGATCGATTTTTCCGTGCTTCTGCTTATTTTTTCCTCGATCGGGGAGATTGAGGTCTTGTGGGCAACGGTTTCCCGGGCGGGGCAGTATCCAACTCATTGTCTCGCGATAATAGGTCGCTTGCGCCGTCGGGAGGCGGGCGGATGCGATTGGCTTGAATTTTGCGATATCCGTGCCGGGCTTGAAACAATCAGGTGCAGACCGGGACACGGAGAGCTTCGACAGTGAGAACTGTGGTGGTGGTCGGCAATCCAAAGCCGAAGTCGCGAACGCTCGAGGCCGCGACCTTGCTGATGCGCAAGCTTACGGGACGGGACCCGGCGGTCGTGCTGGACCTGGTTGAATTCGGGCCGGCTCTGCTGGAGTTTGGCCATCCGGCTGTTGCGGAAGCAATCTCCTCCATTCAGCGCGCCAACGTCGTTGTCTTTGCAAGCCCGACGTTCAAGGCCACATATACCGGAATCCTCAAGCTGTTCCTGGATCAGATACCCTCCGACGGGCTCGCAGGCATCACGGCGTTCCCGTTGATGCTCGGCGCCGGGCCGGCCCACGCGCTTGCGCCCGACCTTCTGCTCAAGCCGGTGCTCGTCGAACTCGGCGCGATCTGTCCGGCAGCCGGATTGTATCTGCTCGACAAGAGCTATGCCGAGGATCCCAAGCTCGACCAGTGGGTATCGCGCGCGCAATCGCTTCTCCCGAGAGTAGCCGCCTGATGCCAAGCTTTGATCAGCAATCGCTGCGTGCAGCCTATGGCTGCTTTCCCTCAGGCGTGATGGCGCTTTGCGCCCTGGTGGAGGGCAGACCCGTCGGCATGGCGGCAAGTTCATTTTCTTCCGTATCCATCGAACCGCCGCTGGTTTCCGTCTGCCTGCAGAGCAATTCGACGACCTGGCAAAAGTTGCGCAACGCGGTACGCCTGGGCGTGAGCGTCCTGAGCGATGCTCACGCGATCGCGTGCCGGCAACTTGCCTCCAAGGCCGACGACAGGTTTGCCGGAATTCGTTGGAACGCAAGTGCCGAAGGAGCCGTCTTTATCGAGGGCTCTCCGGCGTGGCTCGACTGCTCCGTCTTCGAAACCTTTGGCGCAGGCGATCACGAGATCGTTTTGCTGCGCGTCGAAAGTTTTGAGACCAGACCCGAAATCAGTCCGCTGGTCTTTCACGCCAGCCGCTTCAAGCAACTATCATTTTCTTAAGGCCGCGACGGAGAGGCTTGCGCCCGGATCATCAGCTTTTCGCGAAGATGGCATGTCTTTTGCTCGAATTGCGAGTCGGGTTTGAAAAAGGTCGCTCGGTCATCGAGCGACGGTCTTGCATGTCAGCGTAGTGGACATGGGCCAGAGCTTGGATGCCGCGCAGCGGTGGATCTCCATGGTGATTGGGCAGCCTGCACAGGCGAGCGGAAGCTCGCCGGTACGTCGTCATTTGAATTGAACAGCGAGGGGGCGCGTCCGTGTCGCAGAAGAAGTTTCATTTGGCTTGGTTCACCAACTTCGTGCAGGACGAATGGAACGAGCCGTTATCGTCGGCCGGAGGCAGCCCGTCAGCGGAGTTCTTCATCGATATGGCGAAGAACCTCGAACGCGCCTGCTTCGACTACATCATCTTCGAGGACAAGCTGATGGTGTCGGAGGCCTATGGCTCCAGCTCCAAGGCTTATCTCAAGGGCGGCATCCAGGTGCCGAAGCACGATCCGGCGCCACTGGTGGCGGTGCTGGCTTCGCACACCCGTCATCTCGGCGTCGTCGCGACGCTCTCGACGCTCGGCTATCCGCCTTATCTTCTTGCGCGCCTGTGCTCGACGATCGACCACATCGCGCATGGCCGTTTCGGCTGGAACATCGTCACCAGCGGCGAAGACGCGGCGGCCCAGAACTTCGGACTGAACAAGCTGCCGGAGCACGACCTGCGCTATGAAATGGCCGACGAATATATGGATCTCGTCAACCAGCTCTTTGAGTCTTGGGATCCGGACGCCGTCGTGATGGATCGGGAAACCTCGACCTTTGCGGATCACACCAAAGTCCGGCCGATTTACTTCGAAGGAAAGTACTACAAGTCGCGAGGTCCCTTGAACACCGCTCCTTCGCCACAGGGGCGCCCGACCTACGTACAAGCCGGCGGCTCCGAGAAAGGTCGCGATTTTGCAGCGAAGCATTCCGATTCCATTATCGCGGGGGCGAACGGCATCAAGGGGAAAAAGGAATTTCGCGATGACATTCGCAGGCGCGCCGAAAAATTCGGGCGCGACCCGGACGACATCAAGGTCTTGTATCTGTTTCGCGTCGTGCTCGGAGAAACCGAGGCCGAAGCCAAGGAAAAGTACGCGCGCGGTATTGCCCAACCGCGCTTTATCGACCGGCAGCTCGCTTTGATCAGCGGGATCACCGATATCGATTTCGCGCGCTTTCCGTTGGACGAGCCGCCGCCGCCCGGCTTGACCACCAACGGCGAGTCGGCCTCGCTCGAACGTTTTCTCCAGTACGGCAGCGGCCGGACGATACGCCAGTTGGCGCAGGACAAAGCGGCCGATCTGGTGGGCACACCGGACCAATGCGCCGAGCAGATGGGCGAGATCATGGAGGCCGTCGGTGGTGACGGCTTTCTGCTCAACCATCCGTTTCATCACATCAACCGCCGTTACATCCTCGAGGTGACCGACGGCCTGGTGCCAGCCTTGCAAAGACGCGGGCTCGTGCGAACCGAATATTCGAAGCCGACGCTTCGGGAGACGCTGCGAGAATTCTAGGAGTGCCGGAAAGATCGAATTCTCAATTGGGGGGCTAGAAGATGAGGTTTCTCTCAATCGCGTTCATCGGATTTGCGATCGCGGTCGCCGTTGCTCCGCGAATGGCTGCCGCGGAGGGCGTGCCTGCCATCAAGGGCGATGGCGGCGTCGTGCGCATGACCAACAACCAGGCCGGCACGAATGCCTTCGCGTTCTACACGATCCAGAAATTCAAGCTCGACGAGAAATACGGGTTCAAGCTTCAGGAGATCGTGGTCAGCGGTTCGCTGGCCGCCATGACGGCAATGCGGTCCGGTGGGGCCGACATGATGGTTTCCGATCTCATGTCGATCGCCAACGTACGCAATGCCGGCGAAAAGATGATCGCGATTGTGCCGATGTTTCGATGGGGCGACCAGATCGTCGTGCCGGCGAGCTCAACCATCAAGAATCTCGGCGATCTTCGCGGCAAGAAGGTCGGGACCGACAACCGCAACAACGCGACGTGGTTCGTCATCGTGGCCGCGGCGCTCAAGCTCCATAATCTCAGCCTGGAAAAGGACGCCGAAGTGCACGCGGGAAGCGTGAGCCTGCTGCGCGGACTGATGGAGCAGGGACAGCTCGACGCCACGTTCATGTTCAACAACATCACGCCCGCCATGACGGTCACCGGCAAGTTCCGCGTGCTGTACGAGATGCGCGAACTGATTTCCGCGATCGGTCTCGACGGCGACGTGCCATTCCTGTTCCACGCAGTATCGGAAGCTTACGCCGCCGCGCATCCAGCCAATGTCAAGGCGTATCTCGCGGCGTACCGCGAGGCGGTACAGATCCTCAACACCAACGACGACATCTGGATGGAGGTCGGCCGTCGCCAGAAAATGGACGATGCCGCGATCCCGCCGCTGCGTGACGAGATGCGCCGCGATCTGATGAGCAAGTTCGAGCCAACAACGGAAGGGGCCGTCCGGAATATCTTCGACGTCTTGCTCGCGACGGCAGGTCCGACAGTGCTCGGCATGAGCAAGCTGCCCGATCGGTTCATGACGATGGAGTACCAGTGAGTGTTTGTTCTGCGGTGGGAAACACTTCGAAAATCACGAATATTCAAGCCAGATCCGGAGCGATCCGGGACGTTGGCAAAAATCTTGCTTCGCGCTCCGTCGTAGGGAGCGGCGACATTTCGGGTCTGCGCTGCCGAATAGATCACGCGACGCGATCGTCGCGTTGGAGGAGGGCGCGCATGGCTTTCGTCAATCCCGTTAAAACGTTCGGATTGCTGCTCGGCCTCACGACTGTCTTTGCCGCTCACGCCCAAACTGCTCGCGCCCAAGAGGTGATCAAGGGCGATGGCGGCACCGTGCGGCTGCTCTACAGCGAGTTCGGATCGAATTCGTTTCCCGCAACTGCGATGAAGAAGTTCGAGCTCGACAAGAAGCACGGCATTGTCATCGAGCTGGTCCCCAGCGCGAGTGACAAAGCCCGCATGGCCACCCTGCAGGCCGGCGGCGCGGAGGTCGCGACCCTCGATTGGGGCGACGTTTCGCGCATGCGCAAGGCCGGGGTCGATATCGTCGGCGTCTCCCCCTTCCTGCGTTTGGGCGCGGATTTCAGCGTGGTCCCCGTTAACTCTCCGATCAAGAATCTCGGCGACCTCAAGGGCAAGAAGTTCGGCGTCTATAACCGCAACAGTCTCGACTTCATCCTCGAACGTGCCGTTGCAAAGTCAAAATATCAGGTCGACCTCGACAAGGAGGCGACGATCCAGGAGGGGGCCGGGCCGCTGATGTGGGCCCTGATGGACCAGGGGCAGCTCGATGGGACCGAGGCGTTCAACTCCGTCGCGCCTGCGATGATCGCGACAGGGAAATATCGCGTACTCGCGAAGGTCAGCGATCTGGTCACGCAGCTCGGCCTGCCCGAAACGCCCTACCTGTTCTATGCGTTCAACGGCGCATGGGTCAAAGCCCATCCACAGAATACCCGCGCCTTTGTCGCCGCGTATCACGATGTGATCGACCTGCTTCGCACCAACGATCAGTTCTGGATCGATCGCGGCGCCGAAATGAAAATGCCGCCGGAAGTCGCGGCTGGATTCAGAAAGGAGGCGAGAGGAGATTTCCTGCGCTCCTTCTCCCCGACCGCCGAGGCCGACATCAAGAAGGTGTTCGAGACTTTGTTGCCGATTGCTGGCCCTGGTGTGTTCGGCTTGACGGAGATCCCCGACGGGATCCTGACGCTGGACTACCAATAGGCTGCGCTCGCTTCAGGGAGGCTGGACATGAAGAAGAAAATGCGTCTCGCTTTTGACCTTTCCAAAACGCATCTGGAAGGCCGATGGCGCAGTCCCGGTTCGTGGCTGAATTACACTTATCCCGATCCCGGCCAGTTCGAAGAGGTTGCCCGCATCGCCGAGCGCGGCTGCATGGACATGCTGTTCTTCGGCGACGGCACTGGCGTCGCAAGCACCTACGGCGGGTCGCAGGACGAAGCGGCGCGCTGGGGCGTGGGTTGGCCGCGCCACGACATGAGCCCGTATATCGTCGGCATGGCGCGCGTGACGAACCATATCGGGTTCGGGCTGACTTATTCCTCGACGTTCATGCACCCGTTCTACGTCGCGCGGCTTTTGAACTCGCTCGACCATGTGACCAAGGGCCGGATCGCTTTCAACGTCGTCGCATCGACGCGCCGGTCCGATGCCGCCAACTACGGCTTCGACGAATTGATGGAACACGACATGCGGTACGAGCGCATGGAGGAGTTCATCAAGGTCTGCAAGGCACTATGGGATAGCGTCGAACCCGACGCGTTCAAATGGGACCGGGAATCGGGCGTGGTGGCGGAGCCGGACAAGGTTCGCGCCATTCATCACGTAGGGCAATTCTTCCGCGTCCGTGGTCCGCTCAACACGGTTCCGTCGCCGCAGCGACATCCGGTGCTGGTGCAGGCCGGCGGTTCGCCGCGCGGCATCAAGGCATCGGCGAATTTCGCCGATGTCATCTTTGCCAGCGCCAATTCGCATCGCGCGATGAGCAAGCATCGCGCCTCGCTTGACGAGGCGCTGGCCGCTGAAGGCCGGGACCCGTCCAAGGTCGGCATGCTGTTCGCCGTGTCGGTTCTGGTGGCGGAAACCGAACGTGAAGCGCTCGCGCGCCGCGAAGCTGTCCTCAATCTTCTTCCGCGGGAAGCCGTCGCATCATACCTTTCGGATAATTGCGGCTACGATTTCTCCCGCCTTCCGGCGCGGTTCTCTCCTGGGGAGCTCAACGACATTATCGCGGCCACCAACGCTTCCCCGGTCGGCTTCGTTTACAAACTGGGGGCCGAGATCGGCGAGACAACCGAGATCTCGCGAGAGGAGTTTTTTGACCACGGCCGCAAGATGGTGACGGACTACGAGCGCACCTTCGCCGGAACGGCGGCGCAAATGGCCGATGTGCTGGAAGAGGCGTTCGAGGCCGGCGGCAGCCGCGGCGGATTCATGTTCGCGAGCGCACCCACCACGCCGCACGACCATATCCAGATCGTCGATCTGCTGATCCCTGAATTGCGCCGCCGCGGCCGTTTCCGCGCGGAGTATGAAGGCAAGACGCTGAAGGAAAATTTGGCGCTCTGAGTGCCGGAGATTGCGGCGGCTCCGGCGGACCGGTCTTTAGGCCTCCTTTTGGCTCGATGCGATCCACGCTTTGGCGCAGCGGCGAAGCCGATGCCAGCGACGAAGGGCGACATCAGGAATCCATTTCACGGTTCAGCCATCGCAGAGTTGAATTGCAAAGCTTGATTTTTGCCATTCCGGCCTGGTTTTCACCCGTCGATAAAGTGCCTACTATTCGGAGCGTTTTGAGGCACTCGATGGCGCCAGTGCCTGTCAGATTGCGTGATGGTGTTTCATGAAGCCAGGTCCCTACGGCCCCTTTCCATACTCGCCGATCATCAGACGGCCGCGGTTGGAGTGGCCCGGGGGCGCACGCCTTGCGTTGTGGATCGTTCCCAACATTGAAATCTTTTCCTTGGAGACGCGTCCCGGTGGGCTCGGTCCGGGAAAAATCCCCGACATCCCGACTTGGGCCATCCGTGACTACGGCAACAGGGTGGGCGTTTTTCGGATCATGGAGGTCCTTGATCGATATGGAATTCGCGCAACCGTCGCGCTGAACAGCAACATCTGTCTGCATCATCCGGAAATTATCGAGGAGGGCGAGAAGCGCCATTGGGAATGGATGGGGCACAATCAAAGCAATTCCGTCCGTCTCAATGAAGTGCCCCCCGAAGAAGAGCCCAAGATCATCCGCGACACGCTCGACACCATTGCGCGCACGAGCGGCAAGCGTCCGGTCGGTTGGCTCGGGGCGGGATTGCAGGAGACCTGGAATACGCTCGACCTGCTGGCGGACGCCGGCTGCGAGTACGTCGCCGATTGGGGACCCAACGACGATCAGCCGTACCTGATGACAGCTGCAGGCGGCAAGAGCATCGTGTCCGTGCCCTACAGCTACGACATCAACGACAAGCAGGCGTTCGAAACGGCCCATATGAGGCCGGCGGATTTTCAGGATGCGATCTGCAGACAGTTCGACACGCTTTATCGCGAGGGCGCCGCATCCGGGCGCGTCATGCATATCGCGGTTCATCCTTATCTGACGGGCCAACCGTATCGAATCGACGCGCTTGACGCCGCGCTCGCCTACATCAGCAAGCACGACAAAGTCTGGAAGGCGACTGGTTCGGAAATTGCTCGGCATTATCGCGCGCAGCAGAAGGGCTGAATCGCCTGGATTCAATGTGGGGGATGGTCATGCAAATGTTGAGAAAGTTCGGACATGCGGCGCTGGGGCTCGCATTGGTCATGCTGGTGTCCGTCGCGCCGGTGCGCGCGGCGGATACTGTCACCATCGGTACGGTCGGATCGCCTTCGGCCAATCTGTGGCCGCTGTTCATCGCCATCGAAAAAGGCTTTTTCACAGCGGAGAACATCAAGGCCGATCTGATCTATATTCCGGCGAGTGCGCCCGCGATCCAGCAAGTGGCGGCAGGCTCGCTCGATATGTCGTTTTCCACCGGACTGGTCGATCCCATCCGCGCCGCGGAACAAGGAGCTGCACTCGCCATCGCGCGCTTCGAAATTCAGGCGCCGCCCTATGCGTTGATCGCGAAGCCGAGCATCAAGAGCCTCAAGGACCTCAAGGGC
>CAKZHN010000472.1 GCA_936924235.1 uncultured Rhodoplanes sp. | reverse complement strand
CTCCATGTCGTAGGGCTGCAGGATCACGCAGCCCTGGTCGGCCCAGAACCGCTGAAGCGCCAGAATCAGCCCCTGGAACGAGCGTTCCGGGCGCATGTGAGCGGGAAGATCGTCGGCCATGAGGGTTCCCAGCGCGAACGCGCGGCTGAGACGTAACGGCGCAGCTTTCGGGGGTCAAGGCGCGGTATCAGGCTCTCCCCACGCGGGATTTGGCAGGCTAGGGTCGCCCAAAATATCGGCCGGTCCGGCCGGTTGAATGGGAGGACTCCGTGCCGTCACGCCTTGCCGCTTTTGTCAGCGCACTACTCGTTCTGGCGGCCTCGACCGCCACCTCCCAGGCCCAGGACGCCTCCCGCCCGATCCGCATGGTGATCGCCTTCCCGCCCGGCGGGCCGACCGACTTCGTCGGCCGGCTGGTCGCCGACAAGGTCAAGGACATCCTCGGCCAGCCGGTCATCATCGAGAACAAGCCGGGCGCGAACGGCGCCATCGGCGCCGATTACGTGGCGAAGTCGCCGCCCGACGGCAGCACGCTGTTCCTGACCACGCTGGGCGCGGTGGCCGTGACGCCGCATATGCGGACCGACGTGCGCTACGACACGCTGAAGGACTTCGCGCCGATCACGCTGGTGGTGCTCAACACCACGCTGATCGTGGTCAAGGCCGAGTCGCCGTTCAACTCGATCAAGGACCTGACCGCCGCCGCCAAGGCCAAGCCCGGCGAGATGACCTTCGCGTCGACCGGCGTGGGCTCCAACACCCATCTGGCGCTGGAGCTCTATCAGGGCGCGGCCGGCGTGAAGTTCGTCCACGTGCCCTATCGCGGCGCGGCCCCGGCCCTCACCGATCTGCTCGGCGGCCAGGTCCAGGTGTTCGCCGCCGACGCCCCGGTGCTGATGCCGCATATCAAGGGCGGCAAGGTCAAGGCGCTGGGCGCGGCGTCAGGCCGCCGCAATCCGATGCTGCCCGACGTGGCGACGCTGGCCGAGCAGGGCTATCCGGACACCACGGTCGACAACTGGTACGGCCTGCTGGCGCCGGCGGGCACGCCGCCCGCGACGATCACGAAAATTCACGACGCCTTCGTTGCGGCGATCAACGATCCGGTGGTCAAGGAAAAGCTGATCCAGTCCGGCGCCATTCCGGTCGCCAACAGCCCCGCGGAGTTCGGCACATTCCTGAAGCAGGAATACGACCGCTGGGGCAAGGTCGTGCGCGAAAAGGGCATCAAGGACGATCAGCGATAGGGCCGGTACTCGCCGCTCGCCGGATCGCGCCGCAAGGTCGGCAGCCGTGCCCGCTCCGGGTCGGTCACCCGCACCGGATGGGCCTGATCCAGCTCGCCGTTGATGCGCTGCCATTCGCGGCTGATGAACTTGATCGCCATGACGGCGCCGATGGCGCCGAGCGTCCAGGCGACAAGGGGTGGCAACGCAGGCATGGGCTTCTCCTAGGCTCCGTGTTCTTGGTATTCCGACCCGGTCTACCGGTTCAATCTACAGTCCATAACGCGCCCAGAGCGCGCGTGTTTCCAACGCCGCAATCACGTCATCGGCAAGGTTGACCTCGCCCCACAGCGCGGCAAGCCCTGCCCCCGCACCGACCCCCGGCACTCGCCGGCCGAAGAAACCCTTGTCGGCGATGAGTGGAGTGCGAACCTTCTCGCCGAAGCGTTCTCGCAGAACACCACGGAGGTCGCCGATGGTGTCGGCCAGTCCCAGTTCAAGACCCCGTTTACCGGCCCAATATTCCCCGGAGAACAAGGCCGTTTCGCGGCTGTCGAGCTTGCCGCCGCGCCGCGACTTCACGAGTTCGATAAAGCCCTCGTGAATGTCGCGCTGGATGGCGTGCAGCTTTGCGACCTCGTCGGGCTTTTCCGGCAGGAACGGGTCGAGCATGCCCTTGTTGTCGCCCGAAGTGTAAAGCCTGCGCTCGACGCCGATCTTTTCGATCAATTTGTTGAAACCGAACGCGCCGCCGATCACGCCGATCGAGCCCACGATCGACGAAACGTCGCAGATGATCTCGTCGGCCGCGCAGGCGATCATGTAGCCGCCGGAGGCCGCGACATCCTCGACGAACGCGAACACCGGAACCTTCTTCTCGTCCGCCAGCGTCCGGATGCGCTTGAAGATCAGGTGCGACTGAACCGCCGAGCCGCCCGGCGAGTTGATCGCGAGCGCGACGCCCTTGATGTTCTTGATGGCAAAGGCGCGCTCGAGCGAGCGCGCGATGCCCGCCATGGTCAGTCCCGGCCGCAGCGGCGTCGAAATGCCGATCGCGCCTGTAAGCCGCACCACGGGAACAACCGGAATGTCGGAGCGGAAGCGGGAGGGGATGAGCGGCGCGAGCATCGCGCCGACACGCTGCAACGGAGTGACTTCAGGCATCGGAAACCATCTCTCTTTACCACTTCACCAGTCATTCATTGTTAACACACCACGGGCAGATTTCGTGGAACGCTAGATTCGACTAAGCGTTATTCCATAAATTTTGGAACCGGATATGAAGCTGCTTTTCCTCTTCGTGTTAATGACCTCGATCGTGCTCGCCGCCCATCCGGGCGCGCTGATCCGCGCGATGGGTCGTCGCGCCACGGCCTGACCGCCTAGCGTTCCGACATTTGCAGCGCCTGCGCGCCGCGCAGGACCGCTTCGGCTTCGGCGGTCGGCTTGCCGTCCTTGTCGTTCAAGATCAGTCCCGGCAGCAGCATCAGCGGCGCACGGCTGCCTTTGTGTCCGCAAACCAGCACACGAATGGCCGGCTGGCCGGCGCGGCCATGGACCGGCAGCACCGCAACGCCGCCGAACCGCCCGTCGAGCGCGGCCAGGACGTCGCCGAGGCCGTCGGCCCGCCAGATCAGCGTCAACGAGCCCGCCGAGTGCAACAGCCGCGCCGCCGCGTCGATCCAGGCTGTCAGCAGGTCGTCGGACGCCGCATGAGCCAGGCGCTTGCCTGGATCCGGCGACACATTCTGCCGTGACGGATCGTGGAACGGCGGATTCATCAGCACATGATCGGCCGAGCCGGGCGTGAGCCCGGCCGCGGCGTAGTCGTCGCCCGATGCTGCGACGTCGAGCATCACCGCCCTCGCCCGTTCGGACAATCCATTGCGTTCGATGTTCTCGGCTGAAAGCGCCGAAAGCTCCGGATCGAGCTCGACGAGCGTCACCTCGACATCCGGCACGCGCATCGCCAGCGCCAGTCCCGCGGCGCCGACGCCCGAGCCGAAATCGACCGCACGGTCGCCGGCGCGCACCGCGGTCGCGGCCGCGAGCAGGATCGCGTCATGACCGACGCGATGTCCGCGCTTCTTCTGCTTGAGCCGCAATCGCCCGCCGAGCACGGCGTCGTCGGTCAGCTCGGCGTTGGGCGGCGACTTGTCGGGGCGCAATTCGTGGGCGAGCCCAGCGTCCTCCAGGAGCCCGCGCGCGGTCTGCCAGTCTTCCTCGTCGACCAGAATGCGCCGCGGCAGGATGCCGAGCGAGCCTTCCAGCACGCTCATGTGCTGGTCGAGCACCAGATGATGAATCGCCGCGGCCTTCAGCAACGCTTCGATCGCGGTGATCAGCACGGCGTTGTTGGTGCGGACGAGTTCGCGCACGCGCTTCAGCTCCGCCGCCGCTCCTCGGCCGGCGCGCGCTGCGCCAGATAGGCGAGCAGCTTCAGCTCGCGGCGGCCGCGCGTCACCGTGTCGAGGATCACGCCGCAGGCGATCGAAAGGAACGCCAGCACCATCAGCCCGGTGGACAGCACCGCGGTCGGCAGCCGCGGCACGATGCCCTCCTGCACGTAGGTCACGAAGATCGGGATGGCGAGGCCGATCGCCACGATAGCAAGCGAGATGCCGAGGCCGGTGAACAGCGGCAACGGCCGCTCGGCGCGGTAGAGCCGCAGCACGGTCCGCAGGATGCGCACGCCGTCGCGCCAGGTGTTGAGCTTGGAGGCCGAGCCCTCGGGCCGCGAATAATACGGCGTCTTCATCTCGCCGACCGGCAATTCCAGCTCGAGCGAATGGACCGTCAGCTCGGTTTCGATCTCGAAGCCGCCCGAGAGCACCGGAAACGACTTCACAAAGCGCCGGGTGAACACCCGGTAGCCCGACAGCATGTCGGTGAAGGATTGGCCGAACACGTGGGCGACGAAGCCTGTCAGCAACCGGTTACCGGCGCGGTGGCCCATCCGGTAGGCCGCCTCCTCGCGGTCGACCCGCACGGCGCAGACCATGTCGAGGCGCTCGGCCACCAGCATCTCGATCATTTTTGGCGCGCTCGGCGCGTCGTAGGTCGCGTCGCCGTCGACCAGCACGTAGATGTCGGCGTCGATATCGGTGAACATCCGCCGCACCACGCGGCCCTTGCCCTGGTGCAGTTCGCGCCGGACGATGGCGCCGGCCGTGGCCGCCACCTCGACGGTGCGGTCCGTGGAGTTGTTGTCGTAGACGTAGACTGCGGCCTCCGGCAGCGTGGCGCGAAAGTCGGCAACGACCTTGGCGATGGCCGCCTCCTCGTTGTAGCAGGGCACCAGCACCGCAACCCGGCTGCGGCCGACGATCTCGGCAGCGGTATGGCTTGCGTCGGTCAGCAGCATTGGGCGCTCTCCTCAGCGCTCTTCCGGGCGCTCAGTTGGGTGCTGTCTTGGGCGTTCTCTTGGATACTCTCTGGGGTCATCGCCTGCCGGCCGCCTCGCGCATTCCGAGAATTCCTGTCGCATCCCCCGCCAGCACCCTTGCCCGCTTATCATAGCGCTTCTATGTGTTCCCGTGTTATCTGCGGGGCGCCGTTGTCCGCACCTTCCGTTTGCCCCGCTCGGGAGAACCACTTTGGCCGTCGTCGTCCCCTTCAGTCCGGCAGATGCCACAATCGACCGGCTCGTCGAGCTCGTGAACGCCGACATGGGCCGGGTCAACTCGGAAATCCTGTCGCGCACCGGCTCCGAGGTGACGATGATCCCGGAGGTCGCGAATCACTTGATCTCGTCCGGCGGCAAGCGGCTGCGCCCGATGCTGACGCTGGCCATGGCACGGCTCAACAACTATTCGGGCGACGGCCACATCAAGCTCGCGGCGGCGGTGGAATTCATGCACACCGCGACGCTCCTGCATGACGACGTGGTCGACCAGAGCGACATGCGGCGCGGCCGCCCGGCGGCCCGCAAGGTGTGGGGCAACGAGGCGAGCGTGCTGGTCGGCGACTTCCTGCTCGGTCAGGCCTTCAAGATGATGGTCGAGGTCGGCTCGCTGCGCGCGCTGGAGATCCTGTCGTCGGCCGCCGCCGTCATCGCCGAGGGCGAGGTGATGCAGCTCGGCGCCGCCAAGAACACCGCCACGACGGAAGACGAATATCTCGCCGTGATCCGCGCCAAAACCGCCGAGCTGTTCGCCGCGGCCTGCGAGGTCGGCCCGGTGCTCACCCAGCGGTCCAAGGCCGAGGCCGCGGCCTGCCGCTCGTTCGGCATGAACCTCGGCATCGCCTTCCAGCTGGTCGACGACGCGCTCGACTACGGCGGCAAATCGGCCAAGCTCGGCAAGAACATCGGCGACGACTTCCGCGAGGGCAAGATCACCTTGCCGGTGGTGCTGTCGTTCCGCCGCGGCTCGGAGAGCGAGCGCGCGTTCTGGACGCAGACGCTGGAGAAGGGCGAGGTCTCCGACAGCGACTTCGACACCGCGGTCGGCCTGATGATCAAGCACCGCGCGCTGGAAGACACCGTCAAGCGCGCCCAGCACTACGGCGCCATCGCCCGCGACGCGCTGGCGCTCTATCCGGCGTCGGAGATGAAGCAGGCGCTCGAAGAGGCCGTCGAGTTCTGCATCGGCCGGACGCACTGACGCGACGCTGGTCAGCCGAAGCTCGTGGCCTTGACCCACCATTTGGGGTGAGCGGCCGAGAGGCTCTTGGCCGCTGCCGCCGCGGCGCGCGGCGAGACGTACAGGCCGAAGCAGGTCGCGCCCGAGCCGGACATCCGCGCGAGGAGACAGCCTTTGGTTTCGCGGAGGCCGTCCAGCACCTGTGCGATGACCGGCTGAATCTCGATCGCCGGCGGCTCGAGGTCGTTGCCGTGCTTGGCGAGATAGGCGACGAACTCTTCGAGCCCGCGCGGCAACGCGCGCGACGGCGCGGCGCGGCGCACCGGCCCGCCGGGCTTGAGCCCGAGCCGCATGAACACATCCTTGGTCGGCACCGCGACGCCGGGGTTGATCATCACGGCGGCGATCTTCGGCATCTTCAGCGGCGCCGACAACGCCTCGCCGATGCCGCGCATGCGCCTGGGCCTTGGATCGACGCAGACCGGCACGTCGGCGCCTATCGAGGGGGCCACCTTGATGAGCTTCGGATTGTTGCGCGCGAGCCGGTTGGCGCGGGCCAGGAGCCGCAGCGCCGCGGCGGCGTCCGAGGAGCCGCCGCCGAGCCCGGCCGCCACCGGCAGGTGCTTCTCCAGAGTGAAGCGGCCGAGCTTCAGCCCGGGCGTTTCGGCCGCGAGCGCGCGCACCGCCTTGAGCACCAGGTTGTCGTCGAGCGGCCCCGCCTGCTCCGCGGTCGCACCGCCGACCTTGAGCGACAGCGCGGGCCCGGGCGCAAGCGTCAGGCGGTCGGCGATGCCTGCAAACACCACGAGGCTGTCGAGCAGGTGATAGCCGTCGGCGCGGCGGCCGAGCACTGCGAGCGTCAGATTGACCTTGGCGGGAGCGAGTTCGACGAGAGTAGGCATAAGCGCAACTCTTATCGGGAGCGGCATCGATTGTCGCTACCGCCCTGTGAAAACAACAATGCCCGGCGTGAGCCGGGCATTGTGCAAATTCAGATCAACCGGTCGGCCTAGCCGCCGTCCGGCTTCTTCTTGCCGTTGGCGACCGAGGTCTCCTCCGGCAGGCCGCCGGCGAGCTTCTGCTTGATCTTGACCAGGTCCTCGGGCTCGGGCTTCAGGTCGCGGGCGTGCGACCACTGGAAGTTGGCCTCGAGCGTCCGCCCGGTCTTCCAATAGGCGTCGCCGAGATGGTCGTTGATGGTCGGGTCTTCCGGCTTGAGCTCGACGGCGCGCTCGAGATTCTTCACCGCCTCGTCGTAGTTGCCGAGCCGGTAGTAGGCCCAGCCGAGCGAGTCGACGATATAGCCGTCATCGGGCCGCTGCTCGACGGCGCGGCGGATCATCCGCATGCCCTCGTCGAGATTGATGCCCTGGTCGATCCAGGAATAGCCGAGATAGTTCAGAATGTGCGGCTGATCCGGGAAGAGCTTCAGCCCCATCTTCAAATCTGCCTCGGCGGCGTCCCACTTCTTGGCGCGCTCGTTGCAGATGCCGCGGAAGTAATAGACCAGCCAGTTCGGCTTCTCAGGATTGGTGATCAGCGCGATGGCCTTGCCATAGACCTCCGCGCATTCCTCGAAATCCTTGCGGCCGCGCTGGATGTTGCCCAGCGCCATGATGGCGTCGGAGTCGTCGCTGTGCTCGGCGATCAGCTTCTTCAGGCGATCCTTGGCCTCGTCGGTGCGGTCGAGCGAGTCCAGGTCGGTGGCGAGCTGGATCTCGGCGTTCCTGCGCAGCGGCGAATTCTGCGGCACCCGCTCGTACATCTTGATGGCGAGCTCGGGGTTCTTCACCTGCTCGTAGAGATCGGCGAGCGAGAGCAGCGCCAGCGGCTGGTTCGGCGCGAGGTAGAGCGCGAGCTGCAGATAAACCAGCCCGAGGTTCTCGCCGCCGCGGCGGCCGAGCGCTGCGCCGAGCCCGTAGAGCACTTCGGCGGCGCCGGCCTGCGGGCTGTCGACCAGCGGCGGCACCGTCTTGCCCTTGTTGATCAGGTCCATTTCTTCGACGATCAACGGATGCTTCGGCAGCTGCGCGTCGAAAGCCTTGTAGACCTTGAGCGCCTCTTCCTTGCTGCCGTTGCGCGACAGCCATGAGCCGTAGGACTCGACGATGCGCAGCGCAGAGCCGTCGAGCTTCTGCGCCCGGTCGAAGCGCTTGCCGGCTTCCTTCCTGTTTCCCGAAAGATCGAGGATCAGGCCTGCGTGCAGGTCCTTGAACAGCGCGTACCACTCGGCGCCCTGCAGCTTGTCGATCGACTCGACCGCGCTCTTGGCATCGTTGGCGCCGTAGCTGGCCCAGGCGGCGAGCAAGGTCGCCGCGAGATCGGTGATCGGTCCGCGCACCGACTGCGTCAGGTTCTGCTTGGCGGCCTGGTACTTCTTCTGCTTGAGCGCCTTCACGCCGATGACCAGCCGGGCGATCTTGTCGTTCTTGTCGACGACGATGACCTGCTCGGCAAGCCGCGTGGCCTCCTCGACATCGCCCTCGGCCAGCACCGACAGGAAGGCGAGTTGCAGAAGCTCGGTGTTCTTCGGATCGTTGCGGAGCGCGGCGCGGTAGTAGGCCGCGGCGGCGCCGGCATCGCGCTGCGTGCCGGCGTGGCGGGCCGCGAGATAGCTGCCTGACATCGTCAGCCGGGCGAGTTCACTCGCCGAAGGCGTGAAGGTCTGCCCCGGAGGCGGGTTCTGCGAGGTGCCCTGCGCCGACAGCGTCGCGGGCAAGCACAGCGCGGCCGCGCCAAGCACGACCCCTGCCAGATGGCGAAATTTCGTCGAAACGATCACGGGTAAATGCCTCCATGGGCGGCGGTGCGCCAGCCCTTCGAGTCGCTCGCAGAATGGCCTTTTTATTGCGCCGCCGCAAGGACAGGTGCCGCGCCCCGATACCGGCCGCACCATGTAAACTCCGGTGTGGCAGCATCGTGACGATAGAGCCGGGATCGACTTCACATATTTGAATATTTCGGCCCGCCGCTGCCTTCGGGTGGGACCCAGGTGATGTTCCGGTTGGGGTCCTTGATATCGCAGGTTTTGCAGTGGACGCAGTTCTGCGCGTTAATCACAAACCGCGGTTTTCCAGCCTCTTCGACCCATTCGTAGACGCCCGCCGGGCAGTAGCGGCTCGATGGCCCGGCATAGACGTCGTGCTCGGACGACACCTGGAGCGCCATGTCGCCGACATGCAGATGCGGCGGCTGGTCCTCCTCGTGATTGGTGTTCGACAGGAACACTGACGAGAGCCGGTCAAAGGTCAATTTGCCGTCCGGCTTGGCATAGGCGATCGGGCGACACTCGCTCGCCGGCTTGAGCGTGTCGGAGTCCGGCTTGCCGTGGGCGAGCGTGCCGATCAGCGAGAAGCCGAGCGTATTGGTCCACATGTCGAGGCCGCCGGCCGCAATGCCAAGAAACGTGCCGAGCTTCGACCACAAGGGCTTGGCGTTGCGCACCTTCCAGAGGTCCTTGCCGATCTCGCTCTCGCGCCAAGCCTCCTCGTAGGTCGCGATCTCGTCGTAGGCGCGGCCTTGCGCCAGCGCCTCGGCGACGTGGGACGCGGCCATCATGCCGGACAGGATGGCGTTGTGGCTGCCCTTGATGCGGGGCACGTTGACGAAGCCCGCGGCGCAGCCGATCAGCGCGCCGCCCGGGAAGGTGAGCTTCGGCACGGACTGATAGCCGCCTTCGGTGATGGCGCGCGCGCCGTAGGACAGTCGCTTGCCGCCTTCGAAGGTGCCACGAATGTCGGGATGCGTCTTGAAGCGCTGGAACTCCTCGAACGGCGACAGATACGGATTCGAGTAGTTGAGGTGCACGACGAAGCCGACCGCCACCAGGTTGTCGTCGAAGTGGTAGAGGAACGAGCCGCCGCCGGTGGCATTGTCGAGCGGCCAGCCGAAGCTGTGCTGCACCAGGCCCGGCTTGTGCTTGTCGGGCGCGACCTGCCACAGCTCCTTCAAGCCGATGCCGAACTTCTGCGGCTGCCGGCCACGATCGAGCCCGTAGTTCGCGATCAGGACTTTCGACAGGCTGCCGCGGGCGCCTTCGGCGAACAGAGTGTACTTGGCGCGCAGCTCCATGCCGCGGGTGAAGTCGCCGCGCGGCTTGCCGTCCTTGGCGATGCCCATGTCGCCGGTCGCGACGCCAACCACTGCGCCGTTCTCGAACAGCACCTCGGTCGCGGCAAAGCCCGGATAGATCTCGACGCCCAGCGCCTCGGCCTTGGTGGCGAGCCAGCGGCAGACGTTGCCCAGCGACACGATGTAGTTGCCGTGGTTCGACATCAGCGGCGGCATCATGAAGTTCGGCAGCCGCAGCCCCCTCGCCTCGGCGAGAAAGTAGAAGCGGTCGTCGGTCACCTTGGTCTTGATCGGCGTGTCCTCGGAGCGCCATTCCGGCAGCAGGCGGTCGAGGCCGATCGGGTCGATCACCGCGCCCGACAGGATGTGCGCGCCGACCTCGGAGCCCTTCTCCACCACCACGACGCCAAGCTCCGGCGACCGCTGCTTGAGATGGATGGCCGCCGCAAGTCCTGCGGGTCCGGCCCCGACAATGACGACGTCGAACTCCATCGATTCACGGCTGGGCATCTCATCCGTCATGGCGTGCTCACAACCCTTCGTTGCGCATGGACTTTCTCCATAACATGTTACCCTAGCTTGGGCTTTCAGGGGCTAGGCAATGGCGAAGGGCCACTATCTGGAGAAGGACCGCCTGGCGCATGTCATCGCGGCGATACAGGCCATGGGCGTCGCCGACCAGTCGTCCGCGACCCTCAATCGCTGGGTGGCGGAGCTCGAGGCGAGCGAAGAGCTGACGTCCGAACAACTCGATCAGTCTCCCGTCAAGTTTGCCGAGCGCAAGAAGTGGCAAACCGTCTTTGAGCAGCACCCGGAATTCTTCAAGAGTTACTCGCTCCGCGGCGAGCCGCGCGTGCTGCTGCGGTGGCGCTACGCAGAATCACTGAAGAGCGAAGCAAACGGCGCGGCCAACGGCAAGGACTCCGACGACAAGGAATCTGAGGAAAAGGATCGGAGCAATGCGGCGCCGCTGGGCAAGCCTCTGCTGGGCAAGCCTCTGAGCCCGGATCAGATCCAGGTGCTGATCAACACGGCGATCGAGATGCACGCCAGGGAGGTCGCCGGCGAGCAGAACCCCGATCGGTTTCGGCCGTTTTTGATGGCGATCGTCGGCGCTGCGCTCGGCACCGTGGCCGGCGGCGTCATCATCCTGCTGATCGGCCTGTTGCAGAGCGCACCTGCCCATCGGCTGTTCGACTGACTATCTTTCCCATCGCAATGACCATCGACCGCAACAGGGCCAACCGCGAATTGCTCGCTTTCTACAGCGAAGCGGGTGTGGATATCGCGCTCCGCGAGGAGCCGAACGACTGGCTGTCCGCCGAGGAGCCGGCGCCGTCCGTCGCGCCGGAACCGGCGCAGCCGGCCGCAGCGCCAGCTCAAAGACCCGCGCCGGTCAGCGCTCCCGTTCAACGGGCGGTTCCCGTGCCGCCACCGCCCGATGCCGCCGTGATGGCGGCGCGCGAAGCCGCACGCAGCGCCGCAAGCCTCGACGAGTTGCGCACGATCCTCGACCGCTTCGAAGGCTGCGCGCTGAAGAACGGCGCCAGCCGTCTGGTGTTCGCCGACGGCACGCCGGGCTCGCGGCTGATGCTGGTCGGCGAGGCGCCGGGCGCCGAGGAAGACCGGCAGGGCCTGCCCTTCGTCGGCAAGTCCGGCCAGTTGCTCGACCGGATGCTGGCCGCGATCGGGCTCGATCGCGGCAAGGTCTACATCGCCAACATCGTGCCGTGGCGGCCGCCGGGCAACCGCACGCCGACGCCGGTCGAGACGCAAATCTGCCTGCCGTTCATCCAGCGCCAGATCGAGTTGAGCAATCCGGACGTGCTCGTCACGGTCGGCCAGCCGTCCACCGGCGCGCTCCTGAACGTGCAAGGCATCATGAAGAACCGCGGGCGCTGGTTTCCGTACCAGACCGGCACGCGGGAGATCCGCGCCATGCCGATGCTGCATCCGGCGTATCTGTTGCGCTCGCCGATCGGCAAGCGGCTCGCCTGGCGCGACCTGCTCGCGATCAAGAAGGCCCTGGGCTAGGGCTGTCTCGAATCGGGCTTGCGCTTGCGGCGCAGGTCGAACACCAGGAACGCCGCGCCACCCAGCGCCGGGATCGCCGGAAGCCCGGTGATCGCCGAAAACAGCGCGACCGCGATGCCGAAATCCGCGAGTTTTTGCGAGAACCTCGTCGCGCAGGTGACGCCGACCTCGTCGAAAGGCGGGCATTGGCCGTTAACCCAAACGATGCCGAGCGCCAGCCCCGCCGCAAGCATCACTGCCAGCGCCGGGTAGCAAATTAACCTGAGCAACAGAAAGAACGCGGATCGCATTGCGTTTCACCGCCGGGACGCAATGATGATGCTCGCATGCTTGCGATGAAATCGCCACCGGGATTGCGCGGCACCGGTGCGCGGTTGGATACCTTTTGGGGACTGATGATGAACGGTGACCGGCGCAAACTCCGACCGTCCCAGGTTATGGCCCTGGGCGCGTCGCTGACCCTCGCATTCGGCTTTGTCTCGGGTGCAATGGCGCAATCCAACCGCCAGACGGCGCCCCAGTATTACAGCCCTGGCTCGGACTTTCAGCCCAAGGTGACGCCGTACCGGCCGGCAACGCCGCCGCCGAGCGAACCCTCCAGGCCCGCAGCGCAATCCGACTACCGGCCCACCGCTCCGGCGCCCGAGCCCGTGCAAGCCGCGCAACCGGCCCAGCCGATGCGCCCGGCGCCGGCACCGCAGCAGGCGGCTCCGGTCCCCGCACCAGTGCCGGCATCCCAGGCGCAGGCCCAGGCCGCGCCTGCTCCGGTCCCAGTGCCGCGCAAGGCCCAGGTCCCGCAGACCACAGCGCAGACCTCGGCAGCCTGCATGAACGACGGCAAGTCGCTGGAGGCCGACACGGCGATCAAGAGTTGCGAGGCGGTGATCGAAGAGACCACCAAGAACCTTGCCAACGCCTACTACTTCCGCGGCATCGCCAAGGCCGACAAGAGCGACGTTGACGGCGCGATCGGCGACTACAGCCAGGCACTGCGGCTCGACGGCTCGGACCCGGATTATCTGAACAGCCGCGCCCAGGCCTACGAGGCCAAGAACGATCTCGACCGCGCCCTTGCCGACTACAACCAGTCGATCAGGGCCAACCCGAGTCAGGTCTTCGCCTACAACAATCGCGGCGCCGCCTATCAGCGCAAGGGCGACTTCGCCCGCGCCGCCGCCGACTACGGCGAGGTCACCAAGCTCCAGCCGAACAACGTGGATGCGTGGAACGCGCGCTGCTGGGTGCGCGCGGTGAGCAACCAGGCGCAGCAGGCGTTGGCCGATTGCGATCAGGCGCTCAAGATCAAGGCGGACTCGCCCGACGCACTCGACACCCGCGGCTTCGTCTATCTGAAGCTCAATCAGACGGACAGCGCGATGAAGGACTACGACGCGGCGCTGAAGCTCGACCCGAAGCTCGCCGGCTCGCTCTACGGACGCGGCGTCGCCAAGACCCGCAAGGGCGACCGCAACGGCGGCACGGCCGACATCAACGCCGCGAAAGCGATCCGCGGCGACATCGCCGAGGAGTTCGGTCGTTACGGCATCAAGCCGTAACGCCGCGGCGTTTCAGCGATAGGCAACCAGGATCGCGCCAAGCGCGATCAGCGCAACGCCGAGCCAGTTCGGCAGCGTGAGCTTCTCGCCGAGAAACACCACGCCGAACAGCGCCACCAGCACCACCGACAGCTTGTCGACCGGCGCGACCTGCGCGGCCTGCCCCACCTTGAGGGCGCGGAAATAACAGATCCACGAGCCGCCGGTCGCAAGCCCGGACAGCACCAGGAACACGTAGGTCCGTCCCGAGATCGAGCCGGGCGACTGGAACTTGCCGGTGGCCGCAAGGATCAGCGCCAGCGTCATCAGGATGACGATGGTGCGGATGAAGGTCGCGAAATCGGAGTTGACATTCTCAATGCCGATCTTGGCGAAGATCGCGGTCAGCGCCGCGAACGCCGCCGAGGCGAGCGCCCAGAATTGCCAAGACGAAAATGCGGTCATGATTGGGCCCTGCCCTATGCCGGATCGTTACCCTTGGCCTTGATCACCGGCTTGGCCTCGGGACTCTTCAGAAGCCTGATCAACTCGCGGGCCACGTTCTGGTTCGGCGATTGCGCCGAAACGCCCGCCGTGAACATCACGACGGAGTTGATCTCGGCCGGCAGCGGACCGACCAGCTCCGCGCCCGGCACCGACATGATGTTGGGCGTGACGATCAGGCCGAGCTCGACCTTGCCGTCGGCGACGAACTCGGAGACCTCCTCGCCCGCGGTCTCGACCGCCTTGCTCTTGATCGCGTCGGCGATGCCGAGCTGGTTGAACACCTTGCGCAGATGGATCGTGCTCGCGCCTTCCTTCAGGTAGGTGATCGACTTGGCGTTCAGCAGCGTCTGCTTGAAGGCCTCGACGGTGCTGATGTCGGGCTTCGGCGCGCCGCGTTTGACGGCCACGCCGATGCCCGACGACATGATGTCGGCGCGGGTTTCGGCCAGGATTTTCCCCGACTTGATCAGGTCGTCGATCTGGAAATCGACCAGCACCGCGAGATCGAACGGCTCGCCGCCCTCGATTCGCCGCTTCATCACCGCAGCCACGTCGGCCACCACCACCGGCTTGAAGCCGGTCGCCTTCTCGAAGCCCGGACCGAGCTCGCTGACGATGACCTTGGTGACGCGCGAGCCGAAGATCTTCAGCTCGGTCGCGTCCGCACGGCCCCCCGGCGATGCACACCACGCAAACGCGACAGCCAGAGCCACGCCAACAACCTTCAGTCCCGGCATCATCCTCATCCCGTCATGGCGAATTTCGCAGCGAAGATCAGCGCCAGGATCACCACGGCGGGCTTCGCTTCGGTGAACTTGCCGGCGATGACCTTGGCCAGCACGTAGGTGATGAAGCCGAGCCCGATGCCGGTCGCGATCGAATAGGTGAGCGGCATGCTCACGGCCGTGACCACCGCCGGCGCATATTCGGTGAGATCGTCCCATGCCATGTCGGCGAGCCCCTGCGTCATCACGCAGGCGACGTAGAGCAGCGCCGCCGCGGTGGCATAGGCCGGCACCATGCCGGCCAGCGGCGAGAAGAACAGCGCCAGGATGAAGAACACCGCCACGAACAGCGCGGTCATGCCGGTGCGGCCGCCGGCCGATACGCCCGCGGCGCTTTCGATGTAGCTCGTCGTGGTCGAGGTGCCGATCAGCGAGCCGAACATCGCGGCGAAGCTGTCGGCGAGCAGCGCCTGCCGCATCCGCGGCAGCTTGCCATCCTTGTCGAGCAGGCCCGCGCGATGGGTCACGCCGATCAGCGTGCCGGCGTTGTCAAAGATGTCGACCAGCAGGAAGCTGAACACCACGATCACGAAGGTCTGCTCGCCGATCCGCGAGAAGTCGAGCTTGAACAGCGTCGGCGCAAGCGAAGGCGGCGTCGAAGCGACGCCGCCGAACTGCGTCAGCCCGAGCGGGATGCCGATCGCCGTCACCACCAGGATGCCGATCACGGTGCCGCCGATCACCTTGCGATAGTTCAGCGCCGCGATCAGCACGAAGCCGAGCAGGCACAGCGCCGCCGGCCATTGCTTGAGATCGCCGAGCGTGACCAGCGTCACAGGATGCTGCACCACGATCTTGGCTTCTTCCAGCGCGATGATCGCCAGGAACAATCCGACGCCGGCCGAGATCGCGAGCTTCAGGTTCTTCGGGATCGCGTCGATGATGTATTCGCGGACGCGGAACATCGACAGCAGGAAGAAGATCGCGCCCGAGCAGAACACCGCGGCCAGCGCCTGCTGCCACGTGTATTTGTAGCCGAGCACGACAGTAAAGGCGAAGAACGCGTTCAGCCCCATGCCGGGCGCGAGCGCGATCGGATAGTTGGCGTAGAACGCCATCACCAGCGTCGACACCGCCGACGCGATGCAGGTCGCGACGAACACCGCGCCCTTATCCATCCCGGCATTGCCGAGAATCTGCGGATTGACGAACAGGATATAGGCCATGGTCAGGAACGTGGTCGCTCCTGCAACGAATTCGGTGCGGATGTTGGTGCCGTGCTCTGCGAGCGCGAAGGTTCGCTCCAGAACACCCTCCGGCCGTCCGGTGGTGTCGCTCATCTCAGTCCCCCTGATAGCTCCCGGCCCTTTTGCAGCATAGCTGTGCGAGGGACGCGACACACCAGGCTCTTGCGGAATTCAACAGCGAGTTCGACATTAGCGGTCGCCGCCGTCTGCAACGCCTGGAACGGTGCCGGAGCATTGCGTCATGGACCTCGATGCTGTCCTGCTGGCTCGTCTCCAGTTTGCCTTCACGATCATATTCCACATCATATTCCCGACCTTCACGATCGGGCTGTCGGCCTATATCGCGACGCTGGGTGCGCTATGGCTGAAGACCGACGCCGAGCGCTATCACTTGTTGATGCGCTTCTGGGTCAAGATCTTCGCCGTGTCGTTCGCGATGGGCGTCGTGTCCGGCATCGTGCTGAGCTACCAGTTCGGCACCAACTGGAGCCGCTTCTCGGTGGTCGCCGGCAATGTCATCGGCCCCCTCCTCGGCTACGAGGTGCTGATGGCGTTCTTCATCGAAGCCACCTTCCTCGGCATCCTGCTGTTCGGCTTCAACCGCGTGCCGCCGTGGCTCTACGTGCTGTCCGCCGCGGTGGTCGCGGTCGGCACCGCGACCTCGGCGTTCTGGATCCTGTCGGCCAACAGCTGGATGCAATCACCGGCCGGCCATGAGGTCCGCGACGGCATCGCCTATCCGGTCGACTGGCTGGCCGTGGTGTTCAATCCGACCTTTCCTTATCGCTTCGCGCATATGGTCAACGCCGCCTATCTGACCACGGCATTCGTCGTGCTCGCGGTCGGCGCGCGTTATCTCGTCGCCGGGCGTCATATCGACGAGGCCCGCACCATGCTGCGCATGGCGATCGGGCTCGCGGCGGTGCTCGCGCCGCTGCAGGTGATCATCGGCGATCAGCACGGGCTCAACACGCTCAAGCACCAGCCCACCAAGATCGCGGCGATGGAGGCCCACTGGGACGGTTCGAAGCCCGGCGACTTCGCGATCTTCGCGTGGCCGGACCAGAAGGCCGAGAAGAACCTGTTCGAGATCTCGATCCCGCACGGCTCGTCGCTCATCCTGACGCACGAATGGAACGGCCTGTTCCCGGGCCTCAAGGACGTGCCGCCTTCGGAGCGGCCGCCGGTCGTGCCGGTGTTCTTCGCCTTCCGCATCATGCTCGCGATCGGCTCCTTCATGGTGGCCGCAGCGCTGTATGGCGCGTTCCTGTGGTGGCGCGGCACGCTGTTCGAGACACGCTGGTATCTGCGCGTGATGTCGCAGATGTGGTGGATCGGCTTCGTCGCGGTGATCTCGGGTTGGGTCGTCACCGAGACCGGTCGCCAGCCCTGGATCGCGCGCGGCATCCTGCGCACCGCCGACGCCATCTCGCCGGTCGCGGCCAGTCACGTGCTGACCACGCTCATCCTGTTCGTCGTGGTCTACGGCATCGTGTTCGCGATGGGCATCTACTACATCAACCGGCTGATCGAGAGCGGACCGCGACCGAGTGAGCCACGCGACGAGGAAAACCTGCCGAACCGGCCCCTCGCCGCGGCAGCCGACCGCGGCCGTGAAGTGTTCGGCGGCGGTGGTGGCAGTTAGAAAGCAGGAGGCCGATCATGGAATGGTACCTGCCGGTCATCTGGGCGGCGCTCATCGGCACCGCAGTCGCGCTCTATGTCATCCTCGACGGCTTCGATCTCGGCATCGGCATCCTGTTTGCGACGTCGAAATCCGAGGCTGAGCGCGACCAGATGATGCGCTCGATCGCGCCGTTCTGGGACGGCAACGAGACCTGGCTGGTGCTCGGCGGTGTCGGCCTGTTCGTGGCGTTTCCGCCGGCCTATGCGGTGATCATGCCGGCGCTCTACATCCCGGTCATCTTCATGCTGCTGTCGCTGGTGTTTCGCGGCGTGGCCTTCGAGTTCCGCAGCGTGTCGCGCAGCAAGGTCTGGTGGAATTTCGCCTTTACGGCGGGCTCGACGCTGGCAGCCTTCTGCCAGGGCATCATCCTGGCGGGCCTGATCCAGGGCATCCGCGTCGAAAACGGCACGTTCGCAGGCGGCGGCTTCGAGTGGGCGACGCCGTTCGCACTGCTGTGCGGCCTGGGCCTGGTGTCGGGTTATGCGCTGCTCGGGGCCACGTTTCTCGTGATGAAGACCACCGGCCCGGTCGCGGACCGCGCACGCCAGCACGCCAAGCTGCTGCTGCTCGCGGTGCTGGGCCTGATGGGCCTCGTCAGCCTGTGGACGCCGCTGACGCAGCCCGCGATCGCGCAACGCTGGTTCTCGCTGCCGAACATTCTCTATCTATGGCCCGTGCCGGTGATCACCGCGCTGATCGGCTTCGGCTGCTGGCGCGCGCTCGAGAACGGCCGCGAGATCCGCCCGTTCTTCGCGGCGATCGCGATGTTCCTGCTGGGCTATCTCGGCCTCGTGATCTCCTGGTTTCCGTATCTGGTGCCGCCCTCGATCACGATCTGGCAGGCCGCGGCCCCGCCGGCGAGCCAGATCTTCATCCTGCTGGGCACGCTGGTCTTCCTGCCGCTCGCGCTGACCTACACGGTGCTGGTGTATTGGCTGTTCCGCGGCAAGGTGCAGCCGGGCGAAAGCTATCACTGAGGCGCGAAGCGATCCGGCAATGGCGCCGCAGGACGCTGCGGGCGCTCTCGCTCCCGCTCTCGTTCCCGCACGGGTGCCTCACGCGGCGCAGGATGTTGCACCTGCGGCGGCGGTTGCACGGGCGGAGCGGCCTGCACCTGAGGCGGCTCCGGTTCTGGCGGCGGCAAGGGTATCGGCTGCATCGGCAGCGGCTCGGGCTGCGCCTGCACGTCCGGCGCTGAGCCGGGCGTGCGCGGCCGGATCATGCTCCAGCCGAGCCGCATCAGCGGCATGCGGCCCTGGAAGCGGCGCGTGAAGGTCTGCGGTACCTCGGCCACCAGGTTGGGAAACTGACGGAGGACTTCGGCGGGCGGCTTGCCGCCCGCGTCGGCCGTGGGCCACACCACGATGGCGCCCTTCTCCTCGATCTCGCGCCGCGTCACCTTCGGCAGGTACTCCGGCGCCGACTCCAGATAGAGGCTCGGCCGGCTCGGCGCGGCGAGCGAGACCAGAGCCGCGGTCGGCAGGTCGCCTGCGACGATCTCCAGCGGCTTGCCGGTGCGGCGCTGGAAGCTTTCGGCAAAGAACGCGCCGATCTCCTGGGCCGGCCGTCCGACGCGAAGATCAATCGCGAAGATCCACGGCTGGATCGTCACCGCGAGCGCGACCAGCACCGCCGGCAGCAGGGTCAGCGAACCTGCGGTGCCGGCTGTTCGGGTC
>CAKZHN010000471.1 GCA_936924235.1 uncultured Rhodoplanes sp. | reverse complement strand
GGTGCTGCCGACGCCTTATGTCAGCCACCTCAGCAAGCCGGGTGCGACGCTGAAGGGCCTTCGCCTCGGCGTGATCCGCGAGTCGCTGACGATCCCGCCGGGCTCCAAGACCGAGGAGCCGATCGTCACGGCGGCGGCGCGCGAGATCAAGGAGGTGCTGGGCGACCGGCTCGGCGCGACGCTCGTGCAGTCGTCGCACCGCCATGCGCAGAACGATCCCGCCATGGAGACGATGCAGGTCGACTTCCGCGTGGCGCTGGCGCGGCTCTTTCCGGTGTTCATGCCGGACATTCTCTTCAGGCTCGACCGCGATGGGCAGCCGCTGTTCAAGGAATTCGCCGCGGCGATCGCGCCGACCGAATTCCTGCCTGGTAAGACCTTCGGCTCGGGCACCATGGCGCCGATGGACTATCTCGTCGGCCTCGCCGAGGGCCGCATCGAGCCGCCGGTCAACCTCGATCTCGGCACGGTGCAGCAGCAGGAACTCGCCAACACCTTCCGCTTCCACATCTCGCAATATCTCGAACGCCGCGCCGCCGACTGGAAGGCTAAGGGCTTCACCGAGACGCTCGACAACTGGGCGGCGCTCAACGCGCGCTCGAAGTTCTGGGGCGACGACCAGCGCTCGGCCTTCAAGAATTGGGAGGAGGTGAGTGATCCGCGCAATCCGCTCAATGGCCGCCAGGGCGTCAACGAGCGCATCATGCTGCGCGAGCTTTTGCGCCGCGTCGACATGATGGTGATCCTTGAGAACAAACTCGACGCGCTGGTGCGGTTGCACACGCCGTGGCCGCCCGGCCTGATCGGCCATCCGCATCAGTACGACATCCCGAGCAACCTCTCGCCGGAATCGCTGAGCGGACCGAACGCGGGCCTCACCGAGATGCTGGTGCCTGCGGGCTACGTCACCACGGTCTACGATCCGGTCTATGCGCTCAGCGCCGACGGCAAGAAGTACGTGTCGAAGGCGACGCATACGCCGAAGGACATCCCCGCGCCCGGACTGCCGTTCTCACTGGTGTTCCGCTGCGAGCCCGGCAAGGAGGACGTCCAGCTTCGCGTCGCATCCGCCTACGAGGCGGCGTCGCAGCGCCGCATCCCGCCGCCGGCGTTCGGGCCGCTGCCGATGGGATAGCGGCTGCCGCTTGCTCCGCTGTCATTCCGGGGCGCGCCGAAGGCGCGAACCCGGTATCCAGTTCCAAGCTCCGAACGTGCGTCTGGATTCCGGGTTCGCTCGCTGCGCTCGCGCCCCGGAATGACGGCGAAGCGTGGTGCGGCTTAAGTGGATCAGGTCTTATATCGTGATGCTGCCCAGGCTTGCGCCGCCGCAGACATAGAGTGTCTGCCCGGTGATGAAGCTGTTGGCGCGGTCGCAGAAGAACATCACGGTGCGCGCGACGTCGTCGGGGCGGCCGAGCCGCTGCACCGGAATGGCCTTGCCCAACGCTGCTTCCCGGTCGCTGCCCTTCGGGATCACGGCGTGGAACATGTCGGTGCCGCCGATCGGCCCCGGCGCGATCACGTTGACGGTGATGCCGTCGGCGGCAAGCTCCAGCGCCCAGGTGCGCGCCATGCCCATCATGCCGGACTTGGTTGCCGCATAGGCGGTGCGGGTTTGCAGCCCAAGCGCGCCGCGCGACGACATCAGTACGATGCGGCCGAACCTGCTCTGCTTCATCGACGGCAGCACGGCCTGGGCCAGCGTGATGGCTGAGCCGAGATGAAGCTGCGACAGCGCGTTGAGATCGTCGAGCTTCATGTCGGACAGAAAATCCGAGCGGATCACGCCAGCGTTGTGCACGAAGTGCGTCACCGCAAAGCGCTTCGCAAGCTCGACGGCCGCCTGCTGCGTCGCCGCCGGGTCCATCAGATCGACCACGACCGCGTGCAGCCGCGGATGCGCCTGCTCCGGCCGCTTCAGCGCCAGCGACACGACCTCATAGCCTGCGTCGAGCATCTGCCGGATGATTTCCGTGCCGATGCCGCCCGATCCTCCGGTCACGACGGCGACATTCGCATTCGAAGCCATGGGGTCACATGAAAAGCTGGATGTTGCCGAACGCCGCGTCGCAATTGACCAGATCGACGCGCTTGAGCTTGATCCGGAGCCTGCCGTCGATGACGGTCAGGGTGTGCCGCGCCCAGGCGGCATAGAGCTGCTGCTCGTCATAGCGCGTCTCGACGTAATGCATCGGCGTGTAGGTCAGGTACTCGTTGCCGGCTTCGTCGCGCTTGTCGACCTGCGGCACCTGCAGCACGTGATGGCAGCGGCTGCGCGGCTTCTGCGAGAAGGTGCGATTGCCCTTGAGCCGCTCGATGCGGATGGTGAGCAGCAGCTTGTCCTCGTGCATCAGCGACGCTGTGAGCTTCGGGTCGGTCTGGCCCCATTCCAGCGGCATCCAGTAGATGCCGTCGTCGGCGAACAGCTCCAGCCATTCGTCGAGGCGATGCTCGTCGATCAGCCGCGCCTCGCGGACGACAAAGTCGATCAGCTCCTGGTCGGTCGGTGCGGCCATTCCGTCTACATCGACAGCGTCATGAACTTCGACCAGGCGCGGAACTGGTTGCGCATCTGCCATTCGGTGGTGCCGTTGCTCTCGGCCGTGACGTCGGCCTGCTCGCCGGGCTCGTAGAGCCGGCCGACATTGACCCACTGGTTGGCGTCGACCTTCAAGCCTTCCTGGGCGCGCTCGTAGACCTCGAGGTCGTCATGGCCGACCACGGACGTCGGCGCGTTGATCAGCCGGTTGTAGACCAGCGTGCGCTCCAAGAGCATGTCCGGCGCATCGACCAGGCGGAAGGTGAACGACTCCACCAGGGTCTTGTTGGCGGCGATCGGCTTGAACAGGCGGATGAGCTGGATCGGTCCCTTCACCATGAGGTTCGGGAAATAGCAGGTGTTGTGCCGGTTCTCGTCGAGGATCGCCTTGGCGCGGTTGTCGCCATAGGCCGCGACCATCTTGTCGAAATAGCCGGGAATGGCCGAGTAGTTGGAATGGATCGAATGGTGCACGCCGGTGTGGCCGTGCCCGTTCGGCCAGACTCGAATTCCCATCTTCTCGAAGAAGTCGTAGGGCGCCATGAACGGCGCGTAGATCTCGACCGCCATCGGCTTCTGCGAGCCGGGCGGCGCGTGCTCCCACACCTTGATCGCGGTGCCCGCCGACGATTCATGCGCCACCATCGGATGGCAGGTGTCGGTCTGGTTCTCGACCAGCATCTTCCAATTGCAGTTGTGCATGTAGCGGAGAACGCCGCCCGCGACCTCGAGTCGGCCGACCGGCGAGCGGTCCACCATGTTGTCGATGCTGGTGAGGCTCTCGCCGAAGAACTCCTCAAAGCTCGGTCCGACGTCGTTGAGCTTGGCGAACACGAAGCCGCGATAGTTGTGGACGTGCTTCACCGGGTTCATGCCGGCGCCGGCATGGCTCTCATCGAGCTTGGCGCATTCGTAGCCCTTGGCGAGCGGAATCTGCCGCAAGGTGCCGTCGGTGCGGAACGTCCAGGCGTGATAGGGGCAGCGGAAGAACTTTCCGGTGTTGCCGTAGGTCTCGGTGGTGATGCGCGTGCCCTTGTGCGGGCAGCGGTTGTGCAGGACGCGGACGGTGTTGTCGCTGTGCCGGACCATCAGGATCGGCTGGGTGCCGACCGTGGTGCCGTAATAGTCGCCTTCGTTCGGGACCTGGCTGTCGTGGCCGACATAGACCCAGGTGTTGGCGAACAGGTGCTCCATCTCGAGCTGGAACACCTCTTCGTCGACATAGACGTCGCGATGCACTTCGGTCTCGCGGATCAGCCCGCGGATCGCCTCGGCGTTGCCGCGATATCGGTTCATCGGCATCCCCATCTGCGAAGGACGTTATCTTAGGTCCCGCAATCCGGCCGGGCAATTCGCCCTACGGCACAATCATTCGCAGTTGCGAATATCGGGACCTTAGCCCCGCGCGATCAGACCAGAACCGGCTGCTCGACGCGGCCCTGGGCGCCGAACACCTTCAGATAGCGCGCGATCTCGCCGGGCTCGCCCATGGCCTTGTTGATGTTGTCGGAGAGCTTCACGGCGGGCCGGCCGTTCGCGTCCTTCACCTTGCAGACCAGCGAGATCGCGCCGAGCTGGTCGATCGGCTTTGGCGCACAGCCCGCGAAGTCGTTGGTCAGGTTGGTACCCCAGCCGAAGCTCATGCGCGCCCGGCCGTGGAAATGGCGATAGGCGGTTTCGATGGTCTCGACGTCCAGCGCGTCGGAGAACACCAGGAGCTTCTCCTGCGGATTCCGGCCCTTGGAGCGCCACCAGTCGATGATCATCTCGCCGCCCTCGATCGGCGGCGCGGAGTCCGGGCGAAAGCCGGTCCAGTCGGCGATCCAGTCGGGCGCGTCGCGCAGGAATGACGGCGTGCCGAACGTGTCCGGCAGCACGATCAGGAGATTTCCGCCGTAGAATTTCTGCCAGTCCTGCAGCACGCGATAGGGCGCCTGCCGCAACTCGTCGTCACTCGTGGCCAGCGCCGCCAGCACCATCGGCAGCTCGTGCGCATTGGTGCCGATCGCCTCCATGTCGGTGTCCATGGCGAGGAGCACATTGCTGGTGCCGATCAGCGCGTCGCCGAGACCCTCTTTCAACGCCTCGACGCACCAGCGTTGCCAGAGAAAGCTGTGGCGCCGGCGCGTGCCGAAGTCGGAGATCCGCAGATCCGGCAGCTTCGCCAGCCGCTCCACCTTGGACCAGAGCTTGGCCTTGGCGCGGGCGTAGATCACATCGAGCGTGAAGCGGCCCAGTCCCTTCAGCGCCGCGCGCGAGCGCAGCTCGTTGATGATCGCAAGCGCCGGGATTTCCCACATGCTGGTGTGGGTCCATGGCCCGGGAAACTCCAGAACGAACTCGCCGTTCTCCTTGTGCAGCTCGTATTCGGGAAGCTGGAAGCGTTCGAGCCAGGCCAGGAATTCCGGCGAGAAGATCTGCTTGCGGCCGTAGAAGCTGTTGCCGGCGAGCCAGATCATCTCCTTCTTGGTGAAGCGGATGGTTCGCGCGTGGTCGAGCTGGTCGCGCAGCGCCTTCTCGTCGATGGTGTCGGCGAGCCTGCGCTTGGTCCGATTGAGCAGCGAGAAGGTGGCGCGCACATCCGGGTGGCGCGCCCAGATCATCTGCAGCATCAGGAGCTTGTAGAAGTCCGTGTCGAGCAGACTGCGGACGATCGGGTCAAGCTTCCAGGCGTGGTTGTAGACGCGCTGGGCGATATCGAGCTGTGCCATCCGTTAACCCCGGCCGAATACCTCGATCATAGCAGCCTCTGGGACCAGGGAAATTTCCCGGTTGTTAGCCATCCGGCGATTCCGGCCGCCCCGTTAATTGACGAATCAGAACTCCTCTATACATGTGAAGGAGCAGGTGGGAGAGACCGGCTTTGCCGGCGCCGAAGGAGCAACCGCCCCGGAAACTCTCAGGCAAAAGGACCGCCTGCCGAGAAACACTCTGGAAAGTGGAGCCCACAAGGCTCCCACCGACGGTGTAAGCCGCAGCCCATGACGGGCTCAGGCGAAACTCTCAGGTCGATGACAGAGGGGGCCGTTCGACGCGCTGCGTGCGCGCGAACAGCTTCCGATGGAGACCTGAGATGGCAACTTCCCCCAAAGATTTCGATGTCGTTGTGCTTGGCGCCGGCGTGGTCGGCATCAACACGGCGTACTGGCTTGCCCGCGCGGGCAAGAGCGTCTGTGTGATCGACCGGCAGCCCGCGGCGGGGCTCGAAACGAGCTTCGCCAATGGCGGCCAGATCTCGGTCAGTCACGCCGAGCCCTGGGCCAATCCGTCCGCGCCGCTGAAGGTCCTGAAGTGGCTGTTCGACGGCGACGCGCCGCTGCTGTTCCGGCCGCGCTTCGACATCCATCAGTGGCTCTGGATCGCCAAGTTCCTCGTCGACTGCCTGCCGCATCGCGCTGACCGTCACACCACCGAGATCGTGAAGCTCGCGACCGAGAGCCGTGGGCTGCTGCGCGAGATCCGCGCCCGCGAGAACCTATCCTATGATCAGCGCACCGCCGGCATCCTGCATTTCTATCGCGACGAGCAGGAGTTTGCGGCCGCGCTGCCGGTGGCCGACCTGATGCGGAAGTACGGCTGCGATCGCAAGGTGGTCGACCGCGACAAGGCGATCGAGATCGAGCCGGCGCTCGAGGACAATCGCGACAGCATCGTCGGCGCGACCTACACGGCCGAGGATGAAAGCGGTGACGCCAACAAATACACGCAAGCCCTGGCCAAAGTCTGCGAACGCATGGGCGTGGCGTTTCTCTACAGCTCGGAGGCCGTGGCGCTCGACACCCAGAATGCAAGCGGTGGGGATAAGGGCGGCAGCGTGCGCTCCATCGAGGTCCGCACGCCCACGGGTTACCGGTCGATCAAGGCCCGCGACATCGTCGTCAGCCTCGGCAGCTATTCGCCGACGTTTCTGCGGCCCTATGGCATCTCGCTGCTGATCTATCCGGCGAAGGGCTATTCGATGACGATTCCCATCGAGGGCAGCAACGGCGCGCCGGTCACGAGCCTCACGGACGATCAGTACAAGCTGGTCTATTCGAACCTCGGCGACCGCTTGCGGGTCGCGGGCACGGCCGAACTGTCCGGCTACTCGCTCAATCTCAATTACCGGCGCTGCCGCGCGATCCTCGAGAACGCGCGGAAGCTGTTTCCCCGCGCCGGCAACTTCGCCAAGGCCCAGTTCTGGACCGGGCTGCGTCCGACCACGCCATCGAACCTGCCTTACCTCGGCCGGACCCGGGCGTTCCGCAATCTCTGGCTCAACACCGGCCACGGCACGCTGGGCTGGACCATGGGCGCCGGCTCCGGCAAGCGGATTGCAGACATGGTCGTCGCGGGCGAGGGCGCAATCGCGGCCTGACGGTATTACGGCGGCCCGTTCCGGCGGGCCGCCCGATTTCTCGAATGTGATGGAGCATGGGCCGGTCTGCGGTGTTCTTGCCCTTGAGCCGGGCTGCCAATGCCTTACCTTATATATGAGGCGGGTGGACGGAGCCGAAACGGACCAGGACAAAGCCCATGACCCGACGACCGCAATCGCCGCGCACGTCATTACGCAGCCGCACATTCCTGGTGCCCCTGTTTGCCATGTTCATCGGAGTCGCGGCGCTGCCGGGCAGCACAAACGCGGCGTCATACGGCTCGGCCGAGGCGGGATTCTGGGGCGGCGTCAATCCTTCGCGCCACGCCAGGTCTGCGCACCAAGGGCGTCGATCCTCGAAAACGCACCAGCATCGCCCAGCCGCTTCAGAAGCCGCCCCAAAGCCCGCGTCGCAGAGCGAGGTGCAGCCGAGCCGGACCAAGCAGAGTCTCAGGGGGCCCGTGCCGCGGGGCAGCAGTGGTTACGTCGCGCCGGTCCTGCCGCGCTCGAGCCCAGTGGGCAACCCGGCGGTCGCTCAGCCTTATCAGCCACCGAAGATCAACACCTTCAGCGACCGGGTCAATGACGCGATCCAGGCCTATCCGCTGCAGAAGGGCATCGGCAACAATCCGGTCAACCAGCAGGAATTCATTCGCCAGCGCGCGAATGGCGTCCCTTAGGCGGCTCTAAGCCGCCGGCACCAAAGCCAGCACCCGCAACGGGCTGCCGCTGCCCTGCTGGATCTTCAGCGGGGCGGCGACGATGACGGCGCCGGTCGCCGGCAGCAGATCGAGATTGGTGAGGCATTGCAGCCCATACCGGCCCGCGCCGTGCATGTAGTAGTGGCAAGGGTAGGGCGGCGTGAAATGCGCGGCTTGGCCCGCATCGGTGCCGATCGTCTCGGTGCCGAAGCCCAGCACATTGCGGTCGTTGACGAGGAAGCGCACGCAGTCCGGATCGGGTCCCGGCGTGTGCTGGCCGACCTCGTCGAAATTCTGGAACGCCACCGGATCGGTGCGCTTCGACCAGTCGGTGCGCATCAGCACCCATGAGCCCGCCGGGATCGTGCCGTTCTTCGCCTCCCAGGCCTTGAGATGCGCCACGGTCAGCACGAAGTCGGCGTCGCGCGCGGACTCGGCCGAGCAGTCGATGACGCAGGCGGGCGCGATGAAATGCTCTGGCGGCAGTGTGTCGGTCGCGTTGTTCGGCAGGTTGCGGCCGGACACCCAATGGATCGGCGCGTCGAAATGCGTGCCGGTGTGCTCGCCGAAGCTGACATTGTTCCAGTACCAGCCCGGCCCGCGCTCGTCGTAGCGCGAGGCCTCCTCGATGCGGAACGGCCGGCATTGGCCGAGCTCCGGCGGCAGCGCGATGGCCGGGAAATCCGGCGACAGCGTGTGGGTGAGATCGACGATGCGCACGGCGCCTGAGCCGAGCGCGGTCATCAGCGCTGGAAGAACGTTTGTCATTGGGTCAGCTCGCGCTCCAGCGCCTTCGGATTGTCGAGGAAACGCGCGAGCCATTCCTGCGCGACATCGCCGGGATAGACATCCTCGGCGGAGCCCTTCAGCGCATTGACGATCGCCGACGCCACGGCCGTTGGCGCGATCTTCGGCGGCAGCAGCAGCTGATTCCATTCGTCGTCGATCGGTCCCGGGAACACATTGATCACGCGCACGCCGCCGGCTTTCAGATCGGCGCGCAGGTTCTGCGACAGCGACAGCGCCGCGGCCTTGGAGGCCGAATAGGTGCCGTGTGGCGGGAAGTTCGACAGCGCGTAGATCGACAGCAGGTTGACCCAGGCGACCGCGCTCGACTGGCCGTCGGCGCCGCGCGCCTTCATCACCGGGCCGAACTCCTGGGCCAGCCTGAGGAGGCCGAAGTAGTTCACGTCCATCTCGCACTGGGCGTTCTCGACGCCGCGGCGCGCCGAGATGCCGTAGGTGCGGTGGAAGTCGGCGGTGTTGATCAGAATGTCGACCTTGAAGCCGATCTCGCTCGCGAGATCGTGCACCGAGCGGCTGTCGGTGACGTCGAGCGGCAGCACCGAGACCTGGGGAAGCGCGCGCAGCGCGTCGAAGCCCGGCATCTTCTTCCACGGCTCGGCCTCGCCGACCCAGACGATGTCGGCGCCGGCCTCGACCACGGCGCGCACCACGGCCTGGCCGGCGGCCGACTTGCCGTCGGTGACCAGCACCTTGCGGAAGCGGATGTCGCTGGTCATGTCGCGGAGCTTCGGATCGTCGGCGAGCGCCGGCTTGCCCTTCTCGGGCGCCGCGACCAGCACGGCCTCGGTGGCGCGGTCGAGCGCGGCCGTGATGCGCACCCGGCAGGGTGCGTCGCCGACATCGGCCTGCAGGTGGGCGACCACAGTGGGGCCTGCGTCGAGCTTCACCAGGCCGAGCCGCCACGGCGTGCGCTCGCGGAAGAACAATTCCTGGCTCGTGCGCAGCACCGTGCTGGACAGGAGTTCGCCTGCGCCGTCCTGGTCGCGCCATGGCAATTGCGTCGACAGGCACTTAAGGCAGGCCTCGCGCGGCGGATACTGCACCGTGCCGCATTGCGCGCAGACCTGCAGCGCGAAGGCGCCGCGGGCGGCTGCGGCCGTGAGGCCGTGCGCGACGCGGCTGCGGATCGCCGGCGGCAATGTCGGCGCGCGCGAGCGCAGCACCGGGTTTTTGCGTTTGGGCCGCTTCAGAACGTCCGTCATGGTGTGTTCGCTCCGTTCATGCTGCCGCCAGCACGGCCGCGGCGGTGCAGAGGCCGCGGTCGTAGTTGATCATTCCGAAGCCCGAGACCACGCCGTGCCTGGCGTTCGGCACGGCCGCGCCGAGCGGCGCGCCGATGAGCTGGCGGATCGCCTCGACCAGTCCAAGATGCCCGCCGGCCGCGCCGGCCTGGCCGAACGAGAGCTGCCCGCCCGAGGTGTTGATCGGAAACGAGCCGTCATGCTCGAAGCTGTTGGCGCGGATGAAGTCGGGGGCGCCACCCTTTTGGCAGAAGCCGAGATCCTCGATCTGCAGCACGTTGATGACGGGGTAGTCGTCGTAGCACTGCAGGAAATCCATCTCGTCGGGTCCGACGCCGGCCTGCGCATAGAGCTGGTCGCGGTCGAGCGCCCAGCCGCCGCGAAATTGAATGGGATCGTCAGGGAACGCGTTGTGCCGCTCAATGGTGCCGAGGAGCCGCGCATAGGGCAGGCCGAGGTGCTCGGCGGTGGCGCGCCGCATGACGAGAAATCCGTCCGCGCCGGCGCAGGGCATGACGCAGTCGAACAGCCGCAGCGGATCGGCGATCAGCCGTGCGGTGAGATACTGCTCGAGCGTCAGCGGCTTCTTGAACAGCGCCAACGGATTGTGCAGCGCGTTGTTGCGCTGGGCGACGCAGAGCTTGCCGAAGTCGTCGGGCCGCGCGCCATAGGTCCGCGCGTAGTGGGCGGTCAGGAACGCGAAGCTCATGTTCGGACCGCCGGACCCGTAAGGGTAGACCGCGTCGCGCGCGAACACGCTGAAGGTCGCGGTGTTCTGCCGGAAGCTGTCGACGTGGTTGGTGTCGGCGCCGATGCAGGCGACGATGTCGGCGTCGCCGCATTGCACCGCGCGTGCGGCACGCCGGAGCGACACGACCGCGCTGGCGCCGCCCATCGGCACGTGATCGAGCCAGCGCAGCGAGACGCCGAGATGCTGGGTGAGGCCGACCGCGGTATCGGGCGCCAGCGTGAAGCTTGCGACGCTGAGCCCGTCCACCTTCGACTTCGGAATGCCCGCGGCCTTGACCAGGCCGGCGAGCGCGCGCGCCGCAAACCAATGGGCGCCGCGGATGGAATAGCGCACATAGGGCACCGTGACCGGCGCCGCGAGCACGACGTCGTCGTAGCCGGACCGGGTGCTCATGGCGTCGCCTCCCGGCCGCCGAGGTAGCTCGCCGCCACCTTCGGGTCGTGCGCCAGCATCTGCGTCGTGCCATGCAGCACGATCGAGCCGGTTTCGAGGACGTAGCCATAGCTCGCGGTTTCGAGCGCCGCGCGGGCGTTCTGCTCGACCAGCAGGATCGACACGCCGAGCTCGCGCAGCGAGGCGATGATGCGGAAGATCTCGCGCACGATCAGCGGCGCAAGGCCGAGGCTCGGCTCGTCCAGCATGAGAAACCGCGGCCGCGCCATCAACGCGCGCCCCAGCGCCAGCATCTGCCGTTCGCCGCCGGACAGCGTGCTGGCGCGCTGTGCGCGGCGCTCGGCCAGCCGCGGGAAGCGCTCATAGACCGAGTCGAAATCGCGCTTCGAGCCGGCGCGGTCGCGGCGGTGCGGATAGGCGCCGAGCTGCAGGTTGTCGGCGACGCTCATGTCGCCGAACAGCTCGCGGCGCTCCGGCACCAGGCAGAAGCCGCGCTCGACGCGATCCTCGATGCCGAGCCGGCCGATATCCTCGCCGTCGAACAGGATGCTGCCGCGTGATGGCAACAATCCCATCGCGGCGCCGAGGCACGTGGTCTTGCCCGCGCCGTTCGGTCCGATGATGGTGATGATCTGCCCGGCGTCGACGTGCAGCGACAGCGCGTGCACGGCCTCGACCTTGCCATAGGCCACGGAGAGGTTCTTGAGCTCGAAGAACGCGCTCATGCGACACCGCCCAGATAGGCTTCCTGCACGCGGGTGTCGCCGCGCACCGCGGCCGGCAGGCCTTCGGTGAGCTTGGAGCCGAACACCATCACGACGACGCGGTCGACGAGGTTCATCACGAAGTCCATGTCGTGCTCGACCAGCAGCACGGTCAAGCCCTCGGTGCGCAGCGCGCGCAACAGGTCGGCAAGGGCACGCTTCTCCAGCGGGCGGAGCCCCGCGGCCGGCTCGTCGAGCACGATCAGCGCCGGGTCGGCGGCGAGCGCGCGCGCGATCTCGAGCAGGCGTTGGCTGCCGAGCGGCAGGTTGCCGGCGAGCTCGTTGGCCGAGTCGCCGAGCCCGACGCGGCGGAGCTGCGCCAGCGCCTCGCTCCGCGCGCGGGCCTCCTCGGCGCGGTCGAGCCGGAACGCGCCGGCCACGAAGCCCGCCCGGGTGCGCGGGTAGGCGCCGAGCATCACATTGTCGAGCGCCGTCATGCTCCTGCGCAGCTTGACGTGCTGGAAGGTCCGCGCGATGCCGGCCCGCGCGATGCGCCGCTGGCCTGCGGCCGTGATGTCGCTGCCGCAGAACACGATGCGGCCGCTGTCGGACCGGAGCGCGCCGGTGAGCAGGTTGAACATCGTGGTCTTGCCGGCGCCGTTCGGACCGATCAGCGCAAGGATCTCCCGCGCGTTGAGCGCGAAGCTCACGTCGTTGACGGCGACGAGCCCGCCGAAGCGCTTGACCAGCGTCTCGGCGGAGAGGATCGGCGTGCCGGCCTCGGGATAAGTTCTACGCGGCAGCGGCGGCGCATCGCCGGCAGACTTCGCAATCCGTCGCGGCAGAAGGCGCAGCACGAAGGGCACGAGGCCGCTGCGCGCATGCTGCAGGATGACGATGAACAGCACCGCGAAGATGATGATCTCGAAGCGCCCGGTGTCATGCGTGAACAGCGGCAGCAGGTCCTGCAGCCAGTTCTTCAACAGCGTCACCAGCGCCGCGCCGACCACGGCGCCCGCGATATGCGCGGCGCCGCCGACCATCACCATGAACAGGTAGTCGATGCCGGCCTTCACGTCGAACGGCGCGGGACTGACGAAACCGCTCATGTGCGCATAGAACCAGCCCGACAGCGCGGCGAGCAGCGCCGCGATCACGAAGGTGATGATGCGGATGCGGAAGGTGTTGACGCCGAGGCTCTCGATCATCATCGCGCCGCCGCGGAGGCTGCGGATGGCGCGGCCCTCGCGCGAGTCGAGCAGGTTCATCGCGAGCAGGCTCATGGCGCCGAGCGTGAGCCAGATCAGATAGTAGAGCGAGGCGCCGCCGGAGAGCGCGTAGGAGCCGAGCTTGATGGGCGGGATGCCGCCGAGCCCGCCATAGCGGCCGAGCGCGTCCGAATTGCCGAACAGGAAGTAGATCGAGATGCCCCAGGCGATGGTGCTGAGCGGCAGGTAGTGCCCGCCGAGCCGCAGCGTCACGGCGCCGACCGCCGCCGCGATGAGCCCGGCGCAGACCAGTGCCAGGATCAGGCCGAGCCAGGGCGAAGCGCCGTATGCGGTGGTCAGCCACGCGGTCGCATAGGCGCCGATGCCGACGAAAGCCGCGTGTCCGAACGAGGTGAGCCCGCCGATGCCGGTGAGCAGCACCAGCCCGAGCACCGCCAGCGCATAGATGCCGATGTAGTTCATCAGCGTCACGGTGAAGTTGCCGACCGCAAACGGCACCAGCGCCAGCGCGACGACCAGCAGCAGTGTGATCCCGTTGCGGGTGCCGAGGCGCATCATGCGACGTCCTCGCCTTCCTCATCCTCGTCGATGGCGCCGGTGGCAAACGAGCGCCACAGCAGGATCGGGATCAGCGAGCCGAACACCACGACCTCTTTCAGCGTGCTGCTCCAGAACGAGGCGAAGCTTTCGAGAAGGCCGACGAACAGCGCGCCGGCCGCGGTCAGCGGATAGCTCGCAAGCCCGCCGACGATGGCGCCGACGAAGGCCTTCAGCCCGATCAGGAAGCCGGAGTCATAGTAGAGCGTGGTGACCGGGCCGATCAGCACGCCGGAGACGCCGCCCAGCAGCGAGGCGATCAGGAAGGCGAGCGTGCCGGTGTATCCGGGCCGGATGCCGACGAGGCGCGCGCCGACACGGTTGACCGCGGTGGCGCGCAGCGCCTTGCCGGTGATGGTGCGCTCGAAAAACAGATACAGCAGCAGGCTGAACAGCAGCGCCGCCACGATCATCAGCATCACCTGGGCGCTGACGATGACGCCGCCGATGTTGAACACCTCCGTCGCCAAGGGATGCGTGCGGAAGCCCTCGGCGCCGAAGATCAGCAGGCCCGTCCCGGCCAGCGCAAAGTGCACCGCGACCGCGACGATCAGCAGCAGCAGCACCGAGGCGTCGGCCAGCGGCCGGAACGCAATGCGATCAAGCAGCGGCGCCATCGGCGCGACCAGCGCAATGGCGAGCACGATCTGCACGCCGTCGGGCCATTCGCGTCCGGCCATCAGCCAGCCGACGGCGGCCGGCAGCACCGGAATGATTCCGTAGCAGACCAGTGCGCGCGGCAGCCGCGCGAACTCGCCGCGGCGCATCAGCTCGACTGCCTCCATCGCGAAGGCCACGGCAGCAAGCACCGGAATGAGGATCACCGTGCCGGGCAGGCGGCCCAATTGCAGCGCTGCGAGCGTCAGCGCCGTGAACGACACGACGTCGCCGAACGGCACGAAGACGACGCGCGTCACCGAGAACACCAGCACGAGACCCAAGCCGACGAGCACGTAGATGGTCCCGGTGGCGAGGCCATCGATCGATAAAATCAGCGCGATCTCGCCCGTCATGCTTTTCCGCGCGGTCAAAGGAGCGTAGCATGAAACAAATTTTTATATACAAAAGTCAACGGCCGACGGAGAAAACAATGCACAAAATGCCTGTGCCGAAGACCGCCACGGATGCGGACGCTTTGGATGCCGCGGCGCGGCATGAGCGCGCCGTGACGGCGTTCGAATATGCGGCCTGGCATCTCGGTTCGGCGTTTGCGCGCTGGCGGCGCGATTGCCTCGCCTCGATCCCCGGCGCGGGGTTGAGCGGCGCCGAGGCTTCGATCCTCCACATCATCCATCTCAACGACACGCCGAAGGGCCTTGCCGAGATCAGCCGGCTCCTTCACCGCGACGATCTCGCCAATCTGCAGTACGGCATCAAGAAGCTCCTGACGCTCGGCTTCATCGAGAAGGCCGACGCCAGCGCGCCGCGCAAGAGCATGACCTATCGTTCGTCCGAGAAAGGCCAGGCGCTGGTCGAGGCCTATCTGCAGCGCCGCCGCGACACGCTGTTGCGGCTCACCGCGAGCCTGCCCGGCACGTCGGACGCGATCGAGAACGCGACCGTGATGCTGCACGTGATGATCGGGCTCTACGACCAGGCCAGCAACATCGTGTCCGGCCACGGCGGCGCGCTCGGCCAGCTGCGGCCGTGAGTGAAGCTCGAACTAGACTTTTCCATTGGCGCTGAAGCAACAGCCGTCATGGCCGGGCTTGTCCCGGCCATCCACGCCTTGCTTTGTCGCCAAGACGTGGATGCCCGCGACAAGCGCGGGCATGACGGCGGAGATGGATGCAATCGATATGGAAAAACTCTAGAGCCGGTTGAGCTAGAGCCCCTTCGGGTGGCTCATGAACTCTTCGATTACCTCAAGCGGCGGCTTGATGAAATCGCCGACACGGCTGACGCCGAGGCCGGTGAGACGCTTGAGCTTCACGGCAAGCTCGGCGTGTTTGACCACGATCGGAATGCCGTTGATCACCGGCGCGCCGTCGACCACGTGACCCTTCAGCTTGCTGAACAGCAGCATCGGAATGCCGCCGCCGGGAATGAGCACCTCGACGCCTGAAGCGACCAGCGGCTTGGCCTGATCGGCAAAAAGGTCGACCACCTTGTCGGCCAGCGCCTGCGACTCGTAGGCCTTGAGGATCTGTCCCGGCTCGAACGTCATCGCATGCACGCCGGTGACGCGGCGTTCCAGTCCGTACTTGCCGATCTGGTGGTGAAACCACGGGATGTAGCGCGGGTTGATGGTGACGATGCCGACGCGCTGGCCGAGCTGGCAGGCGTGCAGCATCGAGGCCTCGCCCAGCGCCACCACCGGAATGTCCACGGCCGAGCGCGCCTCGTAGAGGCCGGCGTCCTGGAAATGGCCGACGATGAAGGCGTCATAGCCCTCTCGTTCGGCGCGCACCGCGTTGCAGATCACCTCGCGGGCGCAGCGCATCTCGACCAGCGCGTGAGCGTAGGAGTCGTGCGGCGTGATGCCCTTGATGTCGACCTGCGTGCCCGGATCGACGATGTCCGCGAGGTGCGCTCTCAGCCAATTCCAATATGGCCCGGCGTTCTCCTCATCGACATAGCTCTGGTACCAGATGCGGATCGGCTGCATGTCAACTCCGCCCGATGCCGTCGGCGACAGGCATCTTCTCAGCGAAAAATCTTCGTTCAGCGACGAGATTTATCACATGAATTTATTGCTTAACAATTCCTTTCGGCGTTAGCATTTGGCCCGAGCGTTTAATCTGGAGACGCTGGGCTCGATCATTGGGTGTGGATCATCGGGAGGGTGGCATGCGGACATCATGGAAATGCGCGGCAGCCGGTTTTGTCGTGGCGCTGGCCTTGGCGGGCACCGCGCGCGCGGCGGAGCTCAAGGTCGGTTTCATCACCTCGCTGAGCGGTCCCGGCGCCTCGATCGGCATTCCCTACGGTAAGGGCATCGCGGCGGGTGCGGTGTTCTCCAGCGCGATCGGCCAGGACAAGATCAAGATCATCCAGCTTGACGACGCCTCCGATCCTTCGAATTCGTCGCGCAACGCCTCGAAGCTGGTCGAGGAGGAGAACGTCGACATCCTGATCGGCACCTCGAGCACGCCCGCAACCGCGGCGATGGCGGCGGTGGCGGTCGCCAAGAAGGTGCCGATGATCGCCGTCTCGCCGATGCCGAACATCGCGCCGGGCGAAGGCGGGCCGTGGGTCATCTCGATCCCGCAGCCGCCGCCGCTGATGGCCAAGGCCGTGGTCGATCGCATGAAGGCGAGCGGCGTGAAGACGGTCGGCTATATCGGCTACAGCGACTCGTGGGGCGACCTCGTCTATGACGGGCTGACCAAGGCCGCGGAGCCGGCCGGCATCAAGGTCGTCACCAACGAGCGCTACGCGCGGGCCGACAGTTCGGTGACCGCCCAGGCGTTGAAGATCGTGGCGGCGCATCCGGACGCGGTCATGAACGGCGGCTCGGGCACGCCCGGGGCGCTGCCGCTCATCGCGCTCAAGGAGCGCGGCTACACCGGGCCGACCTTCGGCATGCACGCGCTGATCAATCCGGATTTCATCCGCGTCGGCGGCGCCGCGGCCGAGGGCATCATCTGCCCGACCGGGCCGGTGGTGGTGGCCGAGCAGCTGCCGGAGAGCAATCCGATCCGCGCGGTCGCGCTGCAGTTCCGCGAGGCCTATCAGAAGGCCAACGGCGCGCCGACCACGGATGCGTTCTCGGCCTATTCGTTCGACGCCTGGCTGATCTTCCTCGATGCCGCCAAGCGGGCGCTGGCGTGGGGCGCGCCGGGCACGCCGGCATTCCGTGCCGCGCTGCGTGGCGCCATCATGACCTCCAAGGAAGTGGTCGGCACCCACGGCGTCTACACCTTCACGCCCGACAGTCTCTACGGCGTGGACGAGCGCGCGCGGGTGCTGGTGCGGCTGGTGAAGGGCAACTGGCAGCTCATCGACTGACGTGGCGGTGACGTTCGACGCACAGGAGCGGACGCTGCCGGCGATGCTGCGCCGGCAGGCGGAGCGGTACGCCGATCGGCGGCTGCTGGTCACGAGCGAAAGCTCGTGGAGCTATGCGGATACGCTCGCGATTGCGGGCCGCGCCGCGGCGAGCTTCGCGCAGGCCGGCATCAAGCCCGGCGACGCGGTCGCCTTCCTGGTCGGCAACCGCATCGAGTTCATGCAGGTTTATTTGGGCTGCGCATGGCTCGGCGCGGTCGCGGTGCCGATCAACGTCGCGTCGCGGGGCGCGCAGCTTCAGCACATTCTCTCCAACAGCCGCGCCCGGCTGCTGGTGGCCGAGGCTGCGCTGCTCGACGTGGTGGCGCCGCTGCTCAGCGAGCCCGGCGTTGCTGTCGAGCGCATCTGGATCGTCGGCGGCGATGCGCCTCCCGCCGGTCTGCCTGCCACGCCGCGTGTGAAGCTTGAGCGCTTCGTCCTCGGCGAGGCCACGCAGGACGCGAGCCCCGTGCGGCCCGGCGATCCGGTCGCGATCCTCTACACCTCGGGCACCACGGGGCTCTCGAAGGGCGTGCTGTGCCCGCAGGGGCAGTACTACTGGTGGGGCATTTATTCGGCGCGTCTTCTCGGCATCGTCGAGGGCGACGTCCAGATGACCTGCCTGCCGCTGTTTCACACCAACGCGCTGAACGCGTTCTATCAGGCGCTGCTCAGCGGTGCGACGCTCACGGTCGAGCCGCGCTTCTCGGCGTCGGGCTTCTGGCCGGCGCTGCGCCGCCACGACGCGACGGTCACTTATCTTCTGGGCGCCATGGTGCCGATCCTGCTGTCGCGGCCCGAAAGCGCCGACGATCGCGCGCACCGTGCGCGCATCGCGCTCGCGCCGGGCGTGCCGAAGGGCTTCCACGCGCCGTTCACTGAACGCTTCGGCATTCATCTGCTCGACGGCTACGGCTCGACCGAAACCAACTTCGTGATCGGCAGCCCGCAGGGTGAGCACCGGCCCGGCACCATGGGGCGGCTGCGCCCCGGTTTCGATGCGCGCGTCGTCGACGAGGAGGACAACGAGGTGGCGGCCGGCACCGCCGGCGAATTGATCCTGCGCGCGCACGAGCCGTTCGCCTTCGCCAGCGGTTATGTCGGCATGCCCGACAAGACCGTCGAGGCGTGGCGCAATCTCTGGTTCCACTCAGGCGACCGCGTCATCTGCGATGCCGACGGCTACTATCATTTCGTCGACCGCATGAAGGACGCGATCCGCCGCCGCGGCGAGAACATCTCGGCCTACGAGGTCGAGCAGGTGGTGCTGTCGCACGCGGCGGTCGCGACCGCCGCGGTGTTTCCGGTGCGCTCCGAGCTTGCCGAGGACGAGGTGATGGTGGCGCTGGTGCTGCGGCCGGATGCCGCGCTGACCGCGCCGGAGCTGCTCGACTACTGCCAGCCGAAGCTGCCGTACTTCGCGGTGCCGCGCTATGTCGAGTTCGTCGGCGAATTGCCCGCGACCGAGAACGGCAAGATCCAGAAATTCAAGCTGCGCGAACGCGGCGTGACGCCCGCCACCTGGGACCGCGAGGCGCATGGCTACAAGGTCACGCGCTGAGGGGTTTTGCCGCAAGCCGCGCTCCGTTGTTGCCGAGCCCACCGCTGTCATTCCGGGGCGCGGGCGGAAGCCCGCGAACCCGGAATCCATAACCCCAAGTCGTGGTTATGGATTGCGGATCGTGCCTTCGGCACGTCCGGAATGACACCGTCTTTGTTGCGACGGTTTCGGCAATTCCGGCATTCCGCTCTTTCCCCAGCGAATCCACATTCCCCAGTGAATTCACACCCGAAATCACATGAATCTTGTCGGCTCTTTCAGACCCGCTACACCGGGCATGCCTTGCTCACGTGAGGGCGTCTTCTAGGGACGCTTGGTTGGCGGAGCCGGGTGTGGCGCCTGCAGGCGTGGTCACGTAGCCACGTCCCAGGGAGCGAGGTCACCGGCCGCACCCGATGAGGGGGCTGCCTTCAG